>NZ_JAFLXF010000003.1:0-321384 GCF_019891575.1 Pseudomonas sp. MIS38
GAATCTCAAGGAGTTTTCCGTTTCGACTGCGCCGGAAGTGGGGCGAATTATAGACCTCCTGAATCTGCCGTCAACCGTTAATTTCAGTTTTATTGCAAAACCTGCTTTTTAGCCAATAAACGCGGGATTCGACGGGCAACGGCAGGCACACGCAGCAGTAAAAGCACTGCACCTATAAAGGCATAGATCGCCCACTCCTTGAGATCAGCACGCACGATCCACAACATATGAAGCAATCCCAGCCCCAGAATCACGTAGACCAACCGATGCAGTTTCTTCCAGCGCACACCTAAACGACGCTGGCTGTAGCGATTAGAGGTTACTGCCAACGCCAACAACCCGAGAAAACCCAGTGTGCCGACAATAATGTATGGCCGCTTACGCAACTCCACGCCCAACTGCGACCAGTCGAAGCCGAGGATAAACGCCATATAGCTGAACAAATGCAGACCCACATAGGCAAAACACCAAAGTCCCAACTGACGGCGCACAGCAATCCAGCCCGCCCACCCCGTCAATTTCTGCAACGGCGTCATGCTCAAAGTGATCAGCAGCAATACCAGCGTCCCCAGCCCCAATCGATCAACCAGGACTTTGCCAGGATCCGGCCCGAGCAAATCGGCGAACGCCTGATAAAACCAAAGCAATGGCCAAATCGCCGCAGCGATAAAAACGCCTACACGCCAGAACGGATATCGCATCAGTAGTTCTTCCGCAGATCGAGCCCTGTATATAAAGAAGCGACTTCATCCGCGTAGCCGTTGAACATCTGTGTATCACGCACATTCGGCTTGAACAGACTGTTCGGCAGACGCCGTTCCCGCGCCTGAGTCCAGCGCGGATGATCGACCGTCGGATTCACGTTGGCATAAAACCCGTATTCATCAGCCGCGATGCTCTGCCAGGTAGTTTTCGGTTGCTCGCTGACCAGACTGATACGCACGATGGACTTCACACTCTTGAAGCCGTACTTCCACGGCACCACCAGACGCAGCGGCGCACCGTTCTGATTCGGCAACTCGCGGCCATACATGCCTACCGCCAGAATCGCCAAGGGATTCATCGCCTCATCCAGGCGCAAGCCTTCTACATAAGGCCAGTCGATCAGGGCAAAACCCGAGCGCTGCCCTGGCATGCTCTTGGGATCCTGCAGGGTTTCGAAGCGAATGTATTTGGCTTTAGAGGTCGGTTCGACCTGCTTGAGTAGTGCAGAAATCGGAAAGCCAATCCACGGGATGACCATCGACCACGCTTCAACACAGCGAAGGCGATAGATACGCTCCTCCAACTGGTACGGCTTCATGAGGTCTTCCAGCGCGTAACGCCCTGGCTTACCCACCTCCCCGTCGACGACAACGCTCCACGGCTCGGTTTTCAGCGAACCGGCATTGGCGGCCGGATCACCCTTGTCGGTGCCGAACTCATAGAAGTTGTTGTAATGGGTCGCGTCTTTATAAGGCGTGATCGCCTCGTCCTTGGCGTTGACGGCGCCCCACTTGGTAGAAGGAAGCTTCTCGGCAAACCAGGCAGGCGTCTTGCCCGGCTCGACATCGGCATAACGCGCCGCATCCCCGGCACTGGCCCAACGCGGCAGGCTGCTCACGGCGATACCGGCCGCGGTAGCTCCGAGCAATTGGCGACGAGAAAGATAAATGGATTCAGGCGTGACATCCGACTCATGGCAGTCGGACGCTTTGGGGATTTTGATCAGCATGGCAACTCCGCAGCTTTGGAGGACAGATGCACCCATAGACTGCGGAGTATGCGGGAAATTACATCACTCGGCGTTTTTGTGACGACGAAGACGCAACAGATATTGCACAGGGCCGGAAGCGGCGTAACCGAGGAACACCAGCAGTAGAATTCGCGGTGGATCGCTGAACACCACGGCGAACACCAGCACCACGGCGAGGATCGCCACGAACGGCACGCGCCCCTTCAAGTCCAGCTCCTTGAAGCTGTTGTACTTGATGTTGCTGACCATCAACATGCCGGCAGCCGCCACCATCAAGGCGACCAGGAACGACATCTTCGAACCCTGAATGCCGTAATCGCTGAACGCCCAGACGATGCCTGCGACCACGCCGGCAGCTGCCGGGCTGGCCAGGCCGATGAAGTATCGCTTGTCAGCCGTACCGACCTGGGTATTGAAACGCGCCAGACGCAATGCCGCGCCGGCTACATAGATGAAGGCGACCATCCAGCCGACCTTGCCCATGTCGCCCAATGCCCAGCCAAAGGCCAGCAGCGCCGGCGCTACACCGAACGCGACCATGTCCGACAACGAGTCATACTCGGCGCCGAAGGCACTTTGCGTATTGGTCATGCGCGCTACACGGCCATCAAGACCATCGAGCACCATGGCCACAAAAATCGCGATCGCGGCGAAGGCGAAATACTTGCTCGCATTCGCAGAGTCACCGGCGCTCAAGGCAGCCTGGGCACTCATCGAGTTGATGATGGAATAAAACCCTGCGAACAGGTTCGCAGTGGTGAACAGATTCGGCAGCAGATAGATACCACGATGCCGGACTTTACGACCTTCTGCGTCGTGCCCTTCCTCGACATGTTCATCGATGGGCAGCAGGCTTTCGGCGTCAGAAGCCTGGTTCGGCTCTTCGGGACGTTCGCTCATGGACATTACCTTGCAACGGTTTGGAAAGTTTCGACAGGTGCCTGTGACGACGGTTCGGCCACAAACGATGCAGCTTTATACCAGAACCATCGGTTTCAAACGAAAAAACGCGGCCGAGGCCGCGTTTTTCGTACAAGGATGACGACTTAGTTTTTGGCTTTGTCGACGATCTTGTTGGCACCGATCCACGGCATCATGGAGCGCAGTTGCTCGCCGATGATTTCGATACCGTGAGCGGCGTTGTTACGACGCTTGGCGGTCATCGAAGGGTAGCCGGTCGCGCCTTCGCTGATGAACATTTTGGCGTATTCGCCGTCCTGAATACGTTTCAGGGCGTTGCGCATGGCCTGACGGGATTCGGCGTTGATCACTTCCGGGCCGGTCACGTACTCGCCGTATTCAGCGTTGTTGGAGATCGAGTAGTTCATGTTGGCGATACCGCCTTCGTACATGAGGTCAACGATCAGCTTCAGTTCGTGCAGGCACTCGAAGTAGGCCATTTCCGGCGCGTAGCCAGCTTCAACCAGAGTTTCGAAACCGGCTTTCACCAGCTCAACGGTACCGCCGCACAGTACGGCTTGTTCGCCGAACAGGTCGGTTTCGGTCTCGTCCTTGAAGGTGGTTTCGATGATGCCGGTACGACCGCCACCCACGCCAGCTGCGTAGGACAGTGCAACGTTTTTGGCGTTGCCCGAAGCGTCCTGGTAGATCGCGATCAGGTCAGGGATACCGCCGCCCTTCACGAACTCGGAACGCACGGTGTGACCCGGCGCTTTCGGCGCGATCATGATCACGTCGAGGTCGGCACGCGGAACAACCTGGTTGTAGTGGATCGCGAAACCGTGGGAGAAGGCCAGGGTGGCGCCTTTCTTGATGTTCGGCTCGATTTCGTTCTTGTACAGCTGGGACTGGAATTCGTCCGGGGTCAGGATCATGACCAGGTCGGCGCCGGCAACAGCGGCGGCCACGTCGGTCACTTTCAGGCCGTGAGCTTCGGCTTTGGCAACGGTAGCCGAACCTTTACGCAGACCGACGGTTACGTCGACACCGGAATCTTTCAGGTTGCACGCTTGGGCGTGGCCCTGGGAACCGTAACCGATGATGGCAACTTTCTTGCCCTGGATGATCGACAGGTCGCAGTCTTTATCGTAGAAAACTTTCATGAATTTCCCCTATATATCCAGGCCGTTCAGGCCATTCGCTAATTTGGTTTAGATGCTGAGTACTTTGTCGCCGCGGGCAATGCCGGTCACGCCGCTACGGACGGTTTCCAGAATCGATGCGGTGCCGATGGACTGAATGAAGCTGTCGAGCTTGTCGCTGGTACCGGTCAGTTGAACGGTATACACGCTGGCGCTGACGTCGACGATCTGTCCACGGTAAATATCGGTGGTGCGTTTGATCTCGGCGCGCTGGGCGCCAGTGGCCTTGACCTTGACCAGCATCAGCTCGCGCTCGATGTGAGCGCTTTCCGACAGGTCCACCAGCTTGACCACTTCGATCAGCTTGTTCAGGTTTTTGGTGATCTGCTCGATGATTTCATCGTGGCCAACAGTGGTCAGCGTCAGACGCGACAGAGTCGGGTCTTCGGTTGGCGCCACCGTCAGGCTTTCAATGTTGTAGTTGCGCTGCGAGAACAGGCCGACTACGCGAGACAAAGCGCCGGGTTCGTTTTCCAGAAGCAGGGAAATAATGTGCCGCATGATTAAGTACGCTCCGTCTTGCTCAGCCACATATCGCGCATGGAGCCGTCTTTGATCTGCATCGGATAGACGTGCTCGCTGGTATCGACCGAAATATCGATCACCACCAGACGATCTTTCATGGCGAACGCCTCTTCCATCTTCGACTTCAAGTCTTTCGAATCGGTGATGCGCACGCCGACGTGACCGTAGGCCTCAGCCAGTTTGACGAAGTCAGGCAGCGACTCCATATAAGAGTGCGAGTGGCGGCTGCCATAGCTCATGTCCTGCCACTGACGAACCATCCCCAGAACACCGTTGTTCAGGATGACGATTTTCACCGGCAAGCCATATTGCAGGCAGGTCGACAGCTCCTGGATGTTCATCTGGATGCTGCCTTCACCGGTGACGCAGGCAACGTCGTCATCCGGGAAGCTCAACTTGATGCCCATGGCCGCCGGGAAACCGAAGCCCATGGTGCCCAGACCACCGGAGTTGATCCAGCGGTTCGGCTTGTTGAACGTGTAGTACTGCGCCGCGAACATCTGGTGCTGGCCCACGTCGGAAGTGATGAAGGCATCGCCTTTGGTCACTTCGCACAGGGTCTCGATCACGGTCTGTGGCTTGATCAGGCTGCCGTCGCCCTTTTCATATGGGAACAGGCCGCGATCACCGCGCCACTCATCGACTTGCTTCCACCAACTGGCAACGGACTCCTTGTTCGGGGTCTCGCCGATTTCCTTGAGGATCGCGACCATTTCGGTCAGGACGCTCTCCACCGGGCCAACGATTGGCACGTCGGCCTTGATGGTCTTGGAGATCGAAGCCGGGTCGATGTCGATGTGGATGATCTTGGCGTTCGGGCAGAACTTCGCCGCGCCGTTGATCACACGGTCATCGAAACGCGCGCCGACAGCCAGGATCACGTCGGCATGGTGCATCGCCAGGTTGGCGGTGTAGCTGCCGTGCATGCCGAGCATGCCGATGAACTGCCGGTCGGTGCCAGGGAAACCGCCCAGGCCCATCAAGGTGTTGGTCACTGGCAGGTTGAGCATTTTCGCCAGTTCAGTCAGCGGTGCGGAACCGTTGCCGAGGATCACGCCGCCACCGGAATAGAGCACTGGGCGTTTGGCTGCCAGGAGCATTTCTGCCGCCTTGCGGATTTGCCCGGAGTGACCGCGGACGGCCGGGCTGTAGGAACGCAGCTTGGCTTTTTTCGGGAAGATGTATTCGAACTTCTCGGCCGGGTTGGTCATGTCTTTCGGGATATCGACCACGACCGGGCCCGGACGACCGGACTGCGCCAGGTAGAAGGCCTTCTTCATGACTTCCGGGATTTCCGAGGCGTGCTTGATCATGAAGCTGTGCTTCACGATCGGCCGGGAGATACCGATCATGTCGGTTTCCTGGAACGCGTCGGTGCCGACCATGGTGCTTGGCACCTGACCGGAAATGATCACCATTGGAATCGAATCCATATAGGCGGTGGCGATACCGGTGATGGCGTTTGTGGCGCCAGGACCTGATGTCACCAATACCACGCCGGCTTTACCGGTGGCACGGGCGTAACCGTCAGCCATATGGGTGGCCGCTTGTTCGTGACGAACCAGGATGTGGGTCACTTCCGGTTCTTTGAACAGGGCATCGTAAACATGAAGAAGAGCACCACCCGGGTACCCGTAGATATATTTGACGCCTTCGTCACGCAAGAAGCGGACGAGCATCTCACCGCCAGATAAAAGCTCCACGTTGTTCACCTCTAAAACGCCAGAATACCGTCCACACAAAAGGGGCGGGTCTTAATAGGTTTACTTCTCGGCAGAGCATGAGCGACGGTGGTCGCCGACTACGTCAGCACTGACTGAGCAAGTATTGGGATCGTCCCAAGTGTTGCGGGCCTTTCCCACCCAGCGCGAGGTAACGCGTTGCGGGTGTAACAGGTCGACGCGGATATGCGCCTCATGATCTACCGAGTGGGTCTGCTTCTGGCAGTCCCTCTACAGCGGACTTTGGATTCTTCTGTTTCGCCCTCTCCAAGTCAAGCCGTCAATGTGCTTAATTGTGGGTAAGCACATGAGAACGCAAGAAAAAACCTGAAAACAGCTACTCTGTTAGCGTCAATTGCGCAATTTTGCCAAGGAATCAGCATGCGAACGCTTCTGTTAACTCTGCTGATCGGCCTCAGCCCCTGGTGCTCGGCCGCTCAAATCTACAAATGGGTAGATGCCCAGGGCGTCACGCACTTCGATGCGCAGCCACCGCAAGGGCTGCCGGCGACGACTGTGCAGACGCCCTCCTCGCCCCCAACGAAACCTGCCGCCATGCCTGGCAGTGGTGCGCTGGGCGATCAGAAAGCCATCGACGACAAGGTGAAGAAACAGGTGGCGGAGCAGCAGGCGCAGCTCAAGGCATTTTGCGAACAGGCACGGACGAACCTGGCGCAATTGCAGAACAATCCGCGGTTGAGGGAGGACGTGGAAGGACAATTACGGCGGCTGGATGATGCGCAGCGGCAGGAGCGCATTGTCGAAGCGCAGAAGCAGATTGCGCAGAACTGCGAATAAAAATCTGTAGGAGCTGCCGCAGGCAGCTCCTACAGGGGATCGGCTCTAGCGGGAAGCGGTAATCAGCAGGTCAAACTCTTTGAGCAGCACCTGCAGCTGTCGATCCTTGCCCTGCAGATTGCGCTGGGCGAAGACCATTTCAGCCATTTCCTGAATGCCCGAGGCATTGGGCAACGGCAGATCCTGCTCAAGGATCATTTTCATCCGTGGCAGGAAGATCCATTGCAGCCATTGCTCGAAATCCAGCGTGTCGACCGAAAACGGTTCGACACTGCTCAGGGCTTCGGCCGATGGCTGAACGTCATCCCACCAACCCTGCGCGCGCAGTTCGCGCTCGATCAGCAGCAACTGATCGGCGATTTTCGGGAAACGGGAATCCATCACAGCGAAACCTTGGCCTTCTGACGAGCCAGCGCTGCGCCGGCGGAATCGCCTTGTTTCTCACGGGACTGCGCGATGATCTCCCACAGGTTGGCCTGCAAGTCCGGACGACCGTTGGCCATGGTCAGTGCACGACGGGCGAACTGCTCGGCCTGTGGCGCATCACCTTGAGCCATGCGTACTTGCGCCAGACGATAGAGCACTTGCGGTTCACGCGGGGCAACGCGTTGAGCGCGCTCCAGACTGGAAGACGCACCGTTGAGGTCGCCACCGGCCTGCTGCTGTTGCGCAGTGGTCAGCAAGGCGAGCACCGGGCCATCGAGCTGTTCGTCCGCCGACAGACCACCGCCACTGCTGGCCGAAGGAATCCCGCTTGGCGTCGAAGGCATGCTGTAGCTGCCGGAGTTGATCGGTGCCGATTCGACCGGCGACGGGTTGTACGGCCCTGCGGTGATTCCGCCGGAAGCCGGGCCCGGAACGATCGGCGAGGAGCTGATCGGTGCCGATGTTGTGGCGCCGCCACCCGGCACCATCACCACCACGCCGGTATCGCCTTGCGGGATGGCCTGGGATTGCGCCTGGCCCTGGACTGGGCGTTTGACCGTCGTCTTGCGGAAACCGCCGTTGGCCGACAGCCGTTCGCTGTTGGATACGGCTGTGCCGGAGTCCACCACCGGGATCGAACCACGCTGCACGGTAGAGCAGCCGCTGAGCAAAGCCACGGCAGTCACCGCTGGAATCAACCACTTGTTCACTTGAAACCCTCTTTGCTTAATTCATCCAGCCCTTGACCCAATCCATCACCGACTCCGGCGAGGCAGGCGTTTCGCTTGCACACGCGGCGCCGGGTGGCGGTTCGCTGCCGCGAATATACGGCATCTGCACCGCCCCCGGACAGTTGGCATCGGAGCCTTGCCCGGTACGCGAATCGACCCACGCCTGCACAATGTTGTCCGGCTGCGGCATGTCTAGCGGCAGCGGATCGGCTTTGCGCATGAAACTGGTCCAGACCTGCAATGCACCGGTCGCCCCGGTGAACGGGGTCTTGCCGTTGTCGTCGCGACCCAGCCAGACCACCGCCAGCAGATCCTGACTGAAACCGGCGAACCAGCTGTCACGCGAATCGTTACTGGTACCGGTCTTGCCGGCCAGCGTCAGGGTCTTTGGCAGCACGTTATAAACCGAGCTGCCGGTACCTTCACGCATCACACGCTGCATGGCGTTCTGGATCAGGTAGATGGACGCCGGATCGAAACGCTGCTCGATCTGGAACGGATAACGCTTGAGTGGTTCGCCATCGGCGGTCAGCACACTGCGAATCCCGCGCATCGGCGTATTGAAACCACCGTTGGCGAGGGTCTGATACATGGTCGCCACTTCGATCGGGGTCATGCCGCCAGCCCCGAGCAGCATCGACGGGAACGCCGGGAATTCCCGGGTCACGCCCAGACGCGCAAGGGTCTTGAGCACATTCGGCACACCGACTTCCAGACCCAGGCGCGAGGTCGACAGGTTGTACGAATGCGCCAGCCCTTGATAGAGGAAGACTGTGCCGTGGGAGCGACGGTCGTAGTTCTGTGGCTTCCACACCTGGCCGTCCGCGCCTTTGATCGACAGCGGATCATCCGACAGCCAACTGGTCAGCGTGTAACGGCTCGGTTTTTCCAGTGCGGTCAGATACACCGCTGGCTTGACCAGGGAACCGATCGGCCGCACGGCGTCCAGCGCCCGGTTGAAACCGGCGTAACTGGCCTGACGACTGCCGATCATCGCCTGCACTTCGCCGGTTTCCGGGTTGGTCACGACCATCGCCGCTTCCACGTCATCGGAGCCCTTGCGTCCAGCCAGGCGTTTAAAGGTGTCATTCACCGACGCTTCGGCCTTCATCTGCAGAATCGGGTCGAAACTGGTGAAGATCCGCAAGCCTTCTTCGGTCAAGTCCTCGTCGCGATAGTCTTCGCGCAACTGGCGTTTGACCAGATCGATAAAGCCCGGGAACGAGCTGTCGGCAAGCTTGCCGCGCGTGGTCACGCCCAAGGGCATTTTCTTCGCCGCTTCAACCTGTTCGGCAGTCGCCACGCCTTGCTGCTCAAGCACGTCGAGCACCAGGTTACGCCGCTCCAGCGCGCGCTCGGGGTTGCGGCGCGGGTTGTAGTAGGACGGGCCCTTGACCATGCCGACCAGCAGCGCGACCTGATGCAGCTTCAGCTCGGACAGTGGCTGACCAAAGAAGAACTGGCTGGCCAGACCGAAACCGTGCACGGCACGCTGACCGTCCTGCCCGACGAAGACTTCGTTGAGGTAGGCCTCAAGAATTTCCTTCTTGTCGTAGTGCAGCTCCAGCAGCATCGCCATCATGGCTTCGGTGAGCTTGCGGCTCAGGCTGCGCTCGTTGGTGAGGTAGAAGTTCTTCACCAGTTGCTGGGTCAGCGTACTGCCACCCTGGGTCATCTTGCCGCCAGAGGTGTTGACCCAGATGGCCCGGGCAATCGACTTCGGCGACACGCCCCAGTGACTGTAATAGTCGCGATCTTCCACTGCTACCAGGGTTTCCAGCAGGTACGGTGGCAACTGATCGAGCTTGATCAGGATGCGGTCTTCGAGGTTTTTCGGGTAGATGCCGCCGATCATCAGCGGCTCAAGCCGCACCACGGACAATTTTCCGCCATTGAGCCCGGAGAGCTCGGCCACATAGTCGCCGGAGAAGCGCACGCGCACCGGCTGGGCTTTTTCCAGGCCTTCATAGAACTGGAAGCCACGAGTGTTCAGATCAACGGTATTGCCGTTGACGGCAGCAGCACCGGGGCCATTGCTCACGGCTTCGCGGCGATAGCCCAAGGCATCGAGCTCGGTGAGGAAATCGTCCTTGCTGAGCTTTTGTCCGACGAACAGCTCAAGCGGACGCGCGTATACCTTGGCCGGGATGGTCCAGCGCTTGCCGGAGAACTTCTCCTGCACCACGGCATCGAGGTAAACGGCGAAGCCGGCCAGCACCACAAGGCCGACCAGACTGAGTTTAATGGCCCAGCTCAACCATGGGCTGAGGCCCTTGGAGACTGGTTTTTTCTTGGTACGGGGGGATCGAGTTCGAGTCATGGCGGCGGATTATACGCACTTTATTCATACTCAACAGGAGCGCTCCGAGGTTTGCGTCAGGCTGGCGAGCGGCCATAATGGCGACCTCGAATTTCCCAGTCTCTGAAGGATCGCCCGTGAGCCAGTCCCTGATCGCTGCCCTGCAAAACCCGGCCCTCTACCCGCACCCCGTCGAAGGGTTCCAGGTCATCGAAACCCATATCTCGTGGGTGATCCTCACCGGCCCGTTTGCTTATAAAGTGAAGAAGCCAGTGAATTTCGGCTTCCTTGACTTCACCGGCCTCGAATCCCGCGCACATTTCTGTGCTGAAGAGCTGCGCCTGAACCAGCGTCTGACCGACGATTTGTATCTGGACGTGTTGCCAGTGACCGGCAGCGTTGATGCGCCACAACTGGGTGGCGACGGCCCGGTGATCGAATATGTGCTGAAGATGCGTCAATTCCCGCAGACCGGCCTGCTCAGCACCCTGCAAGCCAACGGTGAGTTGACCACCCAGCACATTGATGAAATGGCCGAGCAGATCGCCAAATTCCACCTCAGTGCGCCAAAAGTCCCGGCCGAACACGAGGCCGGGACCCCGGACAGCGTGATGGCCCCGGTGCGCCAGAACTTCGAGCAGATCCTGCCGTTCCTCAGCGACAAAAACGATCTGCTGCAACTCGAGGCCCTGCAAGCCTGGGCTGAGAGCAGCTTCGATCGTCTCAAGGCACTGTTCAGCCAGCGCAAGGCCGAGGGTTTCACTCGCGAATGCCACGGTGACATCCACCTGGGCAACGCCACTGTCATCAATGGCAAAGTGGTGATCTTCGACTGCATCGAGTTCAACGAACCGTTCCGCTTCACCGACGTCTGGGCCGACACCGGTTTCCTGGCGATGGACCTGGAAGACCGTGGCCTGAAATCCCTGGCCCGCCGCTTCATCAGCCAATACCTGGAGCTGACCGGCGATTATCAAGGCCTGGAAGTGCTGAACTTCTATAAAGCCTACCGCGCACTGGTTCGTGCCAAAGTCGCGCTGTTCAGCATGCCGGCGGATGCCACCCCAGTGCAGCGCGCAACCACCCTGCGCCAGTACCGCAACTACGCCAACCTGGCGGAAAGCTACAGCACCATTCCATCGCGCTTCATGGCCATCACCCACGGCGTATCGGCTGTCGGCAAGAGCCACGTGGCGATGCGTCTGGTCGAAGCGCTGGGCGCGATTCGCCTGCGTTCCGATGTCGAGCGCAAGCGCCTGTTCGGCGAGCAGACCGTAGCCAACGACGTGCAGGCCGGGATTTACAGCGCCGACGCCAGCGTTGCCACCTATGCCCGCCTGCATGAGATTGCCGGAGTGATCCTGCACGCCGGTTTCCCGGTGGTGATCGATGCGACCTACCTCAAGCGCGAGCAACGCGACAACGCCGCTCAAGTGGCCGAAGCCACCGGCACGCCGTTCCTGATCCTCGACTGCAACGCACCGCAAGCCGTGATCGAGAGCTGGCTGGCGATTCGTCAGGCTGACAAGAAAGATCCTTCCGACGCCACGCTGGCGGTAATAGAGGCCCAGCAGGCCAGCCGCGAAGCGCTGACGCCAGAAGAAATTCTGCGCAGCAAACGCGTACAAACCAATGAAAGCGGGACCCTCGACACCGTAGTTGCACAGATCCGCCAGCGCCTGCCAGGCCTGTAAGAAACTATTTCGGCCGTGAAGCCCTCGCTTGCTTCACGGCCGTCAAATAGTGGCACTATACTGGCGTCATAAAACCAACAGGTGATGTGACATGAGCCAGCCGAAACTTCTCGACACCCCGCTTTTTGCCTTGCTGCACAAAGACGACATCACAGGCTTCAACAAGGAACGCCCGAACGACGGCCCGATCGACATGGTCGGTGGCGACTTTCGTGGTCTCGACTTGCGTGAACTGAACGCCGATGGCGTGGATTTCCGGGACGCCTACTTCCGTTCTGCCGATTTGCGTGGCATCGACTTCCGTAATGCATCACTCGAAGGCGCGAGCCTGGCCCATGCGCAGATTTCCGGCGCGTACTTCCCGCCGGAACTGAGTGCGGACGAGATCCTGATGTCGATGAATTTCGGCACCCGCCTGCGCTATCGCACACGCTGAGCACCATCGGCAGCCCCTGACACAACACCCTCCCCTTGTAGGAGTGAGCCTGCTCGCGATAGCCGACTGACATTCAAAATGGATGTCGGCTGTTACGCCGCTATCGCGAGCAGGCTCACTCCTACAGTTGTATGCGACACACTCCTTACTATTGCATTCGCCAGATCTCATCGCCTTTCTTAGAAGCGTTTGCGTCGAATCCGACCAAACAACCACGCTTTTCCTACTGATGGCTACACTCCTGAGAAGATCGCCCACGCACCATTCGGCCGTCGCAAGGAGGCTTGATGAATGATGAACTGCAACACCTGAAGAATCTTGGCAAGACGTCGGCGCAGTGGCTGCATGCCGTGGGCATCCACAGCGCCTCGGACTTGCGTCGCCTGGGGGCGGTGGACGCCTATCGGGCCGTGCGTACCCGCGGGTTTCGCGCATCAAAGGTGTTGTTGTACGCGATCGAAGGGGCACTGATGGATGTGCACTGGAACGACATCCCGGCCGAACGCAAAGACGCCTTGAACAAGCAGCTCGAAGCCATTTCCTCGCGCCACAAGAACTGAACAGGCACTGACGGCCATGTATCTGCTCGGAGAACAATCGGCACCGGTCGATGCACTGATCAATCGTTTGCAGAGCTTGCCCGCGCGCTGGCTGGAAGGCCTTGCGCCGTGCGGGCCAGCCTTTGAGCCAGAAATCTCTGACGACCTGATGGAGCAGCTCCCACACAATCAGCTGTTTCTGCTGACAGAAGGCGTGATCCACGGCTATATCGGCGGTCGTGCGCTGTTTTACTCGCAGGAAGGCGATCTGATCGGTCTACAGCAAGGTGACGCCTGGGCCGATTGCCGACTGCGCAGCGACGGGCCATTGCGCTTGCTGCCCTATCGGCGAACCGATTTGTTCCAGCATTTGTACGCCGAGCCGGGCCGGGCCGAGCAATGGCTTGAGTATCTGCTGGGGCAGATGGCGCTGCTGGCACACGCGGTGGCCGAACTGAAGCCACGGGAGTTTCGCAGCACCAATGGCTTCAAACGGGTCGAAAGCGGTGAGGTGTTGATCCGGCAGGGCGATGCCGCTGATCACGTCTTCGTGATCATCGAGGGGCATGCCGAAGCGTTTGTTGATGGGCACAAGGTCGGCGAAGTGCCCAAGGACGAGATTTTCGGCGCCATGGCGGTGTTCACCGGTGAACCGCGCAATGCCACTGTCATCGCTCGCGAGCCAAGCACGGTGATGCTGATTCCAGGCGAACAGTTTCTGAGCATGACCCGTAACAATCCGAAGATTGCCCACAGCCTGATTGAGAGCATGGCCAGGCGCATCGGCCAGCTTAATCAGCAGATCACGCAACTGAGTGCGATCAAGGCTGCGCGTTAAGCCCCCTGTTTCCGGGACATTCCGGCCATTTGCACGACTAAATCAAGCAAACGGAAAAACAGTGGTTGACTCGCTAATGAGAATCGCTATGATTATCACAACTGGTCGCGAGATCAGTCGATATTCTGAAAAGCCCTTGGTTCGGACTCTCAGATTATCTCCTCATCAGGCTAATCACGGTTATTTGACCCGGTTTTTACCGGGTCTTTTTTTGCCTGTGGAAAAGTCACTGGCCGAACTGTTTGCGCATCTGTGCGCAGTAATCCTGCGCGGGCGTGGCCGGGGTGTACCAGACGTAATCGGCCATCGCCGCAGTCACCTCGGCGCCCTGCTCGGCCAGCATCAGCACTGTTGGCGCCCAGGCTGCGCCCAAATCCAGCACATGCAGCGGCACGCCAACATCCTTGCGCGCATGCTAGGTACCCGCCAACAGTAACGCTGGCGTCGGCGCAGCCATCAAGCGTTCGGCCATACGCCGATCCCGCTGTTGTTGAACAGCAAGCATCGCCGGCATCTGTGATTTGGGCAGCAAGCCGCAATGTGAGTCGCTGATCTGTTCGAGCAGCGTGGCTTTCACCAATGCCGCATTGCTGCGAACACCGCTCAGGGTGGGCGACTGGCGATAGACAGCGCGGATTTCGCCGTCATCCAGATTGGCCGCCAACAGCGGATAGGGTTGCGTGAGGGCGAACCGAACGATCGGTCCATAAAGATTCCAGTCCCAGCCATCCTGCCAGGCCAGTGCGGCGGCAAGATCGCTGGGCGGCGTTGCCGCATGACGAACCTGATCAACCTTCGGCTGTTGATCCTGCGTGAGCATCTCCAAAAGCAGGCTGCCTTGGGGCCGCTGCTCACCCAGCGCCTGCAACAGCCATAACTGCACAGCGTGATGATCGGCGTTGTCATGTTGCTCGCCAATGATCAGCTGTTGCGGCTTGGCCAGACGCGCCAGCAGTTCCTGCGCCGTCAACACCTGGCCGCTGTGCAGATCGCGTATCTCACCGCTGACCGGTGGTGGCGCAGCAACATGCTGACACCCAGCAAGCATCAACACCGCTAACAACCAGATCCCGCGCATACCATCACCTCGATGAGAAATCAGCGGGCGATGATCAGCGGATGCCCACGCTCCGGGTGCAGCTGCACCAATACTTCGAGACCGAACACGGCCTTGAGCGTATCCGGTCGCAAGACCTGCTGCGGCGTATCCAGCGCCACCGGGCGCCCGCCTTCGAGCAGCAACACCCGATCACAATAGCGCGCCGCCAGATTCAGATCATGCAGGATGACCAGCACCGCCGCGCCACGATCGGCAAACTCGCGCACCGCCTGCAACGTGGTGTGTTGATGCAAGGGATCGAGCATCGAGGTCGGCTCATCCAGCAACAGGGTTTGTCCGGCCTGCCCTGGCCATAACTGCGCCAGCACCCGCGCCAGATGCACGCGCTGGCGCTCGCCACCCGACAACGCCAGATAACTGCGCCCGCTCAGATGCCCGGCATCCGCAGCGGCCAGCGCTGCCGCAACGATCTCGTCGTCGTCGCGCGCCCGACCGCTCTGATAAGGCAGACGGCCCATGCCGACCACTTCTTCCACGCGAAAGGCAAAATCCAGCGTCGACACCTGCGGCAACACCGCCAGGCGCTGGGCACGTTGCGTACCTGTCCAGTGACTCAGCACCTTGTCGTCGAGCAACACCTCACCTTCACTGGCCGCCAGCTCACCGCACAGGGCACCGAGCAAGGTGCTTTTGCCGGCACCGTTCGGTCCGAGCACACCCAACACCTCACCGCGTTCAAGCTGCAGGGTGACGTCGCTGAGGACGGTCTTGCGTCCGCGACGGATGTGCAGATTGTGCGCACGCAGCATCAGGCACGACCTCGCAGCAACAGGTAGAGGAAGAACGGCGCGCCGATAAACGCCGTGACGATACCGATCGGCAACTCCGCCGGCGCCAGCGCCAGCCGCGCCACCAGATCCGCCAGCAACAACAGGCTCGCACCCGCCAGTACCGACGCTGGCAGCAACACCCGGTGATCGGGCCCGGCCAATAAACGCACCAGATGGGGCACCACCAGCCCGACGAAACCGATCATCCCGGCTGCCGCTACCGCCGCGCCAACACCCAACGCCGTGCAGAACACCAATTCACGTTTGAGCCGTTCGACATCAATCCCCAGATGCCCCGCCTCGGATTCACCGAGCAACAACGCATTCAGCGCCTTGGCACGCCGCGGCAACCAAAGCGCGACGCCAGTGCTGATAATCAGCAACGGCCACAAACGCGCGTAACTGGCGCCATTGAGGCTGCCCAGATTCCAGAAAGTCAGCGTACGCAAAGTCGCGTCATCCGCCAGATAGGTGAACAGCCCCACCGCCGAGCTTGCCAATGCCGTCAGGGCGATCCCGGCCAGCAGCATGGTCGCGACGTTAGTCTGGCCGTTGCGCCGACCGAGCCGATAGACCAGCGCCGTCACCCCCAGTCCACCGAGAAACGCGCACGCCGACAACAGGTACGGCCCGAACCACTCCGGCAAACCGCCAAAAAATGACCCGCCGACAATCGCCACCGCCGCACCCAGCGCTGCCCCACTGGAAACCCCGACCAACCCGGGATCGGCCAGCGGATTGCGAAACAAGCCCTGCATCGCCACACCGGACAACGCCAGCACACCGCCGACAGCCAATCCAAGCAAGGTGCGCGGCAGACGGATTTGCCCGAGAATCAGCTCAGCCTGCTCCAGCCCATCCGGCGCCAGCGGCACGCCGAGCATGCGCAGAGCCGCGCGTAACGTATCGAACAGCGGCAGACTCACCGGCCCCAACGCCAACGACAGCCAGATGGCCAGCAAACACAGAAGCGCCAGGCCGATAAACAGGCTTCGTGGTTTGACCAATACGGTCATTGGCCGCTCGCGGTCGGGTAGAAGCCGTCAGACAAATCCTTCAGTGCCGCCGGTAAACGCGGCCCGAGCCCGCCGACCAGCAGCGTCGGATCCAGCTCCAGCACCCGCCCGGCCTTGGCCGCACGACTTGAATTGAGAATGGGGTTTTCCTTGAACAGTGCGGCTTTCGCCGCCTCGCCGCTCAACGCGCGATCAGCAAACACCAGCACCTCAGGATCGAGCCCGGCCAGCGACTCCACGGAGAACGGTTTGTAACCGGTATGCGTCGCCAGGTTATGTCCGCCGGCCCGTTGCAGCAGCCAGTCGGCGGCAGTGTCCTTGCCGGCAATCAATGGCTTGCCGCCGGCATGTCCGATCAGCACCAGCACACCGGGCGCTTTATGTTTGGTCTGCAACTCGGCGACTCGGGCTTTCTGCGCGGTTAGCTGCTGTTGATAACTTTCCAGCAACTGCGCCGCCTGGGCTTGCGCGCCGAGCAACTGCCCCAGATGCGTGACGTTTTTTTCCAGGGTCGGCAGATCCGGCTGTGCCGAGAACAGTTCGACCCGCACCTTCGCGCTCTTCACCTGGGCGATGACCGGCGGCGGGCCCATTTCCTCGCTGCCGATGAGGATGTCCGGGCGCAGACTGAGAATGCCTTCTGCCGAGAGACTGCGTTGATAGCCGATGCTGGGCAGCTTCTTCAGCGATTGCGGATGCTGGCTGGTGGTGTCGACGCCGACCAGTTTAGATTCGCCGCCCAACGCACTCACCCACTCTGATAGCGCACCACCGGCACTGACCCAACGTTGTGGCAAATCGGCAGCTGTCGCCTGAAGGCTGGCGAGCAGTCCGACACACAGCACAACAACGCGGGTAATCAGGCGCATACGCAGCTTTCCTTGAAAAGTTTTCCCGGGCAGCGAACCAGCGGGCCAAGTATCCTTGACGGCGGTTGCGCGCAGTGGGCGAAGGCGGCCATTTGATAATTGTTTGCATTTAAACGTCAAGCTCGGACATTTCCTGAAACGAGCCGACACTTGAGGATAGCCATGAAGTTTTTGTGCGCCGGCGCCGATCTCGCTGAGGCCGGCAGCCGTGGGTTCGACATCGACGGCAACAAACTGTTTGCCGTACGCCGCAATGGTCAGGCCTATGTTTATCTCAACCGTTGCCCGCATCGCGGCGTCGGTCTGGAATGGCACCCCGACCAGTTTCTCGACCCGAGCAACAGCCTTATCCAGTGCGCCACCCACGGCGCACTGTTTCTGATCGAGGACGGTGAATGCGTCGCCGGGCCCTGCGCCGGGCGATCCCTGACCGCCATCCCCTGCCGCGAAGATGCCCAAGGGTTGTGGATAGATGTTTAACCGTTGAGCAAAACGTCCAGCCGCCGGTCGATCACCATCTCTTCGTGGTTCAAACGCACGCCGTAGGCCAACACCTCGACCCCGCACGCCACCGCTTCACGCAGGGCATTGGCGTAGGCCGAATCGATTTCTTCGGCCGGCCGCACCGCTTCAATCCCGCTGAGATTGACGCAATACAACTGCACCGCACGAATACCGTCACGGGCCAGATGCGCCAGCTCGCGCAGATGCTTGGCGCCGCGCTGGGTAACTGCGTCGGGAAACGCCGCGACATTCGTCCCGTCAAAACCCAAAGTGACACTTTTCACTTCCACATAGGCCGGCCCGCTCGGGTATTCAAGGCGGAAATCGATACGGCTTTTTTCCTGACCGTATGCCACTTCGCGTTTAAGCGCCGTGAAGCCGTTCAACTCGCTGATGACACCGGCCTGCAGCGCCTCTTCAACGAGGGCGTTGGCGCGGCCGGTGTTCACGCAGAACAGTCGACCCTGCGGCGTTTCCCCGATTTCCCAAGTGCCGGGCAGTTTGCGCTTCGGGTCGTTTGAGCGACTGAACCAAACCTGCCCGCCCTCGACCTGGCAGTTGAGCATCGAGCCGGTGTTCGGGCAGTGCAGGGTCAACAACTCGCCATTGACCGTTTCAACGTCCGCCAGAAAACGTTTGTAGCGACGAATCAGCCGCGCCTCTTCCAGAGCCGGATAAAAGCGCATCAGCCTTGCCAGCTCTTCAAGCCGCGAGCGATACGTTCCACCGCTTCCTGTAAGCGAGGGAGGTTTTGCGTGTAAGCAAAACGCACATGGTGACTGGCCTGATAACGCCCGAAGTCCAGCCCTGGAGTAAAGGCAACATGCTCGGTTTCTAGGAAATGTCGACAGAACGCGAAGGCATCACCGCCGAACTGACTGATATCTGCATACAAGTAGAACGCACCTTCAGGCTCAACGGCGATATTGAAACCCAATTCGCGCAACGCCGGCAGCAGGAAGTCGCGGCGGCGGCCAAATTCGGCGCGGCGCTCTTCGAGGATGCTGATGGTGTCCGGTTCGAAACAGGCCAGTGCGGCGTACTGCGCCATGCTCGGGGCGCTGATGTAGAGGTTCTGTGCGAGTTTTTCCAGCTCACTGACGGCCGCATCCGGCGCCACCAGCCAGCCGAGCCGCCAACCGGTCATGCCGAAATATTTGGAGAAACTATTGAGGACAAAGGCACTGTCATCCACTTCCAGCACGCTGGCGGCATCGGTGCCATAAGTCAGGCCGTGGTAGATTTCGTCCACCACCAGATGCCCGTGCCGCGCCTTGATCGCGGTGGATAACCCGGCCAGTTCATCGCGGGTCAGGATGGTACCGGTGGGGTTGGCTGGCGATGCCACCAACGCACCAACGCTGTCGTGATCCCAATGCCGCGCCACCAGATCCGGGGTCAGTTGGTAACGCACCTCCGGCCCGACCGGCACCAATTGCGCCGCGCCTTCGACCAGTCGCAGAAAGTGCCGGTTGCACGGGTAGCCCGGATCCGCCAGCAGCCAGTGTTTGCCCGGATCGACCAGCAAGGCACTGGCCAGCAATAGCGCACCGGAGCCACCCGGCGTGATCAGGATCCGCCGCGGATCAATGTTCAGGCCGTAACGCGATTGATAGAACCCGGAAATCGCCTCGCGCAGCTCGGGAATTCCGCGCGCGGCGGTGTAGCGGGTCTTGCCCGCCGTCAGCGCAGCCTGCCCGGCACGGATGATCGGCTCGGCCGTGGTGAAGTCCGGCTCGCCGATTTCCAGGTGGATCACGTCGTGACCTTCGGCCTGCAGTTCGTTGGCCCGCGCCAGCAGCGCCATTACATGGAACGGTTCGATCGCACGACTGCGCGCACTGTAAGGCTGAGCCATTGGTTTTCCTTCGACGGGGAAAAAGAGACGATTCTACCCATCTGCCGGAACGAGCGAGAACCCGTCGCGGTCACAGCCTCAAGAACGCTGGACTGTAACGATATGCGCGTACGCTCCAGGATTGACTAAAATCAGTGATTGAACAGGCTTTCATCAGCGCCAGACACGGCTTGCCAAACATCTGCAAGCGCCACCTGCCGGGGCCTCGACATCCGGGAGTAGCGCGGGCCGAATTGATCTGGTAAGTTCGCCCGCTTGCAGCCGCAGGGCCGGCAGGTGTCGGTGATGGAGCAATCCTGCGCAATGGATTACAAGAGTAGAGGCGGTCCATTTCATGCCCACCCAAGCAAAGCAACAGCAGCAAGCGACGATCAGCGGCTTCGAACCTTACGTTCCGAAGGCCGGCGAAGAGTACATGGGCGCTCCCATGCGCGCGCACTTCACCAAGATCCTGAACAAGTGGAAACAGGACTTGATGCAGGAAGTCGACCGTACTGTTGATCACATGAAAGACGAAGCGGCCAACTTCCCTGACCCGGCCGACCGTGCCAGCCAGGAAGAAGAATTCGCCCTCGAGCTGCGCGCCCGCGACCGCGAGCGCAAGTTGATCAAGAAGATCGACAAGACCCTCGAACTGATCCAGGACGAAGAGTACGGCTGGTGTGAATCCTGCGGCATCGAGATCGGCGTCAAGCGCCTCGAAGCCCGTCCTACCGCCGATCTGTGCATCGACTGCAAGACCCTGGCGGAAATCAAGGAAAAGCAGGTCGGCAAGTAATCTCGACCTGAACGAAAAACGGAGCGTGCGAACGCTCCGTTTTTGTTTCTGCCTTTTGCCTTTGCCCTTTTGCCTTGCTTTTGTGGGAGGGGGCTTGCTCCCGAATGCGGCCGGCCATTCAACATCCAGGTTGTCTGAACTGACGCTTTCGCGAGCAAGCCCGCTCCCACAGGGGTAATGTTTCTACCTTTTGCCCTGTTTGCGCTTTTGGTGGGAGGGGGCTTGCTCCCGAATTCGGTGTGTCATTCAACATCAAAGATGTCTGAGCCGACGCTTTCGCGAGCAAGCCCGCTCCCACAGGGGTAATCTGCGCGAATCCTGAAAAGTTATATTGTCCACATGACTGCCAAAACCGCCCCCGCCTACATCGGCCGCTTCGCCCCCACCCCCAGTGGCCACCTGCACTTCGGCTCGCTGGTTGCCGCCCTCGCCTCTTACCTCGACGCGCGCGCGGTCGGCGGGCGCTGGCTGGTGCGCATGGAAGATCTCGATCCGCCCCGGGAAGAGCCCGGCGCGCAGGCGGCGATTCTCAAGGCGCTGGAAAGCTACGGTTTCGAATGGGACGGCGAGATGGTGCGCCAGAGTGACCGGCACGCTGCCTACGCCGAAGTCCTCAACAGTCTGTTCAATCACGGCCTGGCCTACGCCTGCACCTGTTCGCGCAAGCAGCTGGAGCCGTATCACGGCATTTACCCGGGCTTGTGCCGCAATGCCGGCCATGAGCAGCAAGACGCGGCGATCCGCCTGCGCGTGCCGGAACTGGAATACCACTTCATCGACCGCGTGCAGGGCGAGTTCCGCCAGCATCTGGGGCGCGACGTCGGCGATTTCGTGATTCGCCGCCGCGACGGCCTCTACGCCTATCAACTGGCCGTGGTGCTGGATGACGCCTGGCAAGGCATCACCGACATCGTACGCGGTGCCGACCTGCTCGATTCCACGCCGCGCCAGCTCTACCTGCAAGAACTGTTGGGCCTGCGTCAGCCGCGCTATCTGCACTTGCCATTGATCACGCAGCCGGACGGCAACAAACTCGGCAAATCCTACCGTTCGCCGCCGCTTGAGGCGGATCAGGCCACTCCTTTGCTGCTGCGGGCCCTGCGAGCGCTGGGACAAAACCCCGGTGCCGAACTGGCCCATGCCACACCCGAGGAATTGCTCAAATGGGGCGCAGCCCACTGGGATGCGACAAAGATCCCGCGCACACTGACCCTGCCCGAAGCGCAACTGCAATGACGACACTTGCAGTGGCGCGCCCATCCGTTACCATCGCCGCACGTTTTCGGGCACGCGCATAAAAAAGAGAGGCCGGGATGTACATCTATCGCTTGGTCCTGCTTCTGGTCGTGGGAATCTATCTGTTTTCACCAGCCATCATGGATTGGTGGATCGACGCCACGGGCGCCTGGTATCGGCCGTATCTGCTCTGGTTGATCCTGATTGTCGTGACCTTCATCCTGCAGAGCCAAAAAGATGCCGATGAGCTTTAGCCTGACCCAGATGATCCTGGTCAGCGCCGCGTACCTGACGGTGCTGTTCGGCGTCGCCTGGATCAGCGAACGGGGCATGATCCCACGAGCGATCATTCGCCACCCGCTGACCTACACCCTGTCGCTGGGGGTCTATGCCAGTGCCTGGGCGTTTTACGGCACCGTGGGCCTGGCCTATCAGTACGGCTACGGCTTTCTCTCCAGTTACCTCGGGGTGTCCGGCGCGTTTCTGCTGGCGCCGGTGCTGCTGTATCCGATCCTGAAAATCACCCGCACCTATCAACTGTCGTCGCTGGCGGATCTGTTCGCCTTCCGCTTCCGCAGTACCTGGGCCGGCGCACTGACCACGATCTTCATGCTGATCGGCGTACTGCCGCTGCTGGCGTTGCAGATTCAGGCGGTGGCCGACTCCATCGGCATCCTCACCGGCGAGCCGATCCAGAGCCGCGTCGCGCTGGCGTTCTGTGCGCTGATCATTCTGTTCACGATCTTCTTCGGCTCCCGGCATATCGCCACCCGCGAGAAACACGAAGGGCTGGTGTTCGCGATTGCCTTCGAATCGGTGATCAAACTGATAGCCCTCGGCGGCGTCGGCCTCTATGCGCTGTACGGCGTGTTCGACGGCCCGCAACAGCTTGAACTGTGGCTGCTGCAAAACCAGACCGCCCTCGCCGCGTTGCACACGCCGCTGCAGGAAGGGCCGTGGCGCACGCTGTTGCTGGTGTTTTTCGCCTCGGCGATCGTGATGCCGCACATGTACCACATGACCTTCACCGAAAACCTCAACCCGCGCTCGCTGGTCAGTGCCAGTTGGGGCCTGCCGCTGTTCCTGTTGCTGATGAGTCTGGCGGTGCCGTTGATTCTCTGGGCCGGCCTGAAGCTCGGCGCCACCACCGATCCGGAATACTTCACCCTCGGCATCGGCATTGCCGCCAACAGCAAACCGCTGGCCTTGCTGGCGTACGTCGGCGGATTGTCAGCGGCCAGTGGCTTGATCATTGTCACCACCCTGGCACTGTCGGGCATGGCGCTGAACCATCTGGTGCTGCCGCTCTATCAGCCGCCGGCCGAAGGCAATATCTATCGCTGGCTGAAGTGGACCCGCCGGGCGCTGATCGTTGCGATCATCATGGCCGGTTTCTGCTTTTACCTGATGCTCGGCGCCGGACAGGACCTGGCCAACCTCGGCATCGTCGCCTTCGTTGCAACCTTGCAATTCCTGCCCGGCGTGCTCTCGGTGCTGTACTGGCCGACCGCCAACCGTCGCGGCTTTATCGCCGGCTTGCTGGCGGGGATTCTGGTGTGGGTGGTGACCATGCTGTTGCCACTGGTCGGCAACCTGCAGGGTTTCTACATTCCACTGCTGAACATGATCTACGTGCTGGACGACACCAGTTGGCACATGGCGGCCATTGCCTCGCTGGCGGCCAACGTGCTGATGTTCACGCTGATCTCTCTGTTCACCAACGCCAGCCCTGAAGAAGCCAGCGCCGCCGAAGCCTGCGCGGTGGATAACGTGCGCCGTCCGCAACGTCGTGAACTGCACGCCGCCTCGCCCCAGGAGTTCGCCACGCAACTGGCCAAACCGCTAGGCGCCAAGGCGGCGCAGAAAGAAGTCGAGCAGGCCCTGCGCGACCTCTATCTGCCGTTCGACGAACGCCGTCCTTATGCCTTGCGCCGCTTGCGCGACCGCATCGAAGCCAACCTCTCCGGCCTGATGGGCCCGAGCGTGGCGCAGGACATGGTCGAAACCTTCCTGCCGTACAAGGCTGGCGGCGAGAACTACGTAACCGAAGACATCCACTTCATTGAAAGCCGCCTCGAGGACTACCACTCGCGCCTCACCGGGCTGGCCGCCGAGCTCGACGCCTTGCGCCGCTACCACCGCCAGACCCTGCAGGAACTGCCAATGGGCGTCTGCTCGCTGGCCAAGGATCAAGAGATCCTGATGTGGAACAAGGCCATGGAAGAACTCACCGGCATCGCCGCGCAACGGGTGGTGGGTTCGCGCCTGAGCACCATCGCCAATCCGTGGAAGCAACTGCTGCAAGGCTTCATCAACCTGCCCGACGAACACTTGCACAAACAGCACCTGGCCCTCGACGGCCAGACCCGCTGGCTCAATCTGCACAAAGCAGCGATCGATGAACCGTTGGCCCCGGGCAACAGCGGCCTGGTGCTGCTAGTGGAAGACCTGACCGAAACCCAAATGCTTGAAGACAAACTGGTGCACTCCGAGCGTCTGGCGAGCATCGGCCGACTGGCGGCGGGTGTGGCCCATGAAATCGGCAACCCGATCACCGGTATCGCCTGTCTGGCGCAGAACCTGCGCGAAGAGCGTGAAGAAGATGGCGAACTGACGGAAATCAGCGGGCAGATTCTCGAACAGACCAAGCGCGTGTCGCGCATTGTGCAGTCGCTAATGAGCTTCGCCCACGCCGGCAGCCACCAGCACAGCGACGAACCCGTCTGTCTGGCCGAAGTCGCGCAGGATGCAATTGGCCTGCTGGCGCTGAACCGGCGCAACTTCGAAGTGCAGTTCTACAACCTGTGCGACCCCGATCACTGGGTCGAAGGCGATCCGCAGCGCCTCGCCCAGGTGCTGATCAATCTGCTCTCCAATGCCCGCGACGCCTCGCCGCCGCACAGTGCCGTACGGGTCAAGAGTGAAGCCGGCGAACACACGGTCGATCTGATCGTCGAAGACGAAGGCAGTGGTATTCCGCAGAACATCATGGACCGATTGTTCGAACCTTTCTTCACCACCAAGGATCCGGGTGAAGGTACCGGTCTGGGCCTTGCACTGGTCTATTCCATCGTTGAAGAGCATTATGGACAAATCACCATCGACAGCCCGGCTGATGTACAAAGCCAGCGCGGCACCCGTATCCGGGTGACCTTACCGCGTCATGTCGAAGCGACGTCCGCTGTGAACTGAGACCGTCGAGAGTATCGAATCAATGCCGCACATTTTGATCGTCGAAGACGAAACCATTATCCGCTCCGCCTTGCGCCGCCTGCTGGAACGTAACCAGTATCAGGTCAGCGAAGCCGGTTCTGTGCAGGAAGCACAAGAACGCTTCAGTATTCCCACATTCGATCTGATCGTCAGCGACCTGCGCCTGCCTGGCGCCCCCGGCACCGAGCTGATCAAGCTTGGCCAGGGCAAACCGGTGCTGATCATGACCAGCTACGCCAGCCTGCGCTCGGCGGTCGACTCGATGAAGATGGGCGCGGTGGACTACATCGCCAAGCCTTTCGATCACGATGAAATGCTTCAGGCGGTCGCGCGGATCCTGCGTGATCACCAGTCGACGCCTGCCGCCGGCGAAGTGCCTGCCGGCAAAGCAGCCAACGGCAGCGGCAAGTCGTCTGTCGACAACAGCAACGGCGAGATCGGCATCATTGGCTCGTGCCCGCCGATGCAGGATCTGTACAGCAAGATCCGCAAGGTCGCACCGACCGATTCCAATGTCCTGATCCAGGGCGAGTCCGGCACCGGTAAAGAGCTGGTGGCCCGCGCCCTGCATAACCTGTCCAAGCGTGCCAAGGCACCGATGATTTCGGTGAACTGCGCCGCCATTCCGGAAAGCCTGATCGAGTCCGAACTGTTCGGCCACGAAAAAGGCGCGTTCACTGGCGCCAGCGCCGGTCGCGCCGGTCTGGTGGAAGCGGCGGACGGCGGCACGCTGTTCCTCGACGAGATCGGCGAACTGCCGCTGGAAGCCCAGGCCCGCCTGCTGCGCGTGCTGCAGGAAGGCGAGATTCGCCGCGTCGGTTCGGTGCAGTCGCAAAAAGTCGATGTGCGTTTGATCGCCGCGACCCACCGCGACCTCAAGAGCCTGGCGAAAATCGGCCAGTTCCGTGAAGACCTGTATTACCGCCTGCACGTGATCGCCCTGAAATTGCCGGCTCTGCGCGAACGTGGCGCCGACGTCAACGAAATCGCCACGGCGTTCCTCGCTCGCCAGAGTGCGCGCATCAACCGTACCGACCTGAAATTTGCCGCCGATGCCGAACAGGCCATCCGGCACTATTCCTGGCCGGGTAACGTGCGCGAGCTGGAAAACGCAGTCGAGCGCGCAGTGATCCTGAGCGAAAGCCCGGAAATCTCTGCCGACCTGCTGGGCATCGACATCGAGTTGAGCGATCTGGAAGACGACGAGTTCATCGGCTTGCCTGCGCAAACCGCAGGTAACACCAGCAACAGCAGCCATGAGCCGACGGAAGACCTGTCGCTGGAAGATTACTTCCAGCACTTCGTTCTTGAGCATCAGGACCACATGACCGAGACCGAACTGGCGCGCAAACTGGGCGTCAGCCGCAAGTGCCTGTGGGAACGCCGCCAGCGCCTGGGTATTCCACGGCGCAAGACCGGGGTCACCAGCGAGAGCTGAACGTTACCTGTCGAGTGTGCGCGTAACGCTTGAAGATGTGAAAAAACTGTTACCTCAGTCCTTTCACGTAACAGAAGCCGGGGTTATCGGTAACGAAACCCCGGCTTTTTTTCGCCCCGAGAAAACCGTTATATCGACCTAACCCCTTGTTTTATTGGGCTTCGCAAAAGTTGGCACGGCACCTGCTATATGTTTGGTACAAGAACAATAACAAGCAATGCACAAGACAATAAAAATAAGACGAATCGACTCACGCACAATAAAAACAAGACGGCGAGAGGCGCAGCTAACTGATTCTTTTGGAGAGGCGTTGTATTTGGGGCTAGCCCCACGACCAGGCCGAGAACAACAAAAACTGTCCTAAGACAGAGCCTGTACTGGTTGGATCGCAAGATCACTGCAACACAGCGACCAAAGCAATCCGTTTGCTCTTGGCTCCCGATTGGGAGGGTCATGAAGGAAAAGCTTCATGGCGAGGGCACTCAACAAAAACAAGAAGCCCGAATCAATAATAAAAAGAGCACGCAACTACTTCTGGGGGAGCTTCGGCTCCCCTTGTAGTTTCTTCCCCCCCGCAAAAACCCGCCCCCAAAGCCTTTAGCCTGCGACTTACAGCGCAAATCCGCTGCGTCCTACACCATCCCCCGACTAAATGCTAGAATCTGCGCCCATCATGCGGTCATTCTTTGGTATGGCCGAACATTCCTTCAAACAGTGCATCCCATGCTGAAGAAGCTGTTCCAGTCATTCCGAACTCCCGTGCGTCGTACGCAACACATCCGCAGCACCCCTGAAGTGCTCAACAGCGGCCAACATTCGCTGCAGAAGGGGCAATTCAGCCGCTATGCGGTCAATATCGTCGAACGCTTGCAGGGCGCCGGCTACCAGGCCTATCTGGTCGGTGGTTGCGTGCGTGACATGCTGTTGGGCATCACGCCCAAGGACTTCGACGTCGCCACCAGCGCCACCCCCGAGCAAGTCCGTGCCGAATTCCGCAATGCGCGGATCATCGGTCGCCGCTTCAAACTGGTGCATATCCATTTCGGTCGCGAAATCATTGAAGTCGCGACCTTCCGCGCCAATCACCCGGTCAATGAAGACGACGAGGACAGCAACCAGTCTTCGCGCAACGAGAGCGGGCGGATTCTGCGTGACAACGTCTACGGCACCCTGGAAGAAGACGCGCAACGCCGCGACTTCACCATCAACGCCCTGTATTACGATCCGGTCAGCGAGCGCATTCTCGATTACGCCAACGGCGTACACGACATCCGCAATCACCTGATCCGCCTGATCGGCGATCCGAAGCAGCGTTACCAGGAAGACCCGGTGCGCATGCTGCGAGCCGTACGTTTCGCCGCCAAGCTGAATTTCGGCATCGAAAAACACACCGTGCAGCCAATTCGCGAACTGGCGCCGATGCTGCGCGAAATTCCGTCGGCCCGCCTGTTCGAGGAAGTGCTCAAGCTGTTCCTCTCCGGCCATGGCGCGATCACGTTCGAGATGCTGGTCGATCTGCAACTGTTCGCCCCGCTGTTCCCGGCCAGTGCCGACGCACTGGAGCACAACCCGGAATACACCCACACGCTGATCAGCGAAGCGCTGACCAACACCGACCTGCGCATCAAGCAGAACAAACCGGTAACCCCGGCGTTCCTGTTTGCCGCCCTGCTCTGGCCTGCCCTGCCGGCCCGCGTGTTGCGTCTGCAAGAGCGTGGCATGCCGCCGATTCCGGCGATGCAGGAAGGTGCGCACGAGCTGATCGCCGAGCAGTGCCAGCGCATCGCCATTCCAAAGCGCTTCACCATGCCGATCCGCGAAATCTGGGACATGCAGGAACGCTTGCCACGCCGCAGCGGCAAACGCGCCGACCTGCTGCTGGACAATCCACGCTTCCGCGCCGGTTACGACTTCCTGCTGCTGCGTGAAAGCGCTGGCGAGCAGACCGACAGTCTGGGCGAATGGTGGACGGACTATCAGGACGCCAACGACAGCGAACGTCGCGAGATGATTCGCGAACTCAGCGGCAAGGGCGATGACGCCAGCGGCGCGCCGCGCAAACGTCGCCGCAGCAGCGGTTCCAAGCGCAAGCGCGCCGGAGCTCCGAGCGCCTCGGGCGAATAAGGCATGGAACGCATCTATATCGGCCTGGGCAGCAACCTCGCTGACCCGGCCGAACAATTGCGCAGCGCGCTCAACGCGCTGGGGCAATTGCCGCAGACGTCCCTTGCTGGTGTTTCGGCGTTCTATCAGAGCGATTCACTGCTGCCGGGACAACCGCGTTACACCAACGCGGTCGCCGCCCTCGACAGTGATCTCGCGCCGCTCGATCTGCTCGATGCGCTGCAAGCGATCGAAAACGATCAGGGTCGCGAGCGTCTGGAACGTTGGGGGCCGCGTACGCTGGATCTGGATATCCTGCTGTTCGGCGATCGGCTTATCGACGAGCCACGCCTGAAAGTCCCGCATTATCAGATTCAGGAAAGGGCGTTCGCTCTGTATCCGCTGGCCGAACTGGCTCCCGCAGACCTGCGCCTGGCCGATGGCCGCGCGCTGTCCGATCTGCTCGCCGCCTGCCCGTTCGTAGGCCTCGAACGCCTCGCGCACGCTTGAAACCACACCTCCTGTGGGAGCGGGCTTGCTCGCGAAAGCGTCGTGTCAGTCACTCAATCAGTCAACAGACCCACCGCTTTCGCGAGCAAGCCCGCTCCCACATCGAGTATTCCAATTCTGATTTTTTGTCGGACAAAAAACCCGCCAATCAGCCCCGCCGCGCCGCTGAATCGCATCAGTAACGCCGGTAACACTCCCCTCGTAACAATGCGGTAACACACGCAATTGACTTCCGCTTGGCTCCTCACGACTATAGGCGTCCCGCTGCCGCCAACCCGGCACATACGGGCGCAATCCAGGCCTTATAAGCACGACAAAAGAGCGTGCGCCTGAGTAGACGAAGAATCACGCGCGTTACTCGCAGTAGTTTCCAGAGCGCCTGAACGAGGATTTTTTACATGCCAGCCATCACCCTGACCACGCTCCAGAGCCTCAAGCAGAAAGGTGAAAAGATCACCATGCTGACCTGCTATGACGCGACCTTCGCCCACGCCTGCAACGAGGCCGGTGTCGAAGTGCTGCTGGTGGGCGACTCCCTCGGCATGGTTCTGCAAGGGCACGACAGCACCTTGCCGGTGACCATCGCAGAAATGGCCTACCACACCGCGTGCGTCAAACGCGGCAACACCGACGCCCTGATTCTGGCTGACCTGCCGTTCATGGCCAACGCCACTATCGAACAAACCCTGACCAACAGCGCCACGCTGATGCAGGCCGGCGCGCACATGATCAAGGTCGAAGGTGCGCTGTGGCTGGCGGAGTCGATCCGCCTGCTGGCCGAGCGCGGTGTGCCGGTCTGCGCGCACATGGGCCTGACCCCACAAGCGGTGAACATTCTTGGCGGCTATAAAGTGCAGGGCCGCAACGAGAACCAGGCGCGGCAGATGCGTGCCGACGCGATCTCGCTGGAACAGGCTGGCGCAGCCATGCTGCTGCTCGAATGCGTGCCGAGCGAACTGGCCGCCGAAATCAGCCAGGCCGTGAAGATTCCGGTCATCGGCATCGGCGCCGGTAGCGATACCGACGGCCAGGTACTGGTGCTGCACGACATGCTCGGCCTGTCGATCACCGGTCGCGTGCCGAAATTCGTGAAGAACTTCATGAACGGCCAAGACAGCATCCAGTCAGCATTGAAGGCTTATGTTAATGAAGTCAAAGGCGTCACGTTCCCTGGGATCGAACACGGATTCTCTGCATGAACACCGTTAAAACCGTACGCGAACTGCGCGCCGCCGTGGCCCGCGCCCGCAGTGAAGGCAAGCGCATCGGCTTCGTGCCGACCATGGGCAACCTGCACAGCGGCCATGTCGCGCTGATCACCAAAGCCACCCAGCGCGTGGACTTCGTGGTCGCGAGCATTTTCGTCAACCCGCTGCAGTTCGGCGCCGGCGAAGACCTCGACAAGTACCCGCGCACCCTGGCGGCGGATCAGGAAAAGCTGCTGCAAGCCGGCTGCCACTTGCTGTTCGCCCCGACCGTCGAAGAGATGTACCCCGACGGCATGGCCGGGCAGACCCGGGTCAGCGTGCCGCAACTGTCCGAAGGCCTGTGCGGCGCTAGCCGTCCGGGGCACTTCGAGGGCGTGGCGACCGTGGTCAGCAAGCTGTTCAACATGGTTCAGCCGGATCTGGCGATCTTCGGCCAGAAAGACTTCCAGCAACTGGCGGTGATCCGCGCGCTGGTGCATGACCTGAACATGCCAATCCAGATCATCGGCGAACCCACCGTGCGTGCAGCCGACGGCCTGGCGCTGTCGTCGCGTAATGGCTTCCTCAGCGAAGATCAACGCGCGGTGGCCCCGGTGGTCTACCGCACCCTGAGCACGATTGCCGAGTCGATCAAACAAGGCGAGCGTGATTTTCCGGCACTGATCGCCGCTCAGGTGCAACAGCTGGAAGCCGCCGGCCTGCGTCCGGATTACCTGGAAATCCGTCATGCCCTGACCTTGCGTCCGGCGACGGCAGAAGACCGCGATCTGGTGATTCTGGTGGCGGCGTTCCTCGGCACCACGCGGTTGATCGACAACCTGCACCTGAACCTCGATACCCCAGTCTAAAAAACACCGCAATACCCCTGTGGGAGCGGGCTTGCTCGCGAATGCGGTGCATCATTCAGCAGATAGGTTGACTGACACACCGCATTCGCGAGCAAGCCTGCTCCCACATTGGTTTCTGGTGTCCACACAGACCATATTGCCGCCCCCAAAGCCTTCGGGCACACTGCCCGCCGTTTGCTTCCAACCCGGGAAATCCCTCATGCACGCCATCATGCTCAAGGCCAAACTGCACCGCGCCGAAGTCACTCATGCGGTACTCGATTACGAAGGTTCCTGCGCCATTGATGGCGAGTGGCTGGACTTGTCCGGCATCCGTGAGTACGAGCAGATCCAGATCTATAACGTCGACAATGGCGAGCGCTTCACCACCTACGCGATTCGTGGCGAAGAGGGTTCGCGGATGATTTCGGTCAATGGCGCAGCCGCGCATAAAGCCAAGGTCGGCGACCGCGTGATCATTTGCGCCTACGCCCATTACAGCGAAGCGGAACTGCTGAATTTCAAGCCGCGCATGCTGTACATGGCGCCGGGCAACGAGCTCAGCCACACCAGCAACGCCATTCCGGTTCAGGTGGCCTGAGCCGCTTCGACGCGCCACTCCCCTTCCGTTGGTCGGCCCGTTCCCGGTATTGATGTTAAAAAAGTACAGGGAACAGGTCAGAAGAAGTCAAGACAGATCGCAGCGCGAGGTTTACTGTATTCGCCCTGCGTTGAAAAATCGTGTCGACGCATTTGACCCTCGCCCAAACATGGCGTATCGGTCTGTTCTGTGTTCAAAAGGCCGTTCAAGTAAAAAGGAAAACCGCAGCGATGGCGTACTACCGCACTCCTCATGACGTTACCGCTCTGCCTGCCTGGCAGGCGTTGAAAGATCACCGCCAAGCCATGCAGGATTTCAGCATGCGCGAAGCCTTCAACGCCGATCCGCAGCGCTTCAATCAATTCACGCTCAGCAGCTGCGGACTGTTTCTCGATTATTCGAAGAACCTGATCAACGCCGAAACCCGCAACCTGCTGGTGGGTCTGGCCAATGAAGTCGATCTGAAAGGCGCGATCAAAGCGCTGTTCGACGGCGAAATCGTCAACGCCTCCGAAGGCCGCCCGGCGCTGCACACCGCCCTGCGCCGTCCGGTCGGCGACAAGCTATCGGTCAACGGCGTCAACGTGATGCCGGAAGTGCACAAGGTGCTGAACCAGATCACGGATCTGGTCGGCCGCATCCACGACGGCCTGTGGCGTGGTTACACCGAGAAGCCGATCACTGACGTGGTCAACATCGGCATCGGTGGTTCGTTCCTCGGCCCGGAGCTGGTCTCCGAAGCGCTGTTGTCCTACGCGCAGAAAGGCGTGCGTTGCCACTACCTGGCGAACATCGACGGCAGTGAGTTCCACGAACTGACGCAAAAGTTGCGCGCCGAAACCACACTGTTCATCGTTTCGTCGAAATCCTTCAACACCCTCGAAACCCTGAAGAACGCTCAGGCCGCACGCGCCTGGTATCTGGCTCAGGGCGGTTCCGAAGCCGAGCTGTATCGCCACTTCATCGCGGTATCGAGCAACAACGCCGCGGCCGTTGCGTTCGGCATCCGTGAAGAAAACATCTTCCCGATGTGGGACTGGGTAGGCGGTCGTTACTCGCTGTGGTCGGCCATCGGTCTGCCGATTGCCCTGGCCATCGGCATGTCCAACTTCAAGGAACTGCTGTCCGGTGCCTACACCATGGACCAGCATTTCCAGAGCGCACCGTTCGAACAGAACATGCCGGTGCTGCTGGCCCTGCTCGGCGTGTGGTACGGCAACTTCTGGGGCGCGCAAAGCCACGCGATCCTGCCGTACGACCACTACCTGCGCAACATCACCAAGCACTTGCAACAGCTGGACATGGAGTCCAACGGCAAGAGCGTGCGTCAGGACGGCACCTCGGTGTCGACCGATACCGGCCCGGTGATCTGGGGTGGCGTCGGCTGCAACGGTCAACACGCGTATCACCAGTTGCTGCACCAGGGCACCCAACTGATCCCGGCCGATTTCATCGTGCCGATCGTCAGCTTCAACCCGGTCTCCGATCACCATCAGTGGCTGTACGCCAACTGCCTGTCGCAGAGCCAGGCGCTGATGCTCGGCAAGACCCTGCCGGAAGCCGAAGCCGAACTGCGCGAAAAAGGCATGAGCGAAGAGCAGGTGCACAAACTCGCACCGCACAAGGTGATCCCGGGCAACCGCCCGAGCAATACCATTGTGGTCGAGCGTATCAGCCCGCGTCGTCTCGGCGCGCTGGTCGCCATGTATGAGCACAAAGTGTTCGTGCAGAGCGTGGTCTGGGGCATCAACGCCTTCGACCAGTGGGGCGTGGAACTGGGCAAGGAACTGGGCAAAGGCGTTTACAACCGTCTGGTCGGCAGCGATGAAACCGTTGCTGACGATGCCTCCACCCAGGGCCTGATCAACTACTTCCGCGGTCGTCACCGCGGGTGATTTGATAGTGCGGCCCACAGGTTTTGGTTCCCCGGATCCTGTGGGCAAAAAATCCCTTGTAGGAGTGAGCCTGCTCGCGATCGCGGTGTGTCATTCAACATCAATGCTGATTGACACCCCGCGATCGCGAGCAGGCTCACTCCTACAGTTGTTTTAGGGTGTATTCAAAATCAGGCTCAAACATCAGATTCCTGATGCGGCTTGAACCCTTGGCCCTCTCGGCGCATCTTTATTCTTCGCACAACAAGAATAAGGAACCGTCATGTTCGATATCAGCACGTTCCCCAAAGCCGATGCCGTCCGCCGGGCTGCGCAGTTGAGTCAGGACGACTATAAGCGTCTGTACCGCGAATCCATTGAACACCCCAGCGCCTTCTGGGCCGAACAGGCCACCCGCTTCCTCGACTGGAGCACACCGTGGCAGACCGTTCAGCGTTACGACCTGAAAACCGGTGAAGCGTCCTGGTTTGCCGGCGGTCAACTGAACGTCAGTTACAACTGCATCGACCGTCACCTCGCCCAGCGCGGCGAGCAGACTGCGATCCTCTGGGAAGGTGACGACCCGGCCGAATCAGCGCAGATCACCTACAAAAAACTTCACCATCACGTCTGCCGTCTGGCCAATGTGCTGAAAAGCCGTGGGGTGAAAAAAGGTGATCGGGTGTGCATCTACATGCCGATGATCCCCGAGGCGGCCTACGCCATGCTCGCCTGCGCGCGGATCGGCGCGATTCACTCGGTGGTGTTCGGCGGCTTCTCCCCGGACTCATTGCGTGACCGCATTCTCGACGCCGACTGCCGCACGGTGATCACCGCCGATGAAGGCGTACGCGGCGGCAAGTTCGTGCCACTCAAGCACAACGTCGACAAGGCCCTGCAAAGTTGCCCGGACGTCAGCACCGTCGTCGTAGTCGAACGCAGCCAAGGCCAGGTCGATTGGGTCGAGGGCCGTGATCTCTGGTATCACCAGGCCGTACGTGACGTCAGCGACGATTGCCCGCCAGAACCGATGGACGCCGAAGATCCGCTGTTCATCCTTTACACCTCCGGCAGCACCGGCAAACCCAAGGGCGTGCTGCACACCACCGGCGGCTACCTGCTGCAAGCGGCGATGACCTTCAAATACGTGCTCGATTACCGCGATGGCGAAGTGTTCTGGTGCACCGCCGACGTCGGCTGGGTGACCGGCCACAGCTACATCGTCTACGGCCCGCTGGCCAACGGCGCGACCACGCTGATCTTCGAAGGCGTGCCAAGTTATCCGAGCACCTCGCGCTTTTGGCAGGTGATCGACAAACACAAAGTGAACATCTTCTACACCGCACCGACCGCCCTGCGTGCGCTGATGCGCGAAGGTGCCGAACCGTTGAAGAAAACGTCGCGCGCCAGCCTCAGATTACTCGGCAGTGTCGGTGAGCCAATCAACCCGGAAGCGTGGGAATGGTACTTCAACGTGGTCGGCGAGCAGCGCTGCCCGATTGTCGATACCTGGTGGCAGACCGAAACCGGCGGGATCATGCTCAGCCCGTTGGTCAGTGCAAAACGCATCAAACCGGGTTGCGCCACGCAGCCGATGTTCGGCGTGCAACCGGTGCTGCTCGATGAGCACGGCAAGGAGATCAAAGGCGCCGGCAGCGGCGTGCTGGCGATCAAATCCAGCTGGCCGGCGCAGATCCGCAGCGTCTACGGCGATCCGCAAAGAATGGTCGACACCTATTTCAAACCCTACCCCGGCTATTACTTCACTGGCGACGGCGCACGCCGTGACGAGGACGGCGACTACTGGATCACCGGACGCATCGATGACGTGATCAACGTCTCCGGCCACCGCATCGGCACCGCCGAAGTGGAAAGCGCGCTGGTGCTGCACGACAGCATCGCCGAGGCCGCCGTAGTCGGTTACCCGCACGACGTCAAAGGCCAGGGCATCTACGCCTTCGTCACCCCCATGAACGGCGTCGAGCCGAGCGACGATCTGAAGAAGGAACTGCTGGCCCACGTCAGCAAGGAAATCGGCAGCTTCGCCAAACCGGACCTGATCCAGTGGGCGCCGGCCTTGCCGAAAACCCGCTCAGGCAAGATCATGCGGCGGATCCTGCGCAAGATCGCCTGCAACGAACTCGACAGCCTCGGCGACACGTCGACCCTGGCCGATCCGAGCGTGGTCCAGGGCCTGATCGACAAACGCCTGAACCAGTAACATCTCCGGCGCGGCCAACCGCCCGCGCCCTCCACCACCAATGAGTTGTCATGGAATTCATCCGCAGCCGTATCGAAAACCAACTCATGAGCCTGACTGGTCTGTCCCTTGGCCAGCTCGATCTGGAAAATCCCAAGGGCGATCCCGGGCTGTTCGGCCCGGACTCGATCAGTTGGCAAGTGCACGGCGATTTCAGCAGCATGCTGATCGGCGGCATCAGCGCGTTGTTGCTGCAAGCCCTGCATCCGCTGGCGCTGGCCGGGGTCTGGGACCATTCGAACTTTCGTCAGGACATGCTTGGACGCCTGCGCCGCACCAGCCAGTTTGTTTCCGGCACCACCTTCGGCTCACGCCGCGACGCCGAATGGCTGATCGACAAGGTGCGCAGCATTCACCTGCAAGTGGTCGGCACTGCGCCGGATGGCCGGCCGTATGCGGCCAGCGATCCGGACCTGTTGACCTGGGTGCATGTGGCCGAGGTCAGCCATTTTCTTGCGGCACATTTGCGTTACCGCAATCCGCAATTGTCGGGGGCGGATCAAGATCGCTACTACGCGGAAATTGCCGTGGTCGCCGAGCGCCTGGGTGCGCGGGATGTGCCGAAATCGCGGCAAGCCGTGGCCGACTATCTGCAACGCATGCGTCCGCAATTGCTCTGTGATGAGCGCAGCCGCGAAGTCCTGCGCCTGCTGCTCGACGCCCCGGCACCGAGCGTGCTGGCCCGTCCGTTTGGCGACTTGATGATGAAGGCCGGCATCGATCTGTTGCCGGACTGGGCCAGCGCCATGTTCGGCATACGGCAGAACCCGCTGCAACGCCAGTTGATCCGAGCCAGCGTGAAGCGCAGTGCGCCGATGCTGCGCTGGGCGATGCGCAATGGCTCGGTGCAGCGGGCACAGCGGCGGATGGGAATTCTGACCTGAAAAGCATCGCGAGCAGGCTCACTCCTACAGGGACCTTCCTGCGCAACACTGATCCCTTGTAGGAGTGAGCCTGCTCGCGATGGAAGCACCTCGGTTGCCCGCCAAACTGCTAAACTCCCGCGCCTCAATTCTCACCAGCAAGGCGCACGCATGTCTTCCTTGAATCAGGCGCTGCGCGCCGCCCTCGATAAACGCCAGGACCTGCTCGCTGAGCTGCACAGCCAGGGCACCGATTGCTACCGGCTGTTCCACGGCAGCCAGGAAGGCGCCGGTGGCCTGACCGTCGACCGCTACGGTCCGCAATTGCTGGTGCAAAGTTTTCACCAGACCCTGGAGCGTGACGACCTGCTGCAACTGCACGCCATGGTCAATCAGACCCTGGGCTTTGACACCCTGCTGGTCTACAACGACCGCTCCCGGGGCAACTCGCGCATCGATCGCGAAGACAGCGTCTACAAAGCCGACGCCGCCGCGCTGGCGGATCTGGTCGGTCACGAATGGGGCCTGAACTATCGCGTGCGCGGGCGGCATGCCGGGCAGGATCCGCTGCTGTTTCTCGACCTGCGCAACACCCGCGGCTGGGTCAAGGATCACGCCAAGGGCAAAAGCGTGCTCAACCTGTTTGCCTACACCTGTGGCGTCGGCCTGAGTGCCGCTGCCGGTGGCGCGCGCGAGGTGTGTAACCTCGACTTCGCCGAAGGCAATCTGGCAGTCGGCCGAGAAAACGGCCTGCTCAACCCGCAATTGCCCGAGATGCAATTCATCCAGTCCGATTACTTCCCGGCGATCCGTCAACTTGCCGGGCTGCCGATCAGCCAGCGGCGCGGGCAGAAGCTGCCGAGCTATCAGCGCCTCGACCAGCGCCAATACGATCTGGTGCTGCTCGACCCGCCTGCTTGGGCCAAGAGCGCCTTCGGCACCGTCGACCTGCTGCGCGACTATCAGAGCCTGCTCAAGCCGGCGCTGCTGACCACCGCTGACAACGGCGTGCTGATCTGCTGCAACAATCTGGCGAAGGTCAGCATGGACGACTGGCGCGAACAGGTCCTGCGTTGTGCAGAGAAGGCCGGGCGACCGGTGCGCGAATGGAGCGTGATGACTCCGGGCGCGGATTTCCCGTCGCTGGACCAACAGCCACCGCTGAAAACCCTGATCCTGCAGTTGTAACCCCCCCCTGCGGGACTGGCAACCATCCAATGTGGGAGCGAGCTTGCTCGCGAAGGCGGCGCGTCAGTCAGCATATTTCTCGACTGATCCGCCGCTTTCGCGAGCAAGCTCGCTCCCACAGTGTCTTGGTCCTACAGAACAATCTGAACAATCCTGCCCCCCACGAGGTACTTCGGAACCAGAATCGCGTGCCATACTCCAAGGCACTCCGATTCAGAGATGACGCCGCACATGCCCAAAGGATTGATTCGCGCGATTGGCGCCTTGTTGACTGCTCTGGCCCTCTACAGCCTGCTGGGGTTTCTGATTTTGCCGGGCATCGCCCTGCGTATCGCCAACCAGCAACTGGCGAACTACGCCACGGTGCCGGCGCATATCCAGCGCATCGAACTCAATCCGTTCAGCCTGGAAGTCACCCTGTGGGGCTTGGTCGTCGGTGAGCCGGGCAAGGAGCAGGTCGGCTTCGAGCGGCTGTACGCCAACCTGCAACTCGACAGCCTGTGGACCAAGGCGCTGCACCTGGCCGATATCGAGCTGGACAAGCCCAAGACCGAAATCCTCTTCGCCAAGGACGGCCAGCTCAATCTGCTGGGCCTGTTCAAGATTCCCGCCAGCGAACCGACCCCGGCCGATCCGAATGCCAAGCCGTTCCCGCTGCGCATCGATCGCATCCAGCTGGCCGGTGGCAACGTACATTTCCAGGACGCCCGGCCGAGTGAGCCGATCGAGTTCATCTACGACAAACTCGACTTCGAGCTGAAAAACCTCAGCACCCTCCCCGACGATAACGCCGACATGACCCTGGTCGCCGCCGGCCCGGCCGGTGGGCAGATCGACTGGAAAGGCAACTTCAGCCTGATCCCGTTCACCTCCGAAGGCACCTTGAAAGTCACCGACGGCAAGATGAAATCATTCTGGCCTTACGTGCGTGACGCGCTGCCGCTGGTACTCGAAGACGGCGTGCTGAATCTCAGCACCGAGTACAAACTGAATCTGTCGAAAGAAACCGAACTGCTGTTGAACAACGTCGCGGTGAGCATTGCGCCATTCGCGATCAAGGCGCCGGACGGACGCCCATTGGCGAAACTTGAACGCCTCGACGTCAGCGAAACTTCGCTGGACCTGGCCAAACAGCAAGTAGTGGTCGGCAAGATCCGCAGCAACAAACTGGAAACCTGGGCTGCGCTCGAAGCCGACGGCCAGCTCGACTGGCAGAAACTGTTCGCCAGCCAGCCATCGAAACCTGCCGCCAAGGCCGCCGCCGAACCCAAGACCACTCCGGCCGCCGCCGACTCGCCGAAAGCGCCGGTCGCGCCGAGCAAGCCCTGGCAAGTGCTGCTCAAAGACGTCCAGCTACGCAACTACACCGTGCATCTCGCCGACCGCTCGGCCAACCCACCCGTGGCGCTGGATGTGACGCCGCTGAACATTGATCTGCAGGATTTCGACAGCCTCAACGGTTCGCCCTTCAAGGTCAGGCTCGACAGCGGCTTGGGCAAACAAGGCAAGATCAACGCCGATGGCGTGGTCAACCTCGCGCCGGTCACCGCCCAGCTCAATGTGAAAACCCAGGACATCGACCTGCGCGTTGCACAGTCCTACATCAATCCGTTCATTCGCCTGGAACTGCGCAGCGGCATGCTTGGTAGCGACCTCAAGGTCAACCTCAAGAGCACCGAACCGCTCGCACTCGGCGTGACCGGGCGCGCGCAGATCGATCAACTGCACACCCTCGACACCCTGAAAACCCGCGACTTCCTCAAGTGGCAGCAAGTGGTGGTTGAAGGCATCAACTATCAACACGGTGACAGCCTGTCGATCGACAAGATCAACCTGTTCCAGCCGTACGCGCGGTTCATGATCAACGACGACCGCACCACCAACATCGACGATCTGCTGATCCCGCAGCCCGCCGACAATGGTGCGAAAACCGCAGCGGCGAAACCGGCCAGTAAAGACAAACCACTGGGCATTCACATCGGCGCGATTGCGATCAACGACGGCTCGGCCAACTTCGCCGACTTCAGCCTGACGCCGAATTTCGCTACGGCGGTTCAACAGCTCAACGGCCAGATCGGCACCATCGACAGTCGTCAGGCGAAACCGGCCAGCGTCGACATCAAGGGCAAGGTCGACCGCTATGCCCCGGTGACCATCAAAGGCGCGGTCAATCCATTCGACCCGATGGCCAGCCTCGACATCGCCACCAGTTTCAAACGCGTCGAGCTGACTACCCTGACCCCGTATTCCGGCAAGTTCGCCGGTTACCGCATCCGCAAGGGCCGGCTCAACCTCGACCTGCATTACCTGATCACCAAGGGCCAGTTGAAGGCTGAAAACAAAGTGGTGGTCGAGCAACTGCAACTCGGTGAAAAAGTCGACAGCCCGGATGCCGTGAGCCTGCCGCTGAAACTGGCGATTGCCCTGCTCAAGGACGTAGACGGCAAGATCTCCATCGAACTGCCAGTGACCGGCGACCTCAACAACCCGCAGTTCAGCGTGATGCCGATTGTCTGGCAGACCCTGCGCAACCTGATCGTCAAGGCCGCCGCCGCACCGTTCAAGATGATTGGCGGGCTGATCAACGGTGGCGGCTCCGAAGACCTCGGTACCGTGTCATTTGCTGCGGGCTCAAGCGATTTGAGCAAGGATGCCGAAGCAGCGCTGGATAAACTGTCCCAAGCCCTCAAGGAACGTCCAGCCCTGCGTCTGGAAATCGAAGGCACTGCCGCACAGAGCAGCGACGGCCCGTTGATTGCCGAGCAGCGTCTGGAGCGCGAATACCAGTACAACTACTACAAGATGCTCCAGCGCCGTGGCGACAAGGTGCCGGCTCAGGCGTCCCTGCTGCAAGTGCCGGAGAGCGAGAAAGGCCCGCTGCTCGAAGGCATCTACCGCACCCGTCTGAAAACTCAGCCACCGGCCGAATGGAAAGATCTGGGCAAAGAAGAACGCACGGCGAAAATGCGTGATGGTGTGATCAAGTTCTGGAGTTCCAGCGATGTGCTGCTGCGGCAGTTGGGTCAGGAACGCGCCAGCAGCATCAAGGATTATCTGGTCGACAAAGGCCAACTGGCGGATGACCGGGTGTACTTCATCGATGCCAACCTTGGCGAGGCCGAAAGCGATGGTCGGGTCGTGACGCAAATGCATCTGGACGCCGAATGATGAAGCGCAAATGGCTGGCAGCGTTGACGCTGCTGCTCGCTGGCAGCCCTGCACTGGCCTCCGACACGCTGCGCTGTGGCAGTCAGTTGGTCAGCCTCGGTGACCGCGCCAGCGAAGTACTGCAGAAGTGTGGCGAACCGGTGAGCCGCGATGTCCTCGGCTACAAGCGCAGCGCCAACCGCCGCGAAGAATTTCAGGTCGAGGAATGGACCTACGGTCCGAGCAACGGCATGTACCAGTACCTGCGCTTTGAAGGCAATCGTCTGCGGCAGATCAACAGCAAGCGCGGTAATTAATTCACCCCCCCTGTAGGAGTGAGCCTGCTCGCGATAGCGGTGTGTCAGTCAGCAGATTTCTCAATCTGACACACCGCTATCGCGAGCAGGCTCACTCCTACAATTGTTTTGTGGTGCCCCTGAAATAGAACAGGCCCCGACACAAGTGCCGGGGCCCGTAATGGTCACGTCCGTGTGACCGTTCGCATGAACTCTAAAGTTGCGGCAGACGTATTGCTCGGCCCGTCTGTCGCGCCTTCTCCCGGTCCAGGCGAGAAGTCATGCCTTACTCGGCTTTCAGGCCGTCAGCGGAGACCGCTTTGACGCCTTTGATTTTCTTGGCGATAGCCACGGCGGTGGTTTTCTGAGCCTCGGTCACTGCAACAGTGGAGGACAGTGATACAACGCCTTTGTTGGTTTCAACTTTGATATCGGTACCTGGGATGCCTTTTTCGGTTACCAGGTCGCTTTTGACTTTGGTAGTGATCCAGGTATCGGAAGTAGCTTCTTTAGCCTTGGTCATTTCACCAGCAGCCAGAGTCATTGGAGCCTGAGTAGCCTGGGTGGATTGTGCGAAAGCACCGGAAGCCATGGTCAGGGTCAGCGCGGTAGCAGCAGCGGCAGTGATAGCGAACTTCTTCATACGAGTAACTCCTGTTTTTCTGGAAAGTCTGCTGGTTGTCTTGTCAGCAGGGTTACTAGGTATATTGCGAAGGCTGTGCCAACTTTTCGAAAGACAATAAATCCTTTTAAATCAATGAGTTAACAATTAGGAAAATTTTCGGAATCATGCAATTTGCATGACAAGTGCATTATCGACATGCAAGTTGCGGCTTTTCGGAAAGTTCCTAACACGCTGAAATTCTTGAAGCTTTTTTCCAGCGTCAAAAGACAAAAAAATGCCCCGCAAAGCGGGGCACTTGCCAATCAGGCCATCGCATCAAGTGCCGCTGGCAGTGCAGCCTTTTGGCGAGTAATCGGGATTGACTGTCGTGGCACAGGTCCACACACCAGAGGTATTACCCGTAGCAGCGCCCGAACGAGTAAGCGTGATGGTTTTGCCCAGTACCGGTCCCGGCGCGTTGAGCAGCGTGCAGCTGATGCTGCCCGCCCCCGTCGCCGCTGTGCCTGTAACCGCCACCGTACAGTTGGAGGTGGTGGTTGTACCGCCATTCACAGCGGTTATATCCGGAGCGGTACCTTGATTGATGGTGTCCTCAAACGGCACCTTCATCGCACTGATCTCCGCCAGCCCCGCAGTCACTTTTGATCGCGCCTGATACTTCGAATACTGCGGCAGGGCGATGGTCGCCAGAATCCCGATGATCGCCACCACGATCAGCAGCTCGATCAGAGTGAAACCTTTTTGGTTGTTCATAGACAGGCTCTCCATGCATGAGTCGGAATCTCATGATCTGCAAAGGGCTCAGCATAGGCCGTGCCAACCGCTTGCAGACCCCGCACGCTCGGCATAAAGGTGCCGTGTCGCGCTTTCCTACAACCCGTAACCGCACTATCTGACACTTTTTGTCACCTGTACCGGGCGTGTTTGGCGCTGTCACTTGACTAGGCTATAAGTCATGAACTGTCAGCATCCGGAATCCCCATGAATGACATCGCTCTGAGCGGTCTGGCCAAGCAATTGGTGCAGGCCGAACTGCTTACGGAAAAAAGCGCCCAGCAGGCCTGGCAACAGGCGCAGCGCAATCGGCTGTCGCTGGTCAGCTACCTGGTGCAGAACAAACTGGTGAAGAGCTCACAGGTGGCCGAGATCGCTTCCGAGCATTTCGGCATGGCCTTCATGGACCTCAATTGCCTGGACAAGGAAACCCAGCCCAAAGGCCTGGTCAGTGAAAAACTGGTGCGCCAGCATCACGCCCTGCCCTTGTGGAGGCGTGGCAACAAGCTGTTCGTGGGCATTTCCGACCCGAGCAATCATCAGGCGATCAATGACATTCAGTTCAGCACCGGGCTGAGCACCGAAGCCATTCTGGTGGAGGACGACAAGCTCACCGAGGCCATCGAGAAATTCTTCGACACCCACGCCAGCGGCCTCGAAGAAATGGCCGACGTCGATCTCGACGGCGTGGATGTCGAGTCCGTCGACGACAGCCGCCAGGACGCCATCGGCGGACTCGACGCCGATGACGCGCCGGTCGTGCGCTTCGTGCACAAGATGCTGCTCGACGCGATCAAGAGTGGCTCCTCTGACCTGCACTTCGAACCTTACGAAAAGACCTTCCGGGTGCGGGTGCGCACCGATGGCATCCTGCGCGAGGTGGCCAAACCGCCGATCCAGTTGGCCGGGCGAATCGCCGCACGCCTGAAAGTCATGGCCAGCCTGGATATCTCGGAGCGCCGCAAACCCCAGGACGGGCGGATCAAGATGCGCCTGTCGAAGACCAAGTCCATCGACTTCCGGGTCAACACCCTGCCGACCCTGTGGGGCGAAAAAGTGGTGATCCGGATTCTCGACCCGTCCAGCGCGCAGATCGGCATCGATGCATTGGGTTACGAACCGGCGCAGAAAGAGCTGTACATGGCAGCGCTCAAGCAGCCCCAAGGGATGATTCTGGTAACCGGACCTACCGGGTCGGGGAAAACCGTATCGCTGTACACCGGCCTCAATATCCTCAACACCGTCGACATCAACATTTCCACCGCCGAAGACCCCGTGGAAATCAACATGGAAGGCATCAACCAGGTCAACGTCAATCCGAAACAGGGGCTGGATTTTGCTCAGGCCCTGCGTTCGTTTCTGCGGCAGGATCCGGACGTGATCATGGTCGGGGAAATCCGCGACCTGGAAACCGCCGAAATCGCGATCAAGGCCGCGCAGACCGGCCACCTGGTGCTGTCCACGCTGCACACCAACAGCGCCGCCGAAACCCTGACCCGTCTGCACAACATGGGCATTCCCGGGTTCAACATCGCCACCTCGGTCAGCCTGATCATCGCACAGCGCCTGGCGCGCAAGCTGTGCAGCCACTGCAAGAAACCGATCGAGATCCCCCGCGAAACACTGATCAAGGAAGGTTTCCCGCCGGAACAGATCGGCAGTTTCACGATCTATGAGCCGGTCGGTTGCGACCTCTGCAACGGCGGCTACAAGGGACGCGTGGGGATTTACGAAGTGGTGAAAAACACCCCTGACCTGCAACGGCTGATCATGGCCGAAGGCAATTCGCTGGAAATCGACAGCCAGATGCGTCGCGACGGCTTCGACGACCTGCGCACCTCGGGCCTGCACAAGGCCATGCAAGGCATCACCAGCCTGGAAGAAATCAACCGGGTCACCAAGGACTGAACATGGCGGTCAAGGCAGCGAAAATCAGCATCTACGCCTGGGAAGGCACGGATCGCAAAGGCAGCAAAGTCACGGGCGAGTTGAGCGGGCAGAACCCCGCGCTGATCAAGGCCCAACTGCGCAAGCAAGGAATCAATCCGGGCAAGGTACGGAAGAAATCCACCTCCCTGCTCAGCCTCGGCAAACGCATCAAGGCCCAGGACATCGCCCTGTTCACCCGGCAGATGGCAACCATGATGAAAGCCGGCGTACCGCTGCTGCAGTCGTTCGACATCATTGGCGAAGGCTTCGACAACCCGGCGATGCGCAAACTGGTAGACGAGGTGAAGCAGGAAGTGGCCGCCGGCAACAGCTTCGCCGCCGCACTGCGCAAGAAACCGCAGTATTTCGATGAGCTGTATTGCAACCTGGTGGATGCCGGCGAGCAATCCGGCGCCCTCGATACGTTGCTTGAGCGGGTCGCGACCTATAAGGAAAAAAGCGAAGCGCTCAAGGCCAAGATCAAGAAAGCCCTGACCTACCCCAGCGCCGTGGTGCTGGTGGCAATGGTCGTTACCGGGATTCTGCTGGTAAAAGTGGTGCCGCAGTTTCAGTCGGTATTTTCCGGCTTCGGCGCCGAATTGCCGGCCTTCACCCTGATGGTAATCAGTATCTCGGAGTTCCTGCAGCAATGGTGGTGGGCGGTACTTGGTGCGCTGATCGCGGCGGTGTTCGGCATCCGCCATGCGCTGAAGAAATCCCAGGCCTTGCGCGACCGCAAAGACACCTGGCTGCTGAAGCTGCCGCTGGTGGGCACGCTGATGTACAAATCGGCGGTGGCGCGATTCGCCCGCACCCTGTCGACTACCTTTGCCGCTGGCGTACCGCTGGTGGAGGCACTGGATTCGGTGGCGGGTGCCACCGGTAACGTGGTGTTCAAACGCGCGGTGCTGCGCATCCGTCAGGACGTCGCCACCGGCATGCAGCTGAATTTTTCCATGCGCAGCACCGGAGTCTTCCCCAACATGGCGGTGCAGATGACCGCCATCGGTGAGGAATCGGGCGCGCTGGATGACATGCTCGACAAGGTCGCCGGTTTTTATGAAGAGGAAGTGGATAACATGGTCGACAACCTCACCAGCCTGATGGAGCCGTTCGTCATGGTGGTGCTCGGGGTCATCGTCGGCGGGCTGGTCGTGGCCATGTACCTGCCGATCTTCCAGCTTGGCTCAGCGATCTGACATGCCTATCGACGAACTCTTCAGTCTGTATCCGCTGGCCTTTGTGTGCACCGCCCTGCTGCTGGGTCTGGTGGTCGGCAGTTTTCTCAATGTATTGGTCTGGCGCCTGCCGAAAATGCTCGAGCGCGATTGGCGCCAGCAGGCGCAGGATGTCCTCGGTCTGCCAAGCGAAACACCACTGCCGACCTACAACCTGATGCTGCCGCACTCCCAGTGCCCACACTGCGGCCACCGGATTCGGGCTTGGGAAAACATTCCGCTGCTCAGTTACCTGGTGCTGCGCGGACGCTGTTCGGCGTGTGCCGCGCCCATCAGCAAACGTTATCCCCTGACCGAACTGGCCTGCGGCCTGCTTTCGGCATTCGTTGCCTGGCATTTGGGTTTCGGCTGGCCGGCGGGCCTGTTGATCGTCCTTACCTGGGGGCTGCTGGCGATGAGCCTGATCGACACCGAACATCAACTGCTGCCCGATGTGCTGGTGTTGCCGTTGTTGTGGCTGGGGCTGATCGTCAACAGTTTCGGGCTGTTCGTCTCGCTGCACGCGGCGTTGTGGGGTGCGGTGGCCGGTTACATGGCGCTGTGGTCGGTGTTCTGGCTGTTCAAGCTGCTGACCGGCAAGGACGGCATCGGCCACGGCGATTTCAAGCTGCTGGCGCTGCTCGGGGCCTGGGGCGGCTGGCAGATTCTGCCGCTGACAATCCTGCTGTCGTCGCTGGTGGGGGCGATTGTCGGAGTGATTCTGCTACGTCTGCGTGAGCAGAAAACCTCGACGCCGATCCCCTTCGGCCCGTATCTGGCAATTGCCGGCTGGATTGCCTTGCTCTGGGGTGGTCAAATAACCGACTTCTATTGGCAGTTTGTCGGTTTGAAATGAATACCCCTGTGGAAAAACCCTGGATTCTCGGCCTGACCGGCGGCATCGGCAGCGGCAAAAGCGCCGCGGCCCAGCACTTCATCGATCTCGGGATCCATGTGGTCGACGCCGACCACGCGGCGCGCTGGGTGGTCGAGCCGGGGCGCCCGGCACTGGCGAAGATTGCTGAACACTTCGGTTCCGGTGTCCTGCAAGCCGATGGCACGCTGGACCGTGCGACCCTGCGCAAGTTGATCTTTGAAGTGCCTGAAGAACGCCGCTGGCTCGAAGCCCTGCTGCATCCGTTGATCGCCGAGGAAATCGCTCACCATCTGGCGCTGGCAAAATCGCCTTATGCGATTCTGGTGTCGCCGCTGCTGATCGAATCCGGGCAATACGCGATGACCCAGCGCATCCTGGTGATCGACGCCCCGCAACAACTGCAGATCGAACGCACCTTGCAGCGTGACCAGACCAGCGAACAGCAGGTCCAGGCGATCCTCAAGGCCCAGTCCAGCCGTGAAGACCGCGTGAGCCGTGCCGATGATGTGGTGGTCAACGACCGCGACCTCGCCTCGTTGCACAGCGAAGTCGAGCGCCTGCATCACTTTTACCTGACTTTATCCGGAGGCCAGTCATGAGCCCTACAACCGTCGAATGCCCAACCTGCGGCGCCCCCGTGGAATTTACCCCCGAGAACAAATTCCGCCCGTTCTGCTCCGATCGCTGCAAGCTGATCGACCTCGGCGCCTGGGCGTCCGAAGAGCACAAGATTCCGGTCGCCCCGGATGCCGAAGACGAAATGTTCTCCGGCGATTTCGACCCGCGTCACTGATCGCGATCAGGGCCGCATGAAGCCGTAGTCCTGATCGTCGTCGAGGTTTTCCGCGAGAAAGCGCAACTCGTCGGCCAGGTCTTCGGCGTTGCGCACCGTCTTGCTCTGTTGCACCACCGCGCTGAGCAAGGCGCGCAAACTCAGGCCCGGATCGAAGCCCACCTCCAGCGCCATGTCCAGACTCTGCCGGGTCTCCTGCCTCGCCCACTCGTAAACACTCATGCCGCTGCTCCTGAAGGAATTTGGCCGAGCATGAAATGCCGCGTGGATGACGGATTTGATGTGGATCAAGACTTGGGATCGTCGTCCTTCCAGGGCGCCGAAAGGTAGCGGGTGCGGTTGAAGGTTTCCAGCCACTCGGGGCTGAACACCACCAGCGCGCTGATCACCATGCCGTTGATGAACGCTTCGGGAAAGATCAGCAGCCACAGGTAGCCGATGAAATCTTCCAGCCATTCCGGCATGGCAAACAGACCGTCGTACCACAGCAGGCCCAGACTCAGCGTCAGACACAGCAATGCGGACAACGCTGCGGCAAAGAACCCGGAACAGAAGATATACACAAACGGATTACGCGGCTGGGCGCGCTCGACCACCATCGCCACGCACTCGGTGATCAACACCGGCAACAGGATCAGCAACGTACCGTTGACCCCGACCGCCGCCAGATCCTGACGTCCGAGCAACACCAGCCCGAGCTGCGCCACCAGCCCGCCGATGATCGCCAGCGGCCAGTCGAGCAGCAATGTCACGGCGGTCATGCCGATGAAGTGATAAGAAACCCCGGTGTCGAAATCCCTGCGCACCATCCACAGCAGAAACAAGGCGAACACAGTGCCGAACAGCAGATGCTGGCGGCGACTGTCAGTGAACAACTCGACCCACGGCGCACGACAGATCGCCCACAACAACACCGGCAGGTAAATCAACCAGCCGAGTGTCAGGCTCGTCGACGACAGCAGTTCTGCACCGATCATGAATCCCTTACCTTCTCCATGGGTTTGATTCCTTCATCGGAGTCTACACCGCCCTCTTCCGGGCATCAGCCGATGCAAAGCTTTCTGCTTGTCGCATTTGAACGCTAAGCTTGGCCTATGGATGACTCAGATTACTTACGCCTGCTGACCATTGCGGCCGAGCAAGCCAACGCGTTCCTGTCCAATGCCCGCAAATGGGAGCGTGAGCGTTGGGTCTGCCAGCGCCTGCTGCAAGGCTTGAACATTCCCTACCGTGTCGATGAGTTCGCCCCCGCCGGCGAGCCGCCGGACGTGCTGTTTCGTGATGCCAATTTCGAAGTGTTCTTCGTTCTCGATGAAGGCCGCCGACTCAACGATGAATGGCGCGATGAACTGCAACGCCGCCGCAGTGCGTTTTCCCTCAGCCAACTGGTGCGCCGTGAAGCCAAGCCACGGCGTATCCCGGCCAATGAGTTCTTGCTGCGACTGGCGCCGACCTTGCGCAAAAAAGCGCACAACTACAAGGAACGCGGCATGGATCTGGGCGAACTGGACATCATTGCCTTCGCCAGCCTCAAGCGCGAGGTGCTGGACCTCAACAGCCATTTTCCACCGCCGACCGAGTATCTGCGTCAGGGTTGGCGCTCGCTGTCGCTGGTCGGCCCGACCTTCGCCCGGGTGCTGTTCGCCCATCCCGATGCGCCGGACTTTCTGCGCAGCAACCTCGGTCGCAGCATTGTCTTCGATGTCGGGATCAGCCTGTGACGCCGCTGCAGCAGTTGATTGCCGACGTCCCGCAGACTGGCCGCGTACGCTGGATCGGCGTGCGCCCCGAGTCTCGCGGCCCGATGATCGAGCTCGACGCCGTCGAGGCACGGCTCGAAGCCGGATTGACCGGTGACCACGCCCGCCCCGGCGTGCGGAACGCGCGGCAAGTAACGTTGATTCAGTTCGAACACCTGGCGGTCATCAGCGCGTTGATGGGCCGGCCTGAAGATCAACCCGTGCGGCCTGAAGACCTGCGGCGCAATCTGGTCATCAGCGGTATCAATCTGTTTAGTCTCAAGGGTCGGCGCTTTCGCATCGGTCAGGCAATATTCGAGACCACCGGTTGGTGCCAGCCCTGCGCGCGCCTGCAAAACAACCTCGGTCCCGGCACCTTTCAAGCGGTGCGCGGGCATGGCGGAATTACCGCGCGGGTGTTACAAAGCGGGATCATTCGCCTCGACGACGGTGTGTCTGTCGAACCGGTTCCGGACAGCGGCTATGCTGCGTTCAACCCCGGTTGAAAACCGCTGTAGCTTCTGCACATTCAGCAACGTCTACCTGACGAGGCCTTTATGACCAGCCGCCTGAACCCCGAAGACCAAAAGCATGTCGAAGAGTACCTGCAACTGTCCCAACACCGTGTCGAGCGCCGGCCTTTTCGGCCGTGGATGCTCCTGGTGCTGGTGCTGGCAGTGACCATTGGTCTGGGCCTGCTGAGCCGACTTATCAGTTACCTGACGCTATGAGCAGCATTGCGCTCGCGAAGGTGATTGCACCGATTTCCTTTAAAAACCTTGCGAGTTATCCCTATGTCCCATCGTATTGTCATTGTCGGCGGCGGCGCCGGCGGTCTGGAGTTGGCTACCCGTCTGGGTAAGACTCTGGGCAAGCGCGGCACGGCCAGTGTGATGCTGGTCGACGCGAACCTCACGCACATCTGGAAGCCCCTGCTGCACGAAGTGGCCGCCGGATCGCTGAACTCTTCCGAGGATGAACTCAACTATGTTGCCCAGGCGAAATGGAACCACTTCGAGTTCCAGCTCGGGCGCATGAGCGGGCTTGATCGCGCGCAGAAGAAAATCCAGCTGGCCGCCACCTACGACGAAAACGGCGTGGAACTGGTTCCTGCGCGTGAAGTGGCCTACGACTCGCTGGTGATCAGCGTCGGCAGCACCACCAACGATTTCGGCACCCAGGGCGCAGCGCAGCACTGCCTGTTCCTCGACACCCGCAAACAGGCCGAACGCTTCCACCAGCAGTTGCTCAACCACTACCTGCGCGCGCATGCCGGGCAGACCGATGTGATCGAGCAGATCAGTGTGGCGATCGTCGGGGCCGGCGCCACGGGTGTCGAGCTGGCGGCAGAACTGCACAATGCCGCACACGAACTGGCGGCCTACGGTCTGGACCGAATCAAACCGGAAAACATGCACATCACCCTGATCGAAGCCGGCCCACGGGTGTTGCCAGCCCTGCCGGAGCGCATCAGCGGCCCGGTGCACAAGACCCTGGAGAAACTCGGGGTCAATGTGATGACCAACGCTTCGGTCAGCGAAGTGACCGCCGACAGCCTGATCACCGCCGATGGCAACGTGATCAAGGCCAGCCTGAAAGTCTGGGCTGCCGGGATTCGCGCGCCGGGTTTCCTCAAGGACATCGACGGCCTGGAGACCAACCGCATCAACCAGTTGCAAGTGCTGCCGACGTTGCAGACCACCCGCGACGAAAACATTTTCGCCTTCGGTGACTGCGCCGCCTGCCCGCAACCGGGTTCGGATCGCAACGTGCCGCCGCGTGCGCAAGCCGCGCACCAACAGGCTTCGTTGCTGGCCAAGTCGCTGAAGCTGCGTATCGAAGGCAAAACCCTGCCGGAGTACAAGTACACCGACTACGGCTCGCTGATTTCGCTGTCGCGTTTTTCGGCTGTGGGTAACTTGATGGGTAACCTGACCGGCAGTGTGATGCTGGAGGGCTGGCTGGCGCGGATGTTCTACGTGTCGCTGTACCGCATGCACCAGATGGCACTGTACGGACCGTTCCGCACGGCGATGCTGATGCTGGGCAGCAAGATCGGTCGCGGCACCGAGCCACGCTTGAAGCTGCATTGATCTAAAACTGTGGGAGCGGGCTTGCTCGCGAAGAGGTTGTGTCATTCAACATTCATGTCGACTGATACACCGCTTTTCGCGAGCAAGCCCGCTCCCACACTGTTTTGCGCAGCTCAAAAATCCAGCAATCGATCTCTGCACATCAGAGCTGGAAGCGCCGTACCATGCCTTGCAGCGCGTTGGCCAGTTGCGACAGTTGGTGACTCGACGCGCTGGTCTGATCGGCTCCCGCTGCCGAACGCACCGACAGGTCGCGAATGTTCACCAGATTACGATCCACTTCCCGCGCAACTTGCGCCTGCTCTTCGGCGGCACTGGCGATCACCAGATTGCGCTCATGAATCTCATGCACTGACGCGGTGATGGTTTCCAGCGCCTCCCCGGCGCGCTCGGCCAACGCCAGCGTGGTCGTGGCCCGTGCAGCGCTGGCCTGCATAGAGTCCAGCGCCAGGCTTGAACCGGTGCGCATGCCCTGCACCATCTGCTCGATCTCCTGCGTCGATTGCTGAGTGCGATAGGCCAGCGCCCGCACCTCATCGGCAACCACCGCAAAACCGCGTCCGCTCTCCCCTGCGCGAGCTGCCTCAATGGCCGCGTTGAGCGCAAGCAGGTTGGTCTGCTCGGCAATCGCACGGATGACATCCAGCACTTTGCCGATGTCCTGTGACTGGTTGGCCAGCGATTGCACCAACTCGCCGGTGTGCTGCACATCGCTGGCCAGCGCATTGATCGCCGATGCGGTGTCACTGACCCGCGCCTGCCCCAGTTGCGCCGACTCACTGGATTGGCGGGTGGCATCGGACGTCGACACCGCGTTGCGCGCGACTTCTTCAACCGCCGTGGTCATTTCATTGACCGCCGTGGCGGCCTGTTCGATTTCGTTGTTCTGCTGCTGCAGGCCTTGTGTGCTGTCGAGCGTCACCGCGTTGAGCTCATCGGCAGCGGTGGCCAATTGCGTGGCCGAACCGCTGATGCCTTGCAGCGTTTCCCGCAGGTTCTGCTGCATGGTTGCCAGCGCCTTGAGCAAACGGCTGACTTCATCGTTACCGTGGGTTTCGATCGGTCGGGTCAGGTCGCCTTGGGCCACACTTTCGGCAGCGCTGACGGCCGTGCTCAACGGACGAATGATGCTGCGGGTGAGCAACATGGCCAGCGCCACGGTGGCCAGCGCCGCCAGCGCGATGAACAGACTGACGATGGTGCGTGAGGTCTGGTAGTGGTCAGCGGATTTCTGGCTCTCCGCAGCAACCTGTTTGGCGAACAGATCCGCCAGGTCATTGAGCTGCTTGCCGGAGCCGTCGACCACGGTTTTCATATCAACCAGCAACAATTTGGTCAGTTCATCACGCTTGCCTTGATCGGCCAGGGTGAAGGATTGCGCGATGCCGGTGCGATACGCGGCGAAGGTTGTTTTGAACTGGTCATAGAGCTGCTGGCCTTCCGCCGTGGTGACCAATTTGTCGTAGGCGGCGATCTTCTCGCTCAGCTCCTTGTCGCGGGTATCCATCTGGCTGCGGTAAGTCGCGACGTTCTTCGGATCCTGATCAAGCGCCATGCGCAGGGAAATCGTGCGGATCCGCAACATCAGCTCGCGAATCTCGTCACCGCCGCGAATGCTAGGCAACCACTGGCTCTCTACCGCGACCTCACTGTTACGGATGCTCGACATCTGCCCCAAGGCGAATACGCCGAGCAACGCCACCAAGACCGCGATCAGGGCGAAACCCAGTGCGGCACGTGGAGCAATATTCAACTGACGAAGCAACATGACGGACGCCCTTATTCTTGTATTGGCCAGATTGAAGGGGCGAACAGCGGCAGTCCCCTCTCGTTAGCGGGCTATCGGCAAGTTGTACGATGACTTGAAGGGAATCGTCTTTCGCGAGGACAAAAAAAATCCCCGTATCTTTCGATACGAGGATTTTTAGTATGGTCGGGGTAAGGGGATTCGAACTCCTGACATCCTGCTCCCAAAGCAGGCGCGCTACCGGACTGCGCTATACCCCGGTAAAAAAAAGGCGACCTATCAAAGATCGCCTTCTTCGATCAGCGCTTTTGGCCTCTGATCTTAAGATTCGATCCCAGTGTTACCTGGTTTCAAAAATGGTGGGTCGTGTGGGATTCGAACCTACGACCAATTGGTTAAAAGCCAACTGCTCTACCAACTGAGCTAACGACCCAAAAATGGTCGGGGTAAGGGGATTCGAACTCCTGACATCCTGCTCCCAAAGCAGGCGCGCTACCGGACTGCGCTATACCCCGGTTTGAAATTGGCTCCGTGACCAGGACTCGAACCTGGGACCCAATGATTAACAGTCATTTGCTCTACCGACTGAGCTATCACGGAACTACATATTTCAATTTACAACGGTGAAACTTACAGCTCTTAGACTTCCGTTCGCATCGCTGCGTTCGTGTGTCTGAGGCGCGCTATTCTACAACCTAGAACACCTCTGTCAACCCCCTAAATCGCTTTCAAGTTAATGATTTGCAACTTATTTCAGATTTCAGCTCAGTGAGCTGAGATGCTGCGGGTGACTGACTGCGGGGCGCACTTTACAAGCCTTTTCCTTAGACTTCAACAGCCTAACGAAAAAAAGGCCTCGCAAAGCGAGGCCTTCCTTATTTCATTGGCGTTGCCGCTCAGTCGAAAACGATTTCGTCGTTCACGACCTTGCCGGTTGCTGTATCGCCCGGCAGGAAATGCCCCGACAGGATCAACTGCGCCAACGGGTTTTCGATCCAGCGCTGGATCGCACGTTTGAGTGGACGTGCGCCATAAACCGGGTCGTAACCCACGGCAATCAGCTTGTCCATCGCTTCCGGACTCAGTTCCAGCTTCAGCTCGCGCTCGGCCAGACGACTGCGCAGACGGCCCAGCTGGATCTCGGTAATGCCCGCGATCTGATCCCGCGCCAGTGGCTCGAAGATCACTACTTCGTCGACCCGGTTGATGAACTCGGGACGGAAGTGCGACGTCAGCGCGTCCATCACCGCTGCACGCTGGGCCTCACGATCACCGACCAGTTCCTGGATCTGCGACGAACCGAGGTTCGAGGTCATGACGATCACGGTATTGCGGAAATCCACCGTGCGTCCGTGGCTGTCGGTCAGCCGTCCATCCTCAAGCACTTGCAGCAGGATGTTGAATACATCCGGATGCGCCTTCTCGACCTCGTCCAGCAGGATCACCGAGTAAGGCTTGCGACGTACCGCTTCGGTCAGGTAACCGCCCTCCTCGTAACCCACGTAGCCTGGTGGCGCCCCGATCAGCCGCGCCACGGAATGTTTCTCCATGAACTCGGACATGTCGATCCGCACCATTGCCTCTTCGGTATCAAAGAGGAATTCGGCCAGCGCCTTGCACAGCTCGGTTTTACCGACACCGGTCGGGCCGAGGAACATGAACGAGCCGCTCGGACGATTCGGATCCGCCAGTCCGGCACGCGAGCGCCGTACCGCGTTGGCGACCGCGACCACCGCTTCGTCCTGACCGATCACACGCTGGTGCAACAGGCTTTCCATCTTCATCAGCTTGTCGCGCTCGCCTTCGAGCATTTTCGATACCGGAATACCGGTCCACTTCGACACGACTTCGGCGATTTCCTCTTCAGTCACCTTGCTGCGCAGCAACTGGTTTTCGCTCTTGCCGTGCTGGTCGACCATTTGCAGGCTGCGCTCCAGATCCGGGATCACCCCGTACTGCAATTCGGCCATGCGGTTGAGATCGCCTTTGCGGCGCGCCGCTTCCAGCTCCTGCCGCGACTGCTCGATCTTCTGCTGAATCTGCGCCGAACCCTGTACCTCGGCTTTTTCCGAGTTCCAGATTTCTTCCAGATCCGAATATTCACGCTCAAGGCGAACAATTTCTTCCTGGAGTTTTTCCAGGCGTTTCATCGCCGCTTCATCGCTTTCTTTCTTCAGCGCCTGGGATTCCACCTTGAGCTGAATCAGGCGACGCTCCAGACGATCCAGCACTTCCGGCTTGGAGTCGATCTCCATGCGGATACGGCTGGCAGCCTCATCGATCAGGTCGATGGCCTTGTCCGGCAACTGCCGATCCGTGATGTAGCGATGGCTGAGCTTGGCCGCGGCGATGATCGCGCCGTCGGTGATCGCCACTTTATGGTGAACCTCGTAACGCTCCTTGAGGCCACGCAGGATGGCGATGGTGTCTTCTTCGCTCGGCTCGTCCACCAGCACTTTCTGGAAACGCCGTTCGAGGGCCGCATCCTTCTCTATATATTGGCGGTACTCGTTGAGCGTGGTAGCGCCGACGCAGTGCAGCTCACCGCGCGCCAGTGCCGGTTTAAGCATGTTGCCGGCATCCATCGAGCCTTCGCCCTTACCGGCGCCGACCATGGTGTGCAGCTCGTCGATGAACAGAATGATCTGCCCTTCCTGCTTCGACAGTTCGTTGAGCAGCGCTTTCAGGCGTTCCTCGAACTCACCGCGATACTTGGCACCGGCAATCAGCGCGCCCATGTCCAGCGACAGCAGACGTTTGCCCTTGAGGCCGTCCGGCACTTCGCCGTTGATGATGCGCTGGGCCAGACCTTCGGCAATCGCGGTTTTACCCACGCCAGGTTCGCCGATCAGCACCGGGTTGTTCTTGGTGCGACGCTGCAGAACCTGAATGGTGCGGCGAATTTCGTCGTCACGGCCGATCACCGGATCGAGCTTGCCTTCTTCGGCACGCTTGGTCAGGTCGACAGTGTATTTATCCAGCGCCTGACGCGACTCTTCGTGGTTGGCGTCATTCACCGCCTCACCACCGCGCAGGTTGTTGATCGCGTTTTCCAGGGCTTTCTTGCTCACGCCCTGGCCGAGCAGCAGTTTGCCGAGCTTGCTGTTCTCGTCCATCGCGGCGAGCAGCACCAGCTCGCTGGAAATGAACTGGTCGCCCTTCTGCTGAGCCAGGCGATCAGCCTGATTGAGCAGACGCGCCAGATCCTGCGACATGTTGACGTCGCCGGTCGGGTTCTGGATTTTCGGTAATTGGTCGAGCTCTTTGGTCAGCTCTTTGCGCAAGCTGTTGACGTCGAAGCCGACTTGCATCAACAGGGGTTTGATCGAACCACCCTGCTGTTCAAGCATGGCCTGCATCAAGTGCGCCGGCTCGATGGCCGGATGATCGTGGCCAACGGCCAGGGATTGGGCGTCGGACAACGCCAACTGTAATTTGCTGGTTAAACGGTCTATACGCATGGGGTCACCTTCCTTTTGAGCAGGCCGGACCTAAAAACCATCCTGAATAAAGAAACCTGCCAGATACCACTGTAGATGCGGTCGATTCTGGGAGATTCAAGCGTCAGCGAGTTGATTCAGGTCAGGCAAGTCTAGCGGGTGAGCCAGACAAGGGAGGCGAAACGGCCAGTGCGCGACGCACGGCGGTAAGAAAAGAAGCGTGGATCGGTCACAGTGCAGAAACCGCCGCCATAAACCGCAGTGACACCGCGTTCAGCCAGACGCAGGCGCGCCAGCAGATAAATGTCAGCCATGAACTTGCCAGCATTGTGGCTGGGCACGAAGGCGGCTGCCGCTTCCGGCAATTGACTGACGAAGACTTCGCGTACTTCCGGGCCGACTTCGAAGGCTTTCGGCCCGATGGCCGGGCCGAGCCAGACCAGCACGTCCGCCGCAGCGGTGTCGAGGTGATCGAGGGAGGCTTCAAGTACGCCCGCCGCCAACCCGCGCCAGCCGGCATGAGCCGCCGCGACGCGAGTGCCGGCACGGTTGCAGAACAATGCCGGCAGGCAATCCGCGGTCATCGCCGTGCAGGCAACCCCGGGAGTTGCCGTCCAACTGGCGTCGGCGGTGGCAACCACGCCCGGATCAGCATGAGCCACGTCAATTCCGTGCACTTGCTGCAACCAGGCAGGCTTGATCGTGAAGTGTTCGGTCAGACGCCGACGATTCTCGGCCACTGCTTCCGGGCGATCATCGACGTGATCACCCAGATTGAGGCTGTCGAACGGTGCCTCGCTGACACCCCCCTCGCGGGTGGTGACACAGGCCCTGACGCTGGCCGGCGCAGGCCAGTCCGGCGTCAGCCAGTTCATCCGACGAATGCCTCGCGATCCTGCTTGAGCAGGGTCAGCAGCCAGACGAAATCTTCCGGCAGCGGCGATTCCCAGCTCATGCGCTCACCGGTGGTCGGATGATCCAGCTCAAGGAAGCGTGCGTGCAGAGCCTGACGCGGGAAGTGCTTGAGCGACTCGACCATGGTCGGGTTCGCGGCTGGCGGAATGCGGAAACGACCGCCGTACGCCGGGTCGCCGACCAACGGGAAGTTGATGTGCGACATATGTACACGGATCTGGTGGGTGCGGCCGGTTTCCAGTTTGACCCGCACATGCGTGTGGGACCGGAAACGCTCCAGCACGCGGTAGTGACTGACGGCCGGCTTGCCGCCTTCCATCACTGCCATGCGCTGGCGCTGCTGACCATGACGGCCGATCGGGGCGTTGATCTTGCCCCCGGCGGTCACGACACCGATCACGATGCACTCGTAGATCCGGCTGACGCTGCGGCTTTGCAGCTGGGCAACGAGTTTGGTCTGCGCCTGAATGGTCTTGGCCACCACCATCAGACCGGTGGTGTCCTTGTCCAGGCGATGCACGATACCGGCGCGCGGGACATTGATAATGTCCGGCACGTGGTGCAGCAAGGCATTGAGCAAGGTGCCATCGGCGTGGCCGGCAGCCGGGTGCACCACCAGGCCCGCAGGCTTGTTGATCACCAGGATGTCGTCGTCTTCATAGACGATGTCGAGCTCGATGTCCTGGGCGATCCACTCGCCCTGGGCTTCCTGCTCGGCAGTCAGCTCAAGAATGGCACCGCCATGCACGATGTCGCGCGGGCGGATGACCGCCCCGTCCACAGTCAGGCGACCTTCTTTGATCCAGGCGGAAAGGCGCGAGCGTGAGTGCTCAGCGAAGAGTTGGGCGGCGACTTGATCGAGGCGTTGGCCGCCCAAATCGGACGGCACCTCTGCGCGAAGTTCAATTTTATCGGACATGCTCTGACTGGCGTCGGCACAGCCTTTGGTTTCGGCTGCGCGCTTGTGGTTAAATACGGCGTCTTTTGCCCCGAGGCTTTTCAACGGGGCGCTCATCATAACAGGACGGCCCCGCCCAAGACAGCGGCCGTCATAGGGACGCAAGCCGCCATGCAAGTGAAACACCTGCTGCTGATCGCCATCCTCGCATTGACCGCTGCTTGCTCATCGAAGGAAGTCGTAGACGAAAACCTCAGCGAAGCCGAGCTGTATCAGCAGGCTCAGACTGACCTGGACAACAACAGCTACACCAGCGCCACAGCCAAGCTGAAGGCCCTGGAGTCGCGTTATCCGTTCGGTCGCTACGCCGATCAGGCACAGCTGGAGTTGATCTACGCCAACTACAAGAACGCCGAACCGGAAGCTGCAAAGTCCGCCGCCGAGCGTTTCATTCGTTTGCATCCGCAGCATCCGAACGTGGATTACGCGTACTACTTGAAGGGTCTGACCTCTTTCGACCAGGACGTCGGCCTGCTGGCGCGCTTCCTGCCGCTGGACATGACCAAGCGTGACCCGGGCGCTGCCCGCGACTCGTACAACGAGTTCGCACAGCTGACCAGCCGCTACCCGAACAGCCGCTACGCGCCGGACGCCAAGCAGCGCATGATTTACCTGCGTAACCTGCTGGCGGCCTACGAAATCCACGTAGCCGACTACTACCTGACTCGTCAGGCCTACGTCGCCGCCGCCAACCGTGGCCGTTATGTAGTGGAAAACTTCCAGGAAACCCCATCGGTCGGCGACGGCCTGGCGGTGATGACCGAGGCTTACCAGCGTCTGCACCTGGACGATCTGGCCGCCACCAGCCTGGAAACCCTGAAGTTCAACTACCCGAACCACCCAAGCCTGCAGGACGGTCAGTTCGTGCCATCGGTCGCCGAAGCCGACAACCGCTCGTTCCTGAGCAAGGCGACGCTGGGTCTGATCGAATCGCGTCCACCGCTGCCGCCGGGAGAAACCCGCGCCAACCAGGACGTGCAGAAGCAGTTCCAGGACGCGAAAGACGCGATTCCGAACGAGCTCAAGCCTAAAGACGAAAACGGTGACGTGATCGAGGAAGAACATCACGAGGCTGAAGGCAACAACGATGACCGTTCGTGGTTCAGCTACATGACCTTCGGCGTGTTCGACTGATCACACCGGGCGTTACAAAAAAGGGAGATCTGCGGATCTCCCTTTTTCATGGCTGCGCATTAATAGTCTGTGCGCTTGCCGGCGCCTTGGCTAAACTGCCGAATCATTAGCCGAAAAGCCGCCCATCATGCTTCGTTTACTGTTCTGGATTGTCCTGATTTTCGCTGCGGTATGGCTGTGGCGCAAATTCAAGGCGCCCGCCTCGTCTGCCCAATCGCCCCGCGAGCAAGACGCCGCGCCGATGGTGCGCTGCGCTCACTGCGGCGTGCACCTGCCGCGCGACCGCGCGTTGAACCTTCAGCAACAATGGTATTGCAGCCAGGCTCACCTTGAGCAAGGCCCGGGTGCCAGTGATCGCTGAGGTCGCCAACGCCGACCGTAAACAGGCGCAGCGCCTGCTGCGCCTGTATCATCTCTACCGTTTGAGCGTCGGCATCACCCTGGTGCTGCTGATCTCCAGCAACATGGACAACCGCCTGCTGACGTCAGCCGACGACGATCTGCTGCGCAACGGCAGTTGGTTGTATCTGGTGCTGAACATTCTGCTGGTGGTGTTCCTGGAGAACACCCGCCGCCCGGCGCAGTTGTTCACCCTGGCCTTGGTCGATGTGCTGTTGCTGTGCGGCCTGTTCTACGCGGCGGGCGGCGTGGCCAGCGCCATCGGCAACCTGTTGATTGTCTCGGTGGCGATCGCCAACACCCTGCTGCGCCGGCGCATCGGCCTGCTGATTGCCGCCATCGGCGCACTCGGCATTGTCGGCTCCAGCTTTCTGCTGGGCTTCAGTCACCCCCTGAGCGCCAATGACTATCTGCAAGCCGGGACCCTCGGCGCTTTGTGTTTTGCCGCATCGCTGCTGGTCCAGGGCCTGATCCGGCGTCTGGAAGTCAGCGAAAATCTCGCCGAACAGCGTGCCAGCGAAGTCACCAGTCTTGAAGCCCTCAACGCCCTGATTCTGCAACGCATGCGCACCGGCATCCTGGTACTCGACGAACAGCGCCGGGTACAGCTGGCCAATCACAGCGCGAAAAATCTGTTGGCCCAGTCGCATCTTGAAGGGCATTTGATCAGCGCCTACTCGCCGGCATTAGTCGAGCGTCTGCAGCTGTGGCTGAGCAACCCGACCCTGCGCCCGCAGAGTCTGAAGATCCCCGGCAACGGCCTGGAACTGCAACCCAGCTTCATCGCCCTCGACCAGAGTCCCAACCAGCAAACCCTGGTGTTCCTCGAAGATCTGGCGCAAATCGCTCAGCAAGCCCAGCAGCTCAAACTCGCCGCACTGGGGCGTCTGACTGCCGGCATCTCCCATGAAATCCGCAATCCACTGGGCGCCATCAGTCATGCCGCGCAGCTATTGGCGGAGTCCGAGGAACTCGATAGCGCCGATCGGCGTCTGACGCAGATCATTCAAGACCACTCCCAGCGCATGAACCGAGTCATCGAAAACGTCCTGCAACTGTCGCGCCGCCAGCAAAGCGCTCCGCAACGGCTGGATCTCAAACCGTGGCTGGAACACTTTGTTGCCGAGAGCCGCGAGCAGGCGAGCGAGCGCCAGTCGATTCATTTGCGGATCAATTCCGGGGACTTCATCACGTTGATGGATCCCGACCAGCTCACGCAGATTCTCGACAATCTGTTACGCAACGGCTGGCGGCACAGCGCCCTGCTGCACCAGCAGGCCGAAGTCTGGCTGGCGCTGTTCGTCGACCCCGACAGCCAGCTGGCGGTGCTCGAAGTGCAGGACAACGGCCCCGGTGTCCCGTCCGATCAGCAGGCGCATCTGTTCGAACCGTTCTTCACCACCAGCAGCCAAGGCACCGGCCTTGGGCTTTATCTGTCCCGTGAGCTGTGCGAAAGCAACCAGGCGCGCCTAGACTTCAAACCACGCCAAGGCGGCGGCTGCTTTCGCATCACCTTTGCTCACGGACGGAAACAAAGTTGAACACGAGCCCACGGCAAAAAATCCTCATCGTCGACGACGAACCGGATATCCGCGAACTCCTGGAAATCACCCTGGGACGGATGAAACTCGACACCTTCAGTGCTCGCAACCTCGGCGAAGCCCAGGCGCTGTTGCAACGCAATGCGTTCGACCTGTGCCTGACCGACATGCGCCTGCCCGACGGCACGGGGCTGGACCTGGTGCAGCACATCCAGCAACGTCATCCACAACTGCCGGTGGCGATGATCACCGCCTATGGCAGCCTGGAAACCGCGATCAATGCGCTGAAGGCCGGCGCCTTCGACTTCCTCACCAAGCCGGTTGATCTCACGCGCCTGCGCGAACTGGTCAGCACCGCACTGCGCATGCCAGCGGCGGGGGGCGTCGCATCGTCGATAGATCGGCGCCTGCTCGGCGACTCGCAGCCCATGCGCGACCTTCGCAAACAGATCGACAAATTGGCGCGCAGTCAGGCACCGGTCTACATCAGCGGCGAATCGGGCAGCGGCAAAGAACTGGTCGCGCGGCTGATCCACGAACAAGGGCCGCGCGCGCAACAGCCGTTTGTACCGGTCAATTGCGGGGCGATCCCTTCAGAGCTGATGGAGAGCGAATTTTTTGGCCATCGCAAAGGCAGCTTTACCGGCGCGGTGGACGACAAACCGGGGCTGTTTCAGGCCGCGCACGGCGGCACCCTGTTTCTCGATGAAGTGGCGGATCTGCCGCTGTCGATGCAAGTCAAGCTGCTGCGGGCGATTCAGGAAAAAGCCGTGCGCAGCGTCGGCGGCCAGCAAGAAACCGTGGTCGATGTGCGCATTCTGTGCGCCACACACAAAGACCTGGAAGCGGAAGTCGCCGCCGGGCGCTTTCGCCAGGACCTGTATTACCGCTTGAATGTGATCGAACTGCGCGTGCCATCCCTGCGCGAACGGCGCGACGACATCGAAGTGCTGGCGGCGCACATGCTCCAGCGTCTGGCCAGCAATAGTGGCCAGCCGGCAGCCCAATTGCACCCGCAAGCGCTTGAAGCACTGAAGCGTTATCGTTTTCCCGGAAATGTGCGAGAACTGGAGAATGTCCTCGAACGCGCGCACACGCTGTGCGAAAACCAGGTGATCGAGGCTGCGGATTTGCGCTTGAGCGAAGGCAATTGCGCAGTCGAGGACGGCATTGCCGACCTGACGCAGATCGACAACCTTGAAGATTATCTGGAGAACGTCGAGCGCAAACTGATCCTGCAGGCGCTGGAGGAAACGCGCTGGAATCGCACGGCGGCAGCGCAACGCTTGAGCCTGTCGTTTCGCTCGATGCGCTACAGGCTGAAGAAACTCGGTCTGGATTGAGGCCCCTTCGCGAGCAAGCCCGCTCCCACAGTAGATCTCGGTTGTTCACACAATTTGTGTTCACCGCAGATCCAATGTGGGAGCGGGCTTGCTCGCGAAAGCGGTCTGCCAGCCAGCAGAGAAAAATCTGACTAAATGCGACCTGCAGGCGCATACGGCGCCGGATCAATAATCGGCGCACGCCCCAGCATCACATCGGCAAACAACTGACATGACGCCGGCGCCAGCACCAGCCCGTTGCGGTAATGCCCGCAGTTCAGCCACAACCCCTCAAACCCCGGCACGCGGCCGATATACGGGATTCCCTCAGGCGAGCCCGGGCGCAAACCGGCCCAGTGCCCCACCACTTCGGCCTCCGCCAGCGCCGGCAGCAGCTCGACCGCCGAAGCCTTGAGGCTCTGCAACGCGACATCGGTCGGCGTCTTGTCGTAGCCTTCGTGCTCCAGCGTACTGCCGATCAGAATGTGCCCGTCGCGACGCGGAATCGCATAACGCCCCTTGGCCAGCACCATGCTCGGCAGGAAATCCGCTGCGCATTTGTAGAGAATCATCTGGCCCTTGACCGGCTCCACCGGCAGCGTCAGGTCCAGCGTCTTGAGCAGATCACCGCTCCATGCCCCGGCCGTCAGCACCACCTGATCGCCACTGATCACGCCTCTGGACGTCTCGACGCCAACCACCCGCTCGCCTTCGCGAACAAACCCGCTGACTTCGCATTGCTCGTGAATCGTCACGTTCGGCAGCGCCAGCAAAGCGGCTTTCAATGATTTGACGAGGCGCGGGTTACGCACATTGGCCACATCGGCCATGTAGATCGCCCGGGAGAACCCGCCGCCCAACACCGGCACTGCGTCGTGCGCCGCCGAGATATCCACAGCCCGCAGCGGACGGTTTTCCCGCTCGGCCCAAGCCAGCGCCTCGGCTTCATCCTCCAGATCCAGCCAATACAGGCCGGTGGTGTGCACTTCGGGATCAACCCCGGTATCGGCAAACAGCCGCTCGCCCAGCTGTGGATAAAAATCCTGCGACCAATGCGCCAGCGCGGTGACTGCCGGGCTATAGCGCCACGGGTACAGCGGCGAAACGATACCGCCGCCGGCCCAGGACGATTCCTGGCCGACGTTCGAGCGATCCAGCAGTACCACGCTGCGCACTTCGGAGGCGAGGTTGTAGGCGGTCAGCAGGCCAATCACCCCGCCACCGACAATCACCACTTGCTGTTGCCTGGTCATGTTTGATCCAACCGTAAAAAAGACAGTGGGCGCAAAAGGCGCCCTTGAGAAGGTACCTCAGCGGCCCCAGCAATCCTTGGTGGTCAGCCCGGTGGTTGCGTTGTTCATGCTGCGCACACCCGTATTGGTCAGGGTGAAGTCCCCGCACTTGTCGGTGGCCATGGCAGTGCCGGCCTTGCGGGTGGCCGTCAGCAGGAAGGTCTGATCAGCGATCGTCGGGGTGATGGTGTAGAAATCATTGCCCGCGCTCAGACCGGTGATGCCGGTGTAGACATTGTTTTTGGTGTAGAAGCGTTCGAGGCTCTGCGCCTGCTCCGAGAGCAGCGACACCACTTCGGCGCGCCGGCCCTTTTTCAGGTATTCGGTGTAGCTCGGTGCGGCGATGGTGATGATGATCCCGATGATCGCAATCACGATCATGATTTCGATCAGGGTGAAACCTCGGTTGAATCTGCGCATGCCTCAAACTCTCACTTACTGTATTTGTCGCCACATGATACGCCGGCTGCCGCCGCCGGATTTTTCCACCAGTGTGGTGACAGTGCCACTGGAATCGTTGACGATCTTGCGCGTTGCGCCATTGACGATGGCGTTCAGGGTGGGGATCCCGCCGGTGAACACCACGCCGCTGGAAATCGTGTCGTTGCTGTCGACCACGCCATCGGCGTTGGTGTCGAGCACAGCGTAGTTGAGCATCTTACCGCTGAACGCATCCAGTTCGACCAGTTTGCCGGTGCCGAAACTGGCACACGGGTCGGTGGTGTCGACACTGGCGGTGGTAAACACGATGCGTCCGAGCACCAGACTGGCCTGATTGATCACCCGCTCGCCGGTCAGTACGTTGTTGTACACCAAGGGCAGGTACCAGCCCTTCTCCGCCGGATAGGTCGTGTCATTCTGGCTGGTGGTGATGAACTGCCCGGTGCTGCCAGAGAACACTCCGGTCACGGCCTGTGCCTGCAGGCTGCTGACCGTCAGTTGCCCGGAACCGCCGTCGGCATCCCACACTGAGTAGAACGCCTGCAAATCCTTGTTGGTCTTGTCGGCGGTCTCGTTGAATTTGCCGGTGCCGACGAAGATCTGTTTGCCCCCCAGCGAATTGTCCGCCAGCAGCAGCTGCGCGGTGATCGGCTGAGTCGCTCCGCCCGCCGTAGTGAACAGTGGTTTGCCGGAAAACGCCACGCCCCAGCTGTCGGTCGACGTCGCGCTCAGATCGAATTTCCACAGACGTCCTTTCAGGTCACCTCCGTAAGCGGCCTGCACCACGTTCGACGAATTGACCTTGAGCTTCACCGACGACAAACCATTGGTGGTTTCAGTGCTGTCGATCACGATCTTCTTGATCAACGAACCGTCACGCACATCCAGCACATACAACGCCGCCACTCCGGAGTTGCTGCCATAACCATTGGCAATGAACGCCGCCCAGCGACCATCCGCCAAGCGTGCCACTTCCGGCCGGGCATAGGCGTAACCCAGATCATTGAATACGTTGGCAGTGTTCACCGTGGCAGGTGCACTGACTTCCCACAGGGCATTGAGCACATTGCCCGCGGACGCGTCGAACAGCTGCAGCGCGTAGAAGGTCTTGCCGCCGGCACCGGTGCCGCCGATGGCCACGGTTTTCCAGGCACTGTTGAACTGAAGATCGTAGACCCCGACCTGGCCGTCCACCAGAAACTTGTGGCTGACGCCATTGATGTACGCCGGATCGGCAATCAGCCGCAGCGACGGCAATACGCTGGACGGCATGTAGGCATAGCGTCGAGTGCCGTTGGCCGAGTTGATCACGTTGACGAAACCGTCATTGGCGTTCACCACCAGATTGGCATTCATGTTCGCCGCTTTGGTGGTCAGGTAAGTGGTGTAGGTGGTGTCGCCCGACAGGTCGGAGGCGGTTTTGTCGCTGGGCGAGGCCAGTACCAGCGGCGAGTTGATGATGTCGCCGAGCAACACGCTGCGCACCTTGAGCCCGGTCTTGTTGGTGCCCTTGCTCCACTCCACCAGATCACTGCCGCTGATGCCGGTGGGCAGGCTCTGGCTGAGCGTCGTCTGTTGGGTCGCGGAAAAGTTGCCGTAGGCCAGAGTCACGGCGGCATTGCTGCTGGTGTTCCACGATTGATAGGTCGGTGCGGTCGCGCCCGGCACGATGGTGGTATCGGTGGTCCACAACGCTGCCGAGGTGTTCACCGCGCCAGCCGAAGTGAAGCCAAAGGATTTGATCGTGCCGCGCCAGTCCTTGGGGTCGTAACTGGTCTGGAAATAACTGGTGCCACTGGCCAGCGTGGTGCCGCTGGTGACACCGCTGCCGCCGGAGCCGGCCTTGGAAGTGATGTCGCTCAACGCCGAGGACAGCGCACTGTTGAGACCGGTGCTGTCGCTCGCCTGGTAATACTTGCCCTGCCCATAGGCAGCGGCGTCGGAAAGCATGTCGTTGTCGGCGGTAAAGCCGACGGTGTAGGTGTTCATGTTCTGCTTGGGAAAATCCGCCGAACTCCAGCTCTTGCCCGCCGCATCGACGCCGGTCGAACGCATGTCGATGTCGTAGGCGAACTTGGCGATGTCATCCAGATACAGCGTGTCGCCTTCATTGTCTCCATTGAGGTTGTTGCCGTCATTGTTGATGCCGTCCCAGTTCGGCAAGCGACTTCCGCCCAACGGGTCATTGGTGGGAAACGTGCGGTCATACGTCGGAAGGCCGTCGGTGATCACTACGCCATAGTTCTTCTGGCAGCGGTACTGGATCGGACTGGTGTAAGTGGTGGGTGTGCTGTTGTAGTACGGCGTCATGCCGCGCATGTACCGGGTGATTTCGTAATAGGTTTCCGCCAATGGCGTGTTGGCCACGGCCCCCAAACCACCGATCGCCGAAATCAACGCATTGTAGTTGGCGTCGGCCTGCGCCTGGGTCACGCTGCCGGAGACCGGCGACAGATCACTGATGGAACGAGCGATGTATCCTCCGTTCCCGGGGTTGTTGCTGGTCACCGGGTTGAAGGTCGACAGGCCCATGCGCAAGTTACGGTTGCTGGTGACCAGTGCGGTGGACACGTTGCGCGCGACGTTGATCCGATAGTCGTTGGGAATCGCCCCGGTGGTGAAGTCGCGCGTGCCGTTGTTGATCGCCAGCCCGACCACATAGGCGATGTAGTCCCCCGTGTAGCGAGTATTGCCGCCGCCCACCGGATCAGGCAGTTTCAGGCACAACGGCGCGACGCTGTTGTTGTAGAAGGCGAAGGCGCCGCCGGAGCAACCGGAGGTCGGCAGGTTCGAGAGAAACACCGGATCGCCAGTGATCGCCGTCGAACTCAGGCACAGCCCGAGCAACGCATTACATTGCCGGGCCGGTGTACGCGTGACGTCGGGGTCGAATCCTGCCGCGTAAATGATGCTGTTCATGCTGCCGGAATCGTCGATCAGCAACATCACGTTGGGCGGTACCGCAGCGGCACTCAGCAGCGGCGAGTCGGAAGGCGTGAACGCATAAGCCGGCGCTGCCAGATAAAAGCTCAGCAGCATGCCGGCCAACAACGTCCGGCAGCGCTCAATACTTCGCATAGACACTCTCCACCACACTGCGCGAAGTGCCGGCGATGCCGACAGCGGTCACTCGGTACAAGGTCGCCGAGGTGTTGCTCGGCACGTTCACCGCCGTCAGCGTGGTACCGATGTTCTGCACACCATAGAAGCCGTTACCTGCGGCGACCCACGTCACCCCCGAGGTCGAGTTGAGCCCCGCCGCACTGACCACCGAGGACTCCGCTGGCGGCGCACACTGCGTGGCGCTGGCACACACCGCCAGCGAATAACTGTCGAGTTGCACCGCACTCTCGCCGATGCGCAACGCTGCCTCGGCGGTCTGGAACGACTGATTGCGCAGGCTGACACTGCCGGCCATTTTTTCCTGCAGGTTGGCGCTCTGCATCGACGATAGCCCGATCAAGGTCAGCAGCAACAGAAACACCAGACTGACCAGCAACACCATGCCACGCTGGTTTTGCCGCTGGTCGAAGGTCATCCTCATCGGCCCGGCCCTCATTGCAAGCGGTTGCGCAAAGCGGCAACCACGTTGAAGGTTTGGTTGGCCACCCGGTTGTTCGGGTCGGTGAGGGTCAGGCTCAGTCGCACACTGCGGATGCGTGCCGGATCGCTGGGATTGGCGCTGTACGAGGACGCCGCGACATCGGTGGCGGACGTCGCCAGACCGAACATCACAGTGAAGGCGCTGACGTTGTTCACCAACACCTGTTGGGTCGGCGTGCCGCTGCCGGTGCCCATGAGAATCTGGTTGTTGCTGAAGCTGTAGATCAAGCGGCGGATCGGAAAAGCGATCTGCCCGCTCGCTGCCGCCCGCAACCCGGTATAGGCCGTGGCGCTGTTGCGGCAATCGGAGACCACCGTCCAGGTCGGCGTGCCACCACTGCCGCCGACATCAGCGGTAACCAGAGTCAGCTTGAGGTTGCTGTTGTCCCAACTGATCGGGGTGATCTGCGCCGCGGTGAAATCCCCTGCCGAGCTCGCATCAGTAATCGTGCCCAGACAGCCGAACATGCCGACCATGCGCAATTCCTGAATCATCTTGCTCAGGACAAAACGTGCGTCTTCCTGCATCGCGGCAGCGGTGTTCTGGCTGACGTAAGTGTTTTTAGCGGCGAGGAACGTCTGCACCACGCCCAGCACGATGATCAGCCCAATCGCCAGGGCGATGAGCATTTCGATCAGGCCGAAACCTCGATTGGAGCGCTTCATGGGCCGGCCACCGGATCGACCGTGGCGCGACTGGTCAGAACGAAGCTGCGGGTGGTACCGGTGGCATTCGCCGCCCGTGAGTCATTCCAGTTGATGGTGATGGTGTACACCCGCTGATTGAGGGTGATCGTACCGGTGGCAGTCGGCCCACCGAAATTGACGATGTTGGTGGTGAAATCGTAGAGATCCTGATCGCGGGCCACGCTGAGGTTGCCCGAGGTAGGCGGCGTGACGGTGTAATCAGCGGCGGAGTTGGCACGGATGCGGTCCATCATGTCGTAGGCGATGAAGCTCGCCTGACTGGTCATCCGCGAACTGTCGGTGTACTTCAGCGCATTCACTTGAACGGCTGCCGCGCCCAATATCCCGACGGTCAGAATCAGCAACGCGACCAGCACTTCGATCAGCGACATGCCCTCCTGTGCCTGTGTGCTCCCTGCCCTCATCCGCAACTTCCACCCAATTGAATTCGTCCATTCAGACACACGTTCAGCGTCCTGCTTTGTGTGCCCAACACGTAACTGATGGCCACCGCCGTCGACGGCGCCGCCAGACCGCCCAGGTTGTTGAAATCCAGTGCGGTCACTCCTGAGGGTAGCGTCAGAGTCGCGCCGCTGCTCATCGCTGGAACAACCCGCAATACATTGGCCGGTGTGCCAGTACTGTCGTAGACCGACAATTCGCCGGTCCACACGCTGCCGCCGGCGCTCGGGCGCAGGCGCGTGGTCACGCCGCGATCAATCGCCTCCAGCCGGGCATAGTTGATGGCGCGCTGCAGGTCGCCCATTTCGGTGTCGGCCTTGCTGCTCTGGATCGAGCGGGTGAAGCCCGGCACCGCCAGGGTGATGAGGATCACCATCACCGCTACCGCAGCCAACAACTCGGGCAGCGTGAAACCTTTTGTACGATGATCCATCGATGCCCTCCGTTGCCGTCGGCTATACCTGCTTCTACAAACTAGAACATTCAACCGGCCCTCGTCGGTTGATTTGCCCTGCCCGGCGAAAAGGATCGCGCCGGGCTTCATGCTCCACGGAGGGAGTTGTCATGCCGCAACAGGGTTTCAGCCTGATTGAATTGCTTATGGGACTGGCGATTGGCGCAATTGTTCTGTCGCTGGTCAGCCCGGCGTTCGCCACCTTCACCGAGTCGACCCATCGCGACCAAGCGGCGCAGTCGCTGCTCGACGGAATTCGCAACGCCCGCACCCTGGCCATCACCCGCAACCAGAGCGTGGTAATCCATGGCATCAACGGCGACTGGAGTCAGGGCTGGCGGATCATTCTGGATATCAGCGGCAAGGGGTCGCTGGACAGCAGCAACCCGCTGCTGGTGGAGCATACGAGTGACGGGCGGACACCGATTGTCGGTAATTGGGCGGTCAGTCGTTACGTGCGCTTCAGCAGTCTTGGACAACCGCTGATGCCCGGGCGGGCATTTCAGGCAGGGACATTACATATCTGTTCGGCACGCGAGCCGGTCAGCCAGCGCCAGGTGGTGCTGGCGGCAACCGGCCGGGTGCGCCTGACCAGCGCAAAGGCTGAGCAGGCGCTGTGCCTGAAGGCGAAGAGCGTCAGATCGAACGGACGCGCAGCTCTTTCGGCATCGAGAAGGTGATGTTCTCTTCGCGACCGGCCAGTTCATCGGCACCGGTCGCGCCCCAGGCTTGCAACTGCTGGATCACGCCGCGAACCAGCACTTCCGGTGCGGAGGCACCAGCGGTGATGCCTATGCGCTCGACACCCTCGAACCAGCTCTTCTGCAGGTCTTCGGCGCCGTCGATCAGGTAGGCCGGCGTGGCCATGCGTTCGGCCAGCTCACGCAGGCGGTTGGAGTTGGAGCTGTTCGGGCTGCCCACCACCAACACCACATCGCATTCGTCGGCCAGTTGCTTGACCGCGTCCTGACGGTTTTGCGTGGCGTAGCAGATGTCGTCCTTGCGCGGACCACCGATGGCCGGGAAACGTGTGCGCAGGGCATCGATCACCCGACTGGTGTCGTCCATCGACAGGGTGGTCTGGGTCACGAACGCCAGTTTTTCCGGGTTCCGTACTTGCAGTTCGGCTACGTCTTTCTCGTCTTCGACGAGGTAGATCGCGCCGCCATTGCTGGCGTCGTACTGGCCCATGGTGCCTTCGACTTCCGGGTGACCGGCGTGGCCGATCAGGATGCACTCACGGCCGTCGCGGCTGTATTTCGCGACTTCGATGTGCACCTTGGTCACCAGCGGGCAAGTGGCGTCGAATACCTTCAGGCCACGGCCGGCGGCTTCGCTGCGTACGGCTTGAGAAACGCCGTGAGCACTGAAGATTACGATGACGTCGTCCGGCACCTGATCCAGCTCCTCGACGAAGATCGCGCCACGGCTGCGCAGGTCTTCGACGACAAATTTGTTGTGCACCACTTCATGACGCACGTAGATCGGCGGCCCGAAGACTTCCAGGGCGCGGTTGACGATTTCGATCGCCCGGTCCACGCCGGCGCAGAAGCCACGGGGGTTGGCGAGTTTGATTTGCATGCTGTGCCTCGTGTCTTGCGCGCGAAATAAATTTACGTCCTGCTGATCGAGCACATTGCTCAAATACAGCAAAAATCCAATGTGGGAGCGGGCTTGCTCGCGAAAGCAGTGTGTCAGACAACGTCTATGTTGAATGTCAGTCAGCATTCGCGAGCAAGCCCGCTCCCACCATTGTTCTGCGATGTACTCAGATCGCTTTGACGTTGATGATCTCGACGTCAAAGGTCAGTGTCTTGCCGGCCAGCGGGTGGTTGAAGTCAATGGTCACTTGCGCGTCATCGAACTCTTTCACCACACCCGGCAGCTCAGTATTGGCCGCATCATTGAAGATCACCAGCAAACCCGGCGACAACTCCATGTCGACGAACTGCGAACGCGGGATGATCTGCACGTTTTGCGGGTTCGGCTGGCCGAAAGCGTTTTCCGGCTCGACGGTCAGCGTACGCTTGTCGCCGGCCTTGAAGCCGAACAATGCTGCTTCGAAACCCGGCAGCAGGTTGCCGTCGCCGACCTTGAAGGTCGCCGGAGCCTTGTCGAACGTGCTGTCGACCGTGTCGCCGTTCTCCAGGCGCAATGCAAAGTGCAAAGTGACTTCCGTGTTCTGGCCGATGCGTTGCTCAGCCAATACCTGTTCAGTCATGAACGGCTTCTCCGGTTTTCTTACTTTTGAACATGTCCAGTGCCAGCATCACCGCACCGACGGTGATGGCGCTGTCGGCGAAGTTGAACGCCGGGAAGTACCAGCGGTTTTGCCAGTGCACCAGAATGAAGTCGATCACATGGCCCAGGGCAATGCGGTCATACAGATTGCCCAGCGCGCCGCCCAGCACCAGCGCCAAAGCGACAGCCAGCCAGGTATCGTTGCGGCCCAGACGCTTGAGCCAGACCACCAGCACCGCACTGACCACAATCGCGATCAGGGCGAACAGCCAGCGCTGCCAGCCGGAGCTGTCAGCCAGGAAGCTGAAGGCCGCGCCGGTGTTGTAGGCCAGGGTCCAGCTGAAGTAATCGGGAATGATCACGATCTGCTGGAACATTTCGAGCTTGCCTTCGAAGTAGAACTTGCTGGCTTGGTCGATGACCAGAACCAGCAAACTCAACCAGAGCCAGCTCAACCGTCCGAAACGGCCAACGGCGTTAGGCATAGTGACGAACCTCGCCGGCGCCGCTGATGTTGTCGACGCAACGACCGCAGATTTCCGGATGCTCCGGGTTCACGCCAACGTCTTCGCGGCAGTGCCAGCAACGGGCGCATTTCGGGAAGGCCGATTTTACGATCTTCAGTTTCAGGCCGCTGACTTCGGTGGCTACCGCGTCCGCAGGTGCCTGAACGAAAGGTGCCACGCTGGCAGTCGAGGTGATCAATACAAAGCGCAGCTCGTTGCTCAGCTTGGCCAGGTCGGCACTCAGCGCCTCTTCGGCGAACAGCGTCACTTCGGCTTGCAGGTTGCCACCGACGGCTTTGGCCGCACGCTGGATTTCCATCTCTTTGTTGACCGCTACCTTCACTTCCATGATGCGATCCCAGTAGGCACGACCCAGCTCGAAGCCTTCCGGCAGCTCGGTCAGACCTTCGTACCAGGTGTTGAGCATCACCGATTCGTTGCGCTCGCCCGGCAGGTACTGCCACAGCTCGTCGGCGGTGAACGCGAGGATCGGCGCGATCCAGCGTACCAGCGCTTCGGAGATGTGGAACAGCGCGGTCTGGCACGAGCGACGTGCCTTGCTGTCGGCGCCGGTGGTGTACTGGCGATCCTTGATGATGTCGAGATAGAAACCACCCAGCTCCTGCACGCAGAAGTTGTGGATCTTCGAGTAGACGTTCCAGAAACGGTATTCGCCGTAGTGCTCTTGCAACTCGCGTTGCAGCAGCAGGGTACGATCCACGGCCCAGCGATCCAGTGCGAGCATGTCTTCAGCCGGCAGCAGGTCGGTGGCCGGGTTGAAACCGGTCAGGTTGGAAAGCAGGAAACGCGCGGTGTTACGGATGCGACGATAGGCGTCCGCGCTGCGCTGCAGGATCTGCTCGGACACGGCCATTTCGCCGGAGTAGTCGGTCGACGCAACCCACAGACGCATGATGTCGGCGCCCAGGGTGTCGTTGACTTTCTGCGGCGCAATCACGTTGCCCAGCGATTTGGACATCTTGCGGCCGGACTCATCGACGGTGAAACCGTGGGTCAGCAACTCGCGGTACGGCGCGTGGTTGTCGATGGCGCAACCGGTCAACAGCGACGAGTGGAACCAGCCGCGGTGCTGGTCGGAACCTTCCAGGTACAGGTCGGCGCGCGGGCCGGTTTCGTGACCCATCGGGTGCGAACCGCGCAGCACGTGCCAGTGGGTGGTGCCCGAGTCGAACCACACGTCGAGGGTATCGCTGATCTTGTCGTACAGCGGCGCTTCGTCGCCCAGCAGTTCGGTGGCGTCGAGCTTGAACCAGGCTTCGATGCCTTCGACTTCAACGCGCTTGGCGACTTCTTCCATCAGCTCGACGGTGCGTGGGTGCAGTTCGCCGCTTTCCTTGTTGAGGAAGAACGGGATCGGCACGCCCCAGTTACGCTGACGGGAGATGCACCAGTCCGGACGGTTGGCGATCATCGAGTGCAGGCGCGCCTGGCCCCAGGCCGGAACGAACTTGGTGTCTTCGATGGCTTTGAGCGAGCGCACGCGCAGGGTGTCGCCGCTGACCGGCTCCTTGTCCATGCCGATGAACCACTGCGCGGTAGCGCGGTAGATCAGCGGGGTCTTGTGGCGCCAGCAATGCATGTAGCTGTGTTCGATGACGGTGGTGTGCAGCAGCGCACCGACTTCGGTGAGTTTTTCGACGATGGCCGGGTTGGCCTTCCAGATGAACTGGCCGCCAAAGAACTCCAGCGACGGCACGTACACGCCGTTGCTTTGTACCGGATTGAGGATGTCATCGTTGACCATGCCGTACTTCTTGCAGGTCACGAAGTCGTCCACACCGTAGGCCGGGGCGGAGTGAACCACACCTGTGCCGGCGCCCAGTTCGACGTAGTCGGCCAGGTACACCGGCGACAGGCGGTCGTAGAACGGGTGACGGAAGTTGATCAGTTCCAGTGCCGCGCCCGGCGCGGTGGCCAGTACGGTGCCTTCTACGCCATAACGCGACAGGCAGGATTCAACCAGCTCTTCAGCCAGGACCAGCAGCTTGTCGCCGATATCAACCAGGGCGTAATTGAATTCAGGGTGAACGTTCAATGCCTGGTTGGCCGGGATGGTCCACGGGGTGGTGGTCCAGATCACGATCGAAGCGGGTTTGCTCAGCGATGGCAGACCGAACGCGGCGGCCAGTTTGGCTTCGTCGGCGATCGGGAAAGCCACGTCGATGGTCGAGGACTTCTTGTTCTCGTACTCGACTTCGGCTTCGGCCAGCGCCGAACCGCAGTCGAAGCACCAGTTCACCGGCTTCAGGCCCTTGAACACGAAACCGCCCTTGACGATTTCGGCGAGAGCGCGGATTTCACCGGCCTCGTTCTTGAAGTTCATGGTCTTGTACGGGTTGGCGAAGTCGCCCAGCACGCCGAGGCGGATGAACTCGGTCTTCTGTCCTTCGATCTGCTCGGTGGCGTAGGCACGGCACAGCTCACGGGTCTTGTCCGCGCCCAGGTTCTTGCCGTGGGTCACTTCAACCTTGTGCTCGATCGGCAGGCCGTGGCAGTCCCAGCCCGGGACATACGGCGCGTCGAAGCCCGACAGGGTCTTCGAGCGGATGATCATGTCCTTGAGAATCTTGTTCAGTGCGTGACCGATGTGGATCGTGCCGTTGGCGTACGGAGGGCCGTCGTGCAGGACGAACTTCGGACGATCCTTGCCAATCTCGCGCAACTTTCCGTACAGGCCAATACTGTCCCAGCGCTGCAGGATCTGCGGTTCGCGCTGTGGCAGGCCGGCCTTCATTGGGAAGGCGGTGTCCGGAAGGTTTAGCGTGGCTTTATAGTCGGTCATTTAAGGCTCTTCATTAGCGATGGGCGCTAGGTGCGGCTAGTGCACGGGCGGCGGCGACATCCGCGTTGATCGCCGTTTTCAGTGCCTCCAGGGAGGCGAAACGCTGCTCTTCACGCAGCTTTTGGTGGAAAACCACCGTCAGACGCCGGTCATACAGATCGCCGGCAAAATCCAGTAGATGAACTTCAAGGTGGGCTTTGCCATCACCTTGGACCGTAGGCCGCACGCCAATATTGGCGACGCCGGGCCAGGTCTTGCCGTCGATGTCCACATCCACCAGGTAAACCCCGGTGAACGGTACGCGACGGCGCTTGAGTTGAATGTTGGCAGTGGGCGTACCCAGTTGCCGGGCCAGTTTCTGACCGTGCAGCACGCGACCGGCGATCCGGTACGGGCGACCGAGCAAGCGTTCGGCCAAGGCAAAATCGGCGGCGGCCAACGCGTTGCGCACCTGAGTGCTGCTGACGCGAATGCCGTCCAGCTCGACGGTTTGCGCGGCTTCCACGGTAAAACCGTGAACCTGGCCGGCCTGCAGCAGAAAATCGAAATCGCCAAGGCGATCGCAGCCGAAGCGGAAATCGTCGCCGACTTCCAGATGCTGCACGCCGAGGCCGTCCACCAGGATGGTATCGACGAACTCACTGGCGCTGAGCTTGCTCAGGCGCTGATTGAAAGCCAGGCACAACACCCGGTCGACGCCTTCGGCGGCCAGCAGCTGCAGCTTGTCACGCAAGCGGGCCAGACGCGCCGGAGCGGTCTCCGGGGCAAAGAATTCCCGTGGCTGCGGCTCGAAAATCACCACGCAGCTGGGTACCCCCAACTCGAGCGCACGCTCACGCAGCCGGGCCAGGATAGCCTGGTGACCACGGTGAACACCGTCAAAGTTGCCAATAGTGGCGACGCAGCCCCGATGCTGGGGGCGCAAGTTGTGGAGGCCTCGAACCAGCTGCATAACGCGCTTCTTGCTCATAAAGTGGTCGATTATAACCACACCCGACGGTCGACGACAGGCAACACCGTAACGCAAAGTGATCGAGCCGACAAAACTGCCGGCCCGCGCCCGTTTATAAAGGCTGAAACCTCAGCTCAAAGCCTTGCGATTGAAGTCGCGCAGACGGAAACCGAGCAGCAGCAACATACCGAAATATGCCACCACACCGGCAACTACCAATGCCCCCAGACGCAGGAAGCGCTCCAGCATGTGCCCCTGATCCCAGGCCGGCATGAAATGCATGCCCAGTAGTAATACCGCCGACATGACCGCTACCGCCACTACCAGTTTGAAGCCGAACATGTACCAGCCCGGTTGCGGCTGATACATCTTTTGCTTGCGCAGTTGATAGAACAGCAGCCCGGCATTGAGGCAGGCACCGGCACTGATCGCCAGCGCCAGACCGGCGTGAGCCAGCGGCCCGATCAACACCAGGTTGAACAGTTGAGTGACGATCAGGGTGAAGATTGCGATTTTTACCGGGGTGCGGATGTTCTGTTGCGCGTAAAAGCCCGGCGCCAGCACTTTGATCACGATAATTCCGAGCAGACCGACAGAATAGGCAATCAGCGCACGCTGGGTCATGGACGCATCAAACGCGCTGAACTGGCCGTACTGGAACAGTGACACGGTCAGCGGCTCGGCAAGAATCCCCAGCGCCAGCGCACACGGCAACACCAACACGAAGCATAGGCGCAGGCCCCAATCGAGGATCCGCGAGTATTCGTGGCGATCCTTGCTCGCATAAGTCTTGGCCAGCGTCGGCAGCAAAATCGTGCCCAACGCTACGCCGAGCACGCCGGACGGCAATTCCATCAAACGGTCGGCGTAATACATCCACGACACCGAACCGGCCACCAGGAACGAGGCGAAAATGGTGTTGATGATCAGCGAAATCTGGCTGACCGAGACACCGATGATCGCCGGCAGCATTTGCTTCATCACTCGCCAGACGCCGGTATCGCGCAGATTCAGACGCGGCAGCACCAGCATGCCGATTTTTTTCAAGTGCGGCAGTTGATAGAGCAACTGCGCCAGACCACCGACCAGTACCGCCCAGCCGAGGGCCATGACTGGTGGATCGAAATACGGCGTGAGAAACAGCGAAAACACAATCATGCTGACGTTGAGCAGGGTCGGCACGAACGCTGGCACCGAAAAGCGGTTCCAGGTGTTGAGAATCGCCCCGGCCAGCGAGGACAGGGAGATCAGCAATATATAAGGGAACGTCACCCGCAGCAGGTCGGAGGTGAGCTGGAATTTTTCCGGCGTGTCGGCAAAACCCGGCGCCGTGGCCCAGATCACCCACGGCGCGGCGATCATGCCCAGCACGGTGACCAATGCCAGCACCAGGGTCAGCAGGCCCGAGACATAAGCAATAAAGGTACGGGTCGCCTCTTCACCCTGCTGACTCTTGTATTCCGCCAGAATCGGCACAAAGGCCTGCGAGAACGCGCCCTCGGCGAAGATTCGCCGCAGCAGGTTGGGCAGTTTGAAGGCAATAAAAAAGGCATCCGTCGCCATTCCGGCACCGAACGTGCGAGCGATGAGCGTGTCACGGACGAACCCGAGAACCCGGGAAAGCATGGTGATAGAGCTGACGGCGGCCAACGATTTGAGCAGATTCATTGAGGGAATGTGTGCCTGTCGATAAACAGCAGGCGAACAATGCGCCTACTTGTGCGATACTCTGCGCCGCAACAGCACAGAGCCAAAGCTCGCGAGTTTACAGGTCAAGCGCCGGAAATAAATATCCCGCCTCTTTACACCTACCACTTAGCGGAACGTTTCAAGCGCCCTTGACAAGACTTCTCTTCATCGGCATGATTCGCGGCCTATTTTGTTTGCTATTTCCTAAAAAGTCTTTCGAGGAGCTCGACGGTGGCCAACTCACCTTCCGCCAAAAAACGTGCAAAACAGGCTGAGAAGCGTCGCAGCCACAACGCCAGCCTGCGTTCCATGGTTCGTACCTACATCAAGAATGTAGTTAAGGCCATCGACGCAAAAGACGCTGAAAAAGCTCAAGCTGCATACGTTCTGGCTGTGCCAGTTATCGACCGCATGGCCGATAAAGGCATCATCCACAAGAACAAGGCTGCTCGTCATAAGAGCCGTCTGAATGGCCACGTCAAGGCACTGAAAGAAGCTGCTTAATCGACGTAGTCATTAAAAAACCGACCTTAGGGTCGGTTTTTTATTGCCTGCGATTTGGTGAATCCCGCACATAAAAAAGTGGGAGCGGGCTTGCTCGCGAATACAATCTGTCAGCCGGCATCTCTAGCGACTGACACGACCTCTTCGCGAACAAGCCCGCTCCCACATTGTGGATTTGCGGCGTTATTGCTGGACCGGCACCCACGGCACGATCGGGATCGCCGTCACCGCATTCTGCGGGCTACCCTCGATCACGCGATCGCTGTAAACCAGGTACACCAGCGTATTGCGCTTCTTGTCGAGGAAACGCACCACCTGCATGGTCTTGAATACCAGCGACGTGCGCTCCTTGAACACCTCATCACCATCCTTCAGTTCGCCCTTGAACTTGATCGGACCGACCTGACGACAGGCGATCGACGCCTCGGCGCGATCCTCGGCCAGACCCAGACCACCCTTCACCCCTCCCGTCTTGGCGCGAGACAGGTAGCAGGTCACACCGTCGACCTTCGGATCATCGAAAGCCTCGACCACAATCCGGTCGTTCGGGCCGACGAACTTGAATACCGTCGACACCTGACCGATTTCCTCGGCCGAGGCCAGCAATGGCAACGCCATCAGCAGACCCAACAATCCTTTTGCCATACGCATCGCGCTTTTCCTCAGACCAGAATCAGGTTGTCACGGTGAACCAGTTCCGGCTCAGCCATGTAGCCCAGCACGCCGACAATCGCGTCCGACGACTGACCAATGATTTTTTGCGCTTCAAGCGCACTGTAGTTGGCCAGGCCACGGGCAATCTCGCGACCGTCCGGCGCCACGCAAACCACCATCTCGCCGCGACGGAAACTGCCCTGAACCAATTTGACGCCGACCGGCAACAGACTCTTGTTGCCCTGCGACAATGCCGACACCGCGCCCTCGTCCAGCACCAGTGTGCCGCGAGTCTGCAGATGCCCGGCCAGCCACTGCTTGCGCGCCGCGAGCATGCCGCGCTCAGGCGACAGCAGCGTACCGATGCGCTCGCCAGCCTTCAGGCGATCGAGCACTCGCTCCAGACGCCCACCAACGATGATCGTGTGCGCCCCGGAGCGCGCCGCCAGCCGCGCCGCACGCAGCTTGGTCTGCATGCCGCCACGCCCCAGCGCGCCACCAGTACCGCCCGCCACCGCATCAAGCGTCGGATCATCGGCGCGCGCTTCGTAAATCAGTTGCGCATCAGGGTTATTGCGCGGGTCGGCGTCGAACATGCCGTCGCGATCGGTGAGGATCACCAGCAGATCAGCCTCGACCAGGTTGGCCACCAGCGCCGCGAGCGTGTCGTTGTCGCCGAAACGGATCTCGTCGGTGACAACTGTGTCGTTTTCATTGATCACCGGGATGACTTTCAGCTCGACCAGGGCACGCAGAGTGCTGCGGGCGTTCAGGTAGCGCTTGCGGTCGGACAGGTCATCGTGAGTCAGGAGAATCTGCGCGGTGTGCCGGCCATGCTCGGCAAAGCTCGACTCCCAGGCCTGCACCAAGCCCATCTGGCCGATTGCAGCAGCGGCCTGGAGCTCGTGCATCGCACTGGGTCGTGCGGTCCAGCCCAGACGACTCATGCCGGCAGCCACCGCCCCGGAGGACACCAGCACCAACTCGACACCTGACTCATGCAGGGCGACCATTTGCTCGACCCAGACACTCATTGCCGCACGATCCAGCCCTTTGCCATCAGCTGTCAGCAAAGCGCTGCCGATCTTCACGACCCAACGCTGCGCACCTGTCACTTTGCTCCGCATCATCTTCAACCTTAGCTTGAGGACAGCGCGACCCAGCGCTGCCCGTTAATCGTGACTACCGATTTCCAGATACTAAAACGCCGCTCGATTGAGCGGCGCTTAAGTTTACTGCAACGAATCAGTCGCGCACGTAAATGATTTCCGGACCGTCTTCATCATCCACATCTTCTTCGTCCCAGTCATCGTCGCCGATGTCGTGGACCGACTTCACGCCGCTGCGACGCAGGGCACGCTTGTCATCCAGCGCCTGCAACTGCGCACGAGCTTCGTCTTCGATGCGCTGATCGAGATCGGCCAGCTCTTCCTTGTACGCCGGGTCGTTAGCCAGGCGATCGGCACGATCTTCCAGATAACGCATGATGTCGCGGGTCAGGCGCTCGGTGCCTTCTTTGGCGATGGCCGAGATCACGTAGACAGGACCTTCCCACTGCAGGCGATCAACGATTTCCTTGACGCGCTCTTCGTGCTCTTCCTCGAGGATCTGGTCACACTTGTTCAGCACCAGCCAGCGATCACGCTCGGCCAGCGACGGACTGAATTTGACCAGCTCGTTGACGATCACTTCAGCCGCGTCCGGTGCACTGGTGTCATCCAGCGGCGCCATGTCGACGAGGTGCAGCAACAGACGCGTACGCGCCAAGTGCTTGAGGAAGCGAATACCCAGGCCGGCACCGTCGGAAGCGCCTTCGATCAGCCCCGGAATGTCGGCGATGACGAAGCTTTTCCAGCGGTCAACGCTGACCACACCCAGGTTCGGCACCAGCGTGGTGAACGGGTAGTCGGCAACTTTCGGCTTGGCCGCCGACACCGAACGGATAAAGGTACTTTTACCGGCATTCGGCAAGCCCAGCAGACCAACGTCAGCCAGCACTTTCATTTCCAGTTTCAGATCGCGCTGCTCACCCGGCTTGCCCGGAGTGGTCTGGCGCGGCGCACGGTTGGTACTGGATTTGAAACGGGTGTTACCCAGACCGTGCCAACCGCCCTGCACTACCATCAGTTTCTGGCCGGCCTTGGTCAGGTCGCCAATCACTTCCTGGGTGGCCGAGTCGATCACGGTGGTACCGACCGGCACGCGCAGGATCAGGTCTTCACCCTTCTTGCCGGTGCAATCGGTGCTGCCGCCGTTGGAGCCACGCTCGGCATCGAAGTGCCGGGTGTAACGGTAGTCGACCAGGGTGTTGAGGTTTTCGTCGGCCATCATGTAGATGGAACCACCGTCACCGCCATCACCGCCGTTCGGGCCGCCGTTTTCAATGAATTTTTCCCGACGGAAACTCATGCAGCCATTGCCGCCGTCGCCAGCTTTTACGCGGATCGATACTTCGTCTACAAACTTCATAACTCAACGCCTCTCGCCATACGGACGAGCCGAAAAACAATCAAGACATAAGACTCTTGCAAAAATGAGCGCAGCGACCCCAAAACACGACCTGCATCGCACGCCGACAGCCCATACAAACAGTTTTGCAAGAGACTCACCCCACAAACGAAAAAGCCCCGTCGCAAGACAGGGCTCTTCCAGCGATCTCGCGATTAAGCCGCGACAACGCTCACGTAACGACGACCGAAGGCGCCTTTTACTTCAAACTTGATCACGCCTTCGATTTTCGCGAAGAGGGTGTGATCCTTACCCATGCCAACGCCGTAGCCAGCGTGGAATTGGGTGCCGCGCTGACGCACGATGATGTTGCCGGCCTTGATGACCTGGCCGCCATACATCTTCACGCCAAGGCGTTTGGCTTCTGAGTCGCGACCGTTACGGGTACTACCACCAGCTTTTTTGTGTGCCATGAGTTCAATTCTCCTAGTGAGGAATTAGGCTGTAATTAAGCCTGAATACCGGTGATTTTGATCTCGGTGAACCACTGGCGGTGGCCCATACGCTTCATGTGGTGCTTACGGCGACGGAACTTGATGATGCGGACTTTATCGTGACGACCTTGGGAGATCACTTCAGCCTTGACGGTTGCGCCAGCAACAACAGGTGCGCCGATGTTCACGTCGTCGCCATTGGCGACCAGCAGAACGCGGTCAAAAGTCACGGATTCGCCAGTAGCGACTTCCAGTTTTTCGATCTTCAGGTATTCACCTTCAGCGACCTTGTATTGCTTACCGCCGGTAACGATTACTGCGTACATGGTATTTCTCCGATAATCCTGCTCACCCAGCTCTTTATAAGAAGAGGTATTGGCTGGCATGGCTGCATGGGGCTGGAACGGCCCAAGTGCAATTGCGTAAGGCAGGTGCTGCCCAGGAAGTTCAGGGTGCGCGATTGTACGCAAGCCGCGAGAGTCACGCAAGTGGCCGTCCATCGCGCCTTGACAGGCCCCGGTGTGGGTCCTAGCATGCCGCGCAACCCTTCTGGAGCAACTGTCGCTGATGCAACCCCAAGCTTTCTACCGCGCGGTGGCGGACGATTTTAACGCCGTCGACGGCATCATCAAGAAGCAGCTGACTTCCCGAGTGCCGCTGGTATCGAAAATCGGCGATTACATCACCTCGGCCGGCGGCAAACGCCTGCGTCCTTTATTGGTGCTGCTGTGCGGTAAGGCCCTGGGTCGCGAAGGCGACGACATGCGCCTGCTGGCCGCCACCATCGAATTCCTGCACACCGCGACCCTGCTGCATGACGACGTGGTCGACATGTCCGGCATGCGCCGTGGCCGCTCGACCGCCAACGCTATGTGGGGCAACGCCCCGAGCGTGCTGGTCGGCGACTTCCTGTACTCGCGCTCGTTCGAAATGATGGTCGAGCTGGGCTCGATGCCGGTGATGAAGATCCTGTCCCAGGCCACGCGCATCATCGCAGAAGGCGAAGTGTTGCAACTGTCCAAGGTACGCGACGCCAGCACCACCGAAGAAACCTACATGGAAGTCATCCGCGGCAAGACCGCGATGCTTTTCGAAGCCTCGACCCACAGCGCCGCCGCACTGGCCGGTGCCACCGCCGAGCAGAGCGAAGCCCTGCGCACCTTCGGTGATCACCTCGGTGTGGCATTCCAGCTGGTCGACGACCTGCTGGACTACAAGGGTGATGCCGAGACTCTGGGCAAGAACGTCGGTGACGATCTGGCCGAAGGCAAGCCGACCCTGCCGCTGATCTACACCATGCGCGAAGGTACGCCGGAGCAAGCTGCTCTGGTACGTCAGGCGATCCAGAAAGGCGGGATCGAAGACCTCGAAAGTATCCGCATCGCCGTGGAAGCCTCGGGTTCGCTGGAGTACACCGCGCAACTGGCCCGCGACTACGTGGCCCGTGCGATCAAGTGCCTCGACGCGCTGCCGGCCAGCGAATACCGCGATGCACTGGTGGAACTGAGCGAATTTGCGGTCGCCCGCACGCACTGATCTGCCTTCTGTGGGAGCGGGCTTGCTCGCGAAAGCAACCTGTCATTCAACATTAATGTTCAATGACACACCGCATTCGCGAGCAAGCCCGCTCCCACAGTTGTTTCTGCTCTATGCCCTCCTGCGCGTAAAACCCTATACAATGTGCGACTTTTAGCGATCCCCTATCAAGGAGCCTTAGTGAGCACGTTGCCACCCTGCCCGAAATGCAATTCCGAATACACCTACGAAGACGGTGCCCAACTGATCTGCCCGGAGTGCGCCCACGAGTGGTCGGCCAACGGCGAAGCCGAAGTGGCATCCGATGATGCCGTGAAGAAAGATTCGGTCGGCAACGTGTTGCAGGACGGCGACACCATCACCGTGATCAAGGACCTGAAAGTCAAGGGCACTTCGCTGGTGGTCAAGGTCGGCACCAAGGTCAAGAATATCCGCCTGTGCGACGGCGACCACGACATCGACTGCAAGATCGACGGCATCGGCCCGATGAAGCTCAAGTCCGAGTTCGTCAGAAAGGTCTGATCCTGCTGTCAGCCATCCCGTGCCCGCCGCGGGATGGTGCGTCACCCTCCCCGCCAGCCCCCGCATTCTCGCGTAATAGCCAGACGCCAGCCGTTTTGACCTTACGCAATCTTTACCCGGAAAAAATCGCATTCCGCCAATAGGCACTTGCTATTTGACGAATAAGAATTATTCTCATTGAAACCTTTCAAGGAGATGAGACCCATGACTTATTTGATCGACGCCTGGCTGGATCGCCCACACCCGTACCTCAGGATCCTGCATCGGGAAACCGGCGAAGTCTGTGCGGTACTGGAAGAAGAAGCCCTGCATGAGCTGCAGGATCAGGGTGATCTGGACGTCAGCAGCCTGAATTCCAGCGAACCGCTGGTGCTCAAGGAGCTGGTGCGCAATCTGTTCCTGTTCTGCTATGCCCGGGCGTTGCGCCCGACCAATGAGCTGCATCACAAGATCGAAATATGATCAGCGCCATGGAAACTGTGGGAGCCAGCCTGCTGGCGAAAGCGCTGTGTCAGGCAACGGATGGGTTGCCAGAAAGGACGCCTTCGCGAGCAAGCCCGCTCCCACATCATTGACCTGTCACAGGGACAGGCCAGGTCTTACAGAACGTCCAGCAGCTCGACGTCGAATACCAGAACGCTGTGCGGCGGGATGCTGCCAACGCCTTGAGCGCCGTAAGCCAGTTCGCTCGGCACGTACAAGCGCCATTTGCTGCCGGCATTCATCAGTTGCAGGGCTTCGGTCCAGCCGGCGATCACGCCGCCCACCGGGAATTCTGCTGGCTGGCCACGATCGTAGGAGCTGTCGAACACAGTGCCGTCGATCAGCATGCCGTGGTAGTGAGTACGCACGGTGTCTTCACGGGATGGCTTGGCGCCTTCGCCCTGGGTCAGCACTTCGAATTGCAGACCGGAAGCCAGGGTGGTGATGCCTTCTTTCTTGGCGTTTTCAGCCAGGAACGCACGGCCTTCGCCTGCGGCGGCTTCAGCCTTGGCAGCGGCTTCGGCTTGCATGATCTCGCGGATCACTTTGAAGCTGGCGGACATGGCTTCCTGATCGACACGGCTTGGCTTGCCGGCGAATGCGTCGGTCAGACCGGCCAGGATGGCGTCCAGGCTGACACCCGGTGGCGGGTTGTCGCGCAGCTGGTCACCCAGCTGACGGCCAATACCGTAGCTGACGCGGGTTTCGTCGGTGGACAGATTTACTTCGGACATGACACTGCTCCGCTGTGCGGACGGCCATCAGACTTGCCGTGCGTGCACAGCGCGTCCCGGCGCGCCCGGAACCAAAAGGGCGAGCAGACTAGCACAGATGCCCGGCGATGGGGCGCAACGCCTACAGGGCCGAGCGCCAGGCCAGCGGCACTTTCAGGCTTTCCTCGTCACTGACGCCCAGGCCGCACATTTCATCGTGCACCGAGGTGTGTACGAGGTTGAACGGCAGCACCGGAAAGTTATGCAATAGATCCCGTGCATGCTCCACCGAACGCAGCTGCAGCATCTCGCCCTTGAGATCACTCAGCGGGTACGCCGCCCCGTGCATCCGCGCCTCGAGCAGATAAATCCCGCCCTCCATGGAGATCAGGTTCAGCTCATCGACCTTTCTGGCGATGGCAAACGCATTCAACTCTTGCAGGTTCATGAACGCACCTCGTGCGGTGGCGAGCCAGGACCCTTACAGGGATATGCCCGCGCGCGCCAAAGCACAAGCCACAAACGACACCGCCCGTCTGTTTCGCAACAGACGGGCGGTGTTTTTGCAGCGATCAAACAATGATCAGTGCTTGGTGAGCTTGTCCAGGTAACCCATCGCGAACGCCGAAATCACGAAGGTCATGTGGATGATCACGTACCACATCAGGTGCTCGGGATCGACGTTCTTGGCATCCATGAAGATCCGCAGCAGGTGGATCGAGGAAATCGCCACGATCGACGCCGCCACTTTCATCTTCAGCGACGAGGAATCCATGGTGCCCAGCCAGCTGAGCTTCTCTTTGCCTTCGTCGATGTTCAGCTCGGACACGAAGTTCTCGTAGCCGGAAATCATCACCATCACCAGCAGGCCGCCCACCAGCGCCATGTCGATCAGCGACAGCAGCACCAGGATCAGATCCGATTCGGCCATGGAAAACACGTTGGGAATGACATGAAACACTTCCTGGAAGAATTTCAATGCCAGCGCCAGCAGCCCGAGGGACAGCCCGATATAGATCGGCGCCAGCAGCCAGCGCGTGGCGTACATTGCATTTTCGATAAAGCGTTCCATTGACTCTCACACAATAAGGATTGAAATCGGCGGCGAGTATACCAGCCGCCCGTGACCGCCAGAAACCGCCCGGCTCGCACCTCCCATCACCGCAACCTGCGTGTGTGTGTGAATTTTTTTCTGCTACTGTCCAAACCATTGACCGCCTAGCGAAAGTGGACAGGACGACTGGAAATGCATGTGCGATTACCGTTGACGACTGCCGGAATTTGCCTCGTTCTGCTGCTGGGTGGCTGCTCACCCGGCGATGAGAAAAAGCCCTCGGTCAGCCTCGACGCGAAGACGGCAACCTTCGAACACTCACTGGACGCCATTACCGACCCGAAACTCAAGGACGCCGTGACCGAACTCGGCGGTTCGCTGCTGCTGCTCGAACGCGCGCAGCTCAAGCTCGACAGCACACCGCTGAAAACCGTCTACGGCGAAGACACCCTCGGCATCCTCAAGCACTACCCTTCGCCGCAGGCGCTGGTCGATACCTTTATCAACGGACTGTTCGTGCTGCACAAGGACGCCAGCTCCGATTACCTTACCGACCTGCAACCGGTATTCCCGTTCAACCTGAACATTCCCGGCGGCTTTCTATTCCCGCACGGCGTGGAATGGCAGTCGGTGACCCTGAGCAACAAGCGCGTGATCGCCTATCAGCCGGAGTGGTCGGAAACCGATCCCGGCATTCAGTTGAGCCCGTCCAGCTCCAACGTCAACAACCCCGATGACCTGACCGTGACCTACCCGTTCATCGAAGGGCTGGACGTGGACAAGAAGAGCCAGCCACAACCGGTGAGCCTGCAAGGCAAAGTCGAAGTCATCGCGCCGCGCCGCCTGTTCAGCTTCAACCTGAGCCAGAAGGACGTCGGCCAGACCCGCACCGATGACAACCTCAGCGTCACCCTGTTGAAGCTTGAAAAGAACTACGCCGAAGTCGAATTCAGCAACAGCCTGCCACTGGCCCCTGAGGTCGAGGGTGCGCAGCTCAATCCAGTCATCGTTCAGGCCCGTGACACCAGCGGGCAATACCTGGTGCGCGCCGGCTCAATCAATGAGAGCCCGGCACAAGTCGCCTTCTACGAGAAACAACTGGCGTATCTGCAACAGCAGAAAACCTGGAGCGAGGCGTTGGAAAAACAGCTGGAGGACGAACAGCAGACCTTCGAGCAGCAGCATCCGCGCCGCTACAACAAGGTCTACTTCAACGGCCCCATCGACACCCTCGAAGTCAGCGTGCTGGATTTCTCATCGGCAACCGTGACCCGCAAAACACTGGATCTGCCAGTGCGCACTTTCAGCCAGCACACCACCGAAAAAGCCATCCAACCGCTGGACCCGGCGGTGGTCGTCTATGACGATCTGGCGCCGAACTGGCTCAAGGGCGCGAGCCTCACCGAGGAAGCGTTGAAGGCCGGTATCCGCATCCATCAGTCCGTGGAGGATCCGAGCGCTGCACGCATCGAGTTCTCTCACCGGCGAACCTTCAACGATGAATTGCTCGGTGATGATTTCAGCCCCGGCGAGAGTCCCGTGACGTTCTTCACCGAGAAACGCAGCGGCAAACTCGATGAGCCGATCGAACTGCCGCCCGAGGCGTATCAGGTCGATCCGCTGCAGGCGACCATCACTTACGATTTGAACCTGTTTCCGGAAACCCCGGCGATTGCCGTGGGGTCGATGCCGCTGTTTCTCGCCAGCGTGGAGAAAAAAGCCTACGACGCCAAATCCCTGCCCAAAGGCCTGGAGATCAAGAACAACACGTTGGTGGTGGACCTGAAACTGTTTCCGGCCAACGCCTGGCGATTCTTCGTCAAGGACGACAGCGGCAACTACCTGAAACAGATTCTCTCGGTCAGTCACGACGCGAGTGCGGATGGCCCGGCGCTGTTCGGCGTGCATTACTTCTATGGCCGTCCAACGCACGTGGAGACCTATCAGCGGACCGAGCTCAATACCGTGCAATACGGCTTTGAGGTCAAACTCGACAAGGCGCAGCAGTCCGACACCGCGCCATGATTGCGCCTAGTGGTCGAACACGCCGACCGTACGCCCACGCCCGCCATTGATCTGGCGCAACTGTGCCTGCAGGTGCAGGCTCCAGATCTGCGGATCGTCGGCCAGCTCGTAGCCGTGCATCGTCAGGCTTTCCACAATAGTGTCGAGAATCGACTCGGCGGCGACCGGCCCGTGAAACGGGCCCTGGGCCTTGATGGCGGAGGGTTGTTCGCCGGCCATGCCGGCAGCGAAGAGCAAGGTCCACATGCCGTTATCGCCGGCCAACGGTTTGATGGCGCATTCGATGCGGGTCACAAGACCCAGGCACTGACGGGTGAGGCAGAGGTTGCGCGACATGGCGGCGACCCTCGGTAAAGCCTGTATTCAGCCTTCACGCGAAGGCTGTTTCGATCCAGTGATACTGTCGATGTCCTTGAGCAGAGAATAGAAGAAAAGTCCGCCGCGCAAGCTGGATAGAACCAGAAGGCGCCGAATGGTCATTGTGTGAATTCTGACGTCAGAGTAGTGGCACTTTTCCCGAAGATCACCACAAAAATCAATCTGGAGAAACAACTGTGGGAGGGGGCTTGCTCCCGAAGGCGGTGTCTCAATCAACTAATGTGTCGATTGGTACACCGCCTTCGGGAGCAAGCCCCCTCCCACAGTTTTTACCGCGTTTGCGGTCAGGCTGGTTTGGCTTCGGCTAGTGCCTCCTGCGCCAGTTCCTTTTCCGCCTCTTTGAGGTCGTCTTCACTGATCATCTCGGCAATCACCCGCAGACGCTCGACCACGCGCGCGTTGACGCTGCCCTCGGGGAACTGACCGTCAGCATCCGGCTCACCGGCCGGCTCGCCGACCAACAGGCTCAGCGCTTCGTCAGCCTGACGCACGGCATACACGTGGAACTGCCCGGCGCGCACCGCCGCCAGCACCTTCTCGTCGAGCATCAGCGTGGCGACGTTGGCCTGCGGAATGATCGCGCCCTGCTCGCCCGTCAGCCCGCGTGCTTCGCACAGGCGGAAAAAGCCTTCGATCTTTTCGTTGACCCCGCCGACTGCCTGCACTTCGCCGAACTGGTTGATCGAACCGGTGATCGCAAAGCACTGCTTGAGCGGGGTTTTCGACAGCGCCGAAATCAGCGTGCAAGCCTCGCCCAGCGATGCGCTGTCGCCATCAACGTAACCGTAGGATTGCTCCAGCGCGATGCTCGCGGAGATCGCCAGCGGGAATTCCTGAGCGTAACGGCTGCCCAGGTACCCGGTAAGGATCATCACGCCCTTGGAGTGGATCGGTTGCCCAAGGTTGACCTCGCGCTCGATGTCGACGATACCGCTGCCGCCCGGGTACACCGTGGCGGAAATCCGCGCCGGCACACCGAACGCCGAATCACCCACTTCGAGCACAGTCAGCCCGTTGCACTTGCCGACCGCGGCGCCGTCGGTGTCGATCAGGATGATCCCGGCGAGCATGTCGTCGAGAATCCGCGCCGAGACCCGACCGGTGCGAGTGGCCTTGGCTTTCAGCGCACGCTCGATGTGCCCGGCATCGGTCATTTCATCACCGGCCAGATGACGAATGAAATCCGCTTCACTGACCAGTTGGAACAGATCGCCGATCCGCGCCGACAAACGCCCCTGATGCTCGGCCAGCCGTGCGCTGTAGGTCGCCAGACGCGCCACCGCATCGGCGGTCAGCGGCGCCATGCCTTCCTCCGAAGTACGGGTTTTCAGCAACTGGGCAAATTGCTCCAGACTTTCGTCGACCATCGGGATGTCTTCGTCGAAGTCGACCAGCACGCGGAACATCTCCTGGAAGTCCGGATCGAGGTCCTGCAGCGTGTAATACAACTGCCGCGCGCCGATGATGATGACTTTGACCTGCAACGGAATGTGTTGCGGGTTGAGGGTCACCGTGGCGAAACGGCCCATCTCGCCCAGCGGCGATTCCATTTTCAGCTTGCGCGATTGCAGGGCGCGTTTCAGCGCGTCCCACACGAACGGCTCGCTGAGCATTTTTTCCGCTTCAAGAATCAAAAAACCGCCATTGGCCCGATGCAAAGCACCTGGACGCAACTGCCGGTAAGTGGTGTAAAGCGCGCCCTGATCGGTGGTGTACTCGATGCGCCCGAACAGGTTTTCGTAAGTCGGGTGCGGCTCGAACACTACCGGCGCCCCGCCGCTGGCCGGATGACCGACCACCAGGCTCGGCGCGTATTGCTCTTCCAGCAGCTTGCGCGCCACGGCGTCGGTCTTGCTGTCGTCGACCAGTTGCTCGACCACGGTTTTCAGCAAGTACACCTGCATCGCTTGCAGGTAACCGCAGACCGCAGCGTTCTCCGCGTACTTCTCGGACAACGGCGAGAGCAACGGCTGCAAGGCCAGGGTGATGGTTTCTTCGTTGAGCTGACGCAACTGATTGTTCGACTCGCGCTTCCACTGCGGCAGGCTGGCGAGTTCTTCGTTCAGACGCTCTTCGAGGCCGGAGATGTCTTCGTGAAACCGTTCGCGCTCGGCTTCCGGCAATTGGGCGAATTCCGCTTCATCCAGCGCCTTGCCTTCAAGCATCGGCGTGAAGGCGATATTGCTGCTGTCGCGATACAGGGCGACGTCCTTCTCCAGCGCCAGCCGTTCGATGATATCGAGGGCCTTGTCGTAGCGCTGGTTGAAGGCGCGGTCGATGGCACTTTTCTTCTGCTGGTAGGACGGGTGTTCGAACACGGCCGGAAAGGTTGCCAGCAGGTTATCGATCAGGCCGTTGATGTCACCGATGAACGAAGCCGCAGTGCCAGAAGGCAATTCCAGCGCGCGGGGCTCGCGCGGCTCATCGAAATTATTGACGTAGACCCAGTCCGCCGGGGTCTGCAGGCGCTTGCCTTCGGCCTTCAGGTAGCGTTTGACGAACGAGAAGCGACCAGTGCCGGGCTCGCCCATGACAAAGACGTTGTAACCGGGGCGTGGCATCGCCACACCGAACTGCAAGGCTTCGACCGCACGTTCCTGGCCGAGCACACCGCGAAAGGGCTCCAGATCATTGGTGGTAGTGAAGCTGAACTGTTCAGCGGAAAACGGACGAGTCAGCGCTTCGGGCGCTATACGCAGGCTGGCAGCAACAGGATCAGGCATCGGGCTTCCTTAACAATCAGGCGGGGCGGATAGCGGCATTCTGGCGCTGCCCGTGCCCCACTGGCAAGGCGCGCCACACGACAAAGCATAGACAAGCGCCCTGCTCCGCAGCCGGCCCCGTGAAACCGGGGACATCAACGAATAATCAGCAAAAAATCACGGAACCACAGGAACGTGCCTAAACTCCAAACTGCGCGGCTGGAACAATAACCGGCCCACTGGCTTCAAAAGAGTCTGTCTAGACAGCGCTTGGGGGGCCAGAACCCTGTCCATTGGTATGCACACAAAGAGAACAAAGCTATGAAACGGATTCTTCTCGGTACTCTCTTCACCGCTGTTTCCATCAACGCCATGGCGCAAGCCCCGGGTGGCCCGGATTGCGGTTGGGGCAACATGCTGTTCGAAGGTCAGCGTGGCACCCCGGCACATTTCCTGGCATCCACCACTAACGGCACCTCCGGTAACGCTACGTTCGGTATGACTTCCGGCACCAACGGTTGCTCGACCAACGCGTCGCTGACCTACGGCGGTAAATCCTGGTTCGCCATGAATGGCATGATGAACGAGCTGTCCGAAGACATGGCCAAGGGCAACGGCGAAGCGCTGACGACCTACGCCGTGGTACTGGGCGTGGCGCCGGAAGACCGTGCGCACTTCGCTGCTGTCACTCACGAGCACTTCCAGCAGATCTTCAGCAAAGCTGACGTGACCGCAGAAGACGTGCATACCAACACCCTGGCCGTGCTGAAGTCGGACCCACGTCTGGCCAAGTACGCAACTCAGGCTTAAGCTCGACCCCACCCGCTTCTTTCGGGAAGCGGGTTTTGTTTTGAGTGCAATCACTCGAATGTGACGCTGAACCTGTGGTGAGGGGATTTATCCCCGATCGGCTGCGGAGCAGTCGTGAAACCATTCAATTCGGTGTATCTGATACACCGAGTTTTGCAGGTATGAGGGCCGCTTCGCAGCCCATCGGGGATAAATCCCCTCGCCACAGGGGAGTGATCGCAGCCCGATCCGGGTTTTATTTTCTTTCGACTTAAGTTGCCACTTATGCTCAAACGCCTTGCCTGGCTGGCGCTCTGTGTCTGCGCCCCGCTGTCCGCCGCGCCTCACATCGACCCTCAACGTTTGCAGCAACTGGCCAACGACCGCTTCTGGATTTCCCTCGGTCATTACGAAACCGCCAAACTCGGCGGCTGGCGCAGCTATGTCAGCGACAGGAAATTCTTTCTCGCGCCCGATGGCAACGAACACCCCGACCATGAACTGGCCGCCACCGTGCAGGCGCTGTACGCCCCGGCCAGTCTCGGCGAACAGCATGCACAGTGTGTCTACCCGGCGCGTACGCGCTGGCTGAAAGCACAACTCAATCTGACCGACCTGCCCGCCCCCGATTGCGCCGAATTCAAGAAGTGGTTCAAGGACGTCTCGCCGCACAGTGCGGTGATGATCTTCCCGGCGGCCTACCTCAACAGCCCGTCGTCGATGTTCGGCCACACCCTGCTGCGCATCGACCAGGCTGACGTGCAAAGCGACAAGACTTCGCTGCTGAGTTACGCGATCAACTTCGGCGCCTACATCGAAGGCTCGGACAACAGCATCCTTTACGCCTGGAAGGGCTTGATGGGTGGCTACCCGGGGCTGTTCGCACTGGTGCCGTACCAGGAAAAACTCTCCGAGTACCGCAGCCTGGAAAACCGCGATCTGTGGGAATACCGGCTGAACCTGACCCAAGCAGAAACCGCGCGCATGGTCGAGCATGTATGGGAGCTGAAGCAGATCCAGTTCGACTATTTCTTCTTCGACGAAAACTGCTCCTATCGCCTGCTCGAACTGCTGCAAGTGGCACGTCCGAGCCTGCGCCTGACCGAGCAATTCCCGCTGACCGCCATCCCTACCGATACGGTCAAAGCGGTGAAAGAAGCCGGGCTGGTGGAAAGCATCGAATATCGCCCGTCCCGCGAGCGTGAACTGCTCAGCCGCGCCGAGCCGTTGAACAAGGAAGAACAGCAATGGGTGCTGAAGGTCAGCGCCGATCAACAGGTGTTGCAGGAGCCGACCTTCAAGGCCCTGCCCCGGGATCGTCAGGCGCTGATCATCGATGCCGCCTATCGTCTGGAGCGTTACCGCGCCAACGGGCAGGAACGTGATGCGCAACGTGCACAGCGCAGCTTCGAACTGCTGCGGGCGATCAACAAGAACCCGGCGCCGGAATTGCAGATTCCACAACCGGGCCTGCCCGAAGACGGCCACGAATCACGCACCTGGCAGGCCGGCATCGGCACCCGCGGTGATCGTGCGTTCGGTGAATACGGTTTGCGCATGGCTTATCACGATCTCAATGACAACGCCGAAAGCTTCCCCCTTGGCGCGCAGATCGAAATCCTGCAGATGAAGCTGCGTCAATACGAAGGCAACCAGTGGCAGTTCCAGCAACTGGACCTGGCGACCATCCGCTCGCTGACCCCGCGCAATGAACTGCTGCAGCCTCTGTCGTGGCAAGTCACCGGTGGCCTTGAGCGGGTGCCGGGCAAGCATGATGACGAGACGCTGGTCAGCCACGTCAACGGTGGTGGTGGCGGTACCTGGGCGTTAGGTGATGACGTATTGGGTTTTGCCCTCGGCACCGTGCGCGTTGAACACAACAATGACTTCGCCGAGTTCGTCTCCCCGGCCGGCGGTTTCAATACCGGCGTGTTGTGGAAAAACCCGTTGGGCAATCTCAGCCTGGAAGCCAAGGGCGATTACTTCTTCAATGGTGAAGTGCGCCGCAGCCTGAGCCTGAACCAGCAGTGGGAATTGTCGCGCAACCTCGGTTTGCGCCTGAGTGCGCAGCGTGAGTTCAGTCATGTGGCGACACCGGAAACCGAAGTGATGCTTGAGGTGAAGTGGTACCACTACTGATCTGAAGCCCAATCCATAACCCCTGTGGGAGCGGGCTTGCTCGCGAAAGCGCTGGGTCAGTCGAGATTTGAATCGCCTGACACGACGCCTTCGCGAGCAAGCCCGCTCCCACAGGGTTCTCCGGTATTCAACGAATTACTTACATGTCTTTCACCAACGCCCGACGAATCCGCTTCTAGACTTTCCCTATCAGCCGAGAATCGGCGCGGGAGAGTGCGATGTGGCGGTGTGCGGGATTGCTGGGTGTTTTGCTGTTGCTCGGGGGTTGCCAGACCACCCACGAAGACTTGATCGCCAAAGGTTATCCATCGGCCTTCGCCGACGGTTTTGACGATGGCTGCGTCAGTGGCCGGCAAGCCGCCGGCTCGATCAGTGGCGAGTTTCGCAAGAACGTGCCGCGCTATCTCAAGGACAAGCAATACGCCGAAGGCTGGACCGACGGCTTTCGCCAGTGCCAGGCGATGCTGGAGAACAAGGATCGCGAAGAGTATCGCAACGAGCACTGGGACGAACGCGAGCGCGCCTGGCAGCAGCAGAAAGATCAGGACGCCGGGCGGGCTTATCGCTCGCAATAGGTCGTTTCCAGACATCCAGTGAAACCAAATGCCGGCGACCATGGCCCAAACTCTTTGCAGAGGAGGACAGCATGAGCCGCGCTTTCGTGAACGAAGATAACGCCGCTGCGCAAGCCGATCAGCCCGTCGAACGGCAGGTCAGTGCGCAGCCCAATTACGTCACACCCCAAGGATTGGCGCAGTTGCAGGCCAAGGTCGCCGAACTGCAAGCCCTGCACGCCGAGCAATCGGCCAAGGGCGAACGGGCCGACAAGCAGCGCCAAGCCGATCTCGAAAGAGATTTGCGCTACTTCAACCAACGCCTCGCCAGCGCACAGGTCGCTGCCCCCGCGATCTCTACCGACAAGGTGCAGATTGGCAGTTGGGTGACCTACGCCGACGAACACGACACCGAAAGTCGGGTGCAACTGGTCGGCGAAGATCAGGCCGACGCCAGCCAGGGTTTGATCAACTGGGCCTCGCCGTTGGGCCGGGCATTGCTTGGTGCCCGGCTCAATGACGAAGTGCTGTGGCAGCGCCCCGCTGGCGATCAGGTGATTGAAGTGATTCGCATCGAACCGGCTTAAACCACACCCTGCGCGAGCATCGCATCCGCGACTTTGACGAAGCCGGCGATGTTCGCGCCTTTGACGTAGTTGATCCGCCCGTTCTCTTCGCCGTAATGCACGCAGGCATGGTGGATCGACTGCATGATCGCGTGCAGCTTGCTGTCCACCTCACCCGCCGTCCACAGCAGGCGCATGGCGTTCTGCGACATCTCCAGCCCACTGACCGCTACCCCGCCGGCGTTCGACGCCTTGCCCGGGGCGAACAGAATGCCGGCCTCGATGAAGATATCCACGGCCGCCAGCGTGGTCGGCATGTTCGCGCCTTCGGCGACGCACACGCAGCCATTGCGCAGCAGCGTACGAGCAGATTCGGCGTCGAGCTCGTTCTGCGTGGCGCAGGGCAGCGCGATGTCACACGGCAGCGACCAGGGCAACTGACCGGCACGGAATTCCAGACCGAACGCCGTGGCCAATTCGCTGATGCGTCCGCGTTTGACGTTTTTCAGTTCCAGCAGCGCCTGCCACTGTTCTTCGCTCAGGCCCGATTCGCAGTACAACGTGCCTTCGGAGTCGGACAGCGAAATCACCTTGCCGCCCAGGTCCATGACCTTGCGCGCCGCGTACTGCGCGACGTTGCCGGAACCAGAGATCGCCACGCGCTTGCCTTCGACGGTCTGCCCGCGGCGCTTGAGCATCTCCTCGGCGAAGTACACGCAACCGAAACCGGTGGCTTCCGGGCGAATCAGGCTGCCGCCATAGGTCATGCCTTTACCGGTCAACACGCTGGTGAACTGGTTGCTCAGGCGTTTGTACTGGCCAAACAGGAAACCGATCTCCCGCGCACCGACACCGATGTCGCCAGCCGGTACGTCAACGTCCGCGCCGATGTGGCGGTACAGCTCGCTCATGAACGCCTGGCAGAAACGCATGACTTCGGCGTCGCTCTTGCCCTTCGGATCGAAGTCCGAACCGCCCTTGCCGCCGCCCATGGGCAACGAGGTCAGGGAGTTCTTGAAGGTCTGTTCGAAGGCGAGAAACTTCAGCACGCCCAGGTTCACCGAAGGATGGAAGCGCAAGCCGCCCTTGTACGGGCCGATCGCGCTGTTCATCTGGATGCGGAAACCGCGATTGACCTGGACCTTGCCCTGATCGTCGACCCACGACACGCGGAACACCACTGCGCGCTCCGGCTCGCAGATGCGCTCCAGAATGCCCGAGGTCAGGTAACGCGGATTGGCTTCGAGAAACGGCCACAGACTGCGCAGGACTTCTTCGACGGCCTGGTGGAATTCGGGTTGATCCGGGTCGCGTTTTTTCAGGCGGGCGAGGAAGGATTCGACGGATTCGATCATGGGAAAAGTCTCGGCAAATTTATTGTCGTTGGAAGCGATTGAGCCGGACTGTAACAAACGATTTGCGCACAGGAACAGCGCAAAATGTCGCAGTTATGAAATTAAATGGTGCACAGGATATAAATAAGGCGGTTTTTTGAGCTGATTCTGCACCTGAATGGGGAGGTCAAATTGAAGTAATGCACCAACAGTTACATCGATATCGCGAGCAGGCTCACTCCTACAGGAGACCGCATTCCAATTGTAGGAGTGAGCCTGCTCGCGATGGCCACGACTCGGAATCACTGAAAAAAACTCAAAAAAAACGGAGCCCGAAGGCTCCGCTTTTTCATGCAACCAACCCGAATCAGGCCAGTTTCTTGTGGCGTACCCGGTGTGGCTGGGCCGCCGCTTCTCCAAGACGCTTTTTGCGGTCGGCTTCGTACTCGGTGTAGTTGCCTTCGAAGAACACCGCTTGCGAGTCGTCTTCGTACGCCAGGATGTGAGTCGCGACGCGGTCCAGGAACCAGCGATCGTGAGAGATCACAATGGCGGCGCCCGGGAAGTCCAGCAGGGCTTCTTCCAGGGAACGCAGGGTTTCAACGTCGAGGTCGTTGGACGGTTCGTCGAGCAGCAGGACGTTGCCGCCCTCCTTCAGGGTCAGCGCCAGGTGCAGACGACCGCGCTCACCACCGGACAGGTCCTTGACGAACTTCTGCTGGTCGCCGCCCTTGAAGTTGAAGCGACCGACATAAGTGCGCGATGGAATCTCGTAGTTGCCGATGCGGATCTGGTCGGAACCGTCGGAGATCTGCTGGAACACGGTCTTGCTGCCGTCGAGGTCTTCGCGGCTCTGGTCAACGCAGGCCAGTTGCACGGTTTCGCCGACTTCGATGGTGCCGGAATCCGGAGTTTCCTTGCCCATCAGCATGCGGAACAGGGTCGACTTACCGGCACCGTTACCACCGATCACGCCAACGATGGCGCCCTTCGGCATGGAGAACGACAGGTTGTCGATCAGGACGCGATCGCCGTAGCCCTTGGTGACGTTCTTGAACTCGATGACCTTGTCGCCCAGACGCGGACCGGCCGGGATGTAGATCTCGTTGGTTTCCGAACGCTTCTGGAATTCCTGCGACTGCATTTCTTCGAAGCGTTGCAGACGTGCCTTGGATTTCGACTGGCGGGCTTTCGCGCCTTTGCGCACCCACTCCAGCTCTTCCTTCATGGCTTTTTCGTGAGCCGATTGCTGCTTGGATTCCTGGGCCAGACGATCGGACTTGGCTTCGAGCCAACCCGAGTAGTTGCCCTCGTAAGGAATGCCCGCGCCGCGGTCGAGTTCCAGGATCCAGCCAGCAACGTTGTCGAGGAAGTAACGGTCGTGCGTGATCGCGACCACGGTGCCCGGGAAGTCGTGCAGGAAGTGCTCCAGCCACGCCACGGAGTCAGCGTCCAAGTGGTTGGTCGGTTCGTCGAGCAGCAGCATGTCCGGAGCGGACAGCAGCAGACGGCACAGGGCCACACGACGTTTTTCACCACCGGACAGGTGTTCGACCTTGGCGTCCCAGGCCGGCAGACGCAGGGCGTCGGCGGCGACTTCCAGTTGACGCTCCAGGTTATGACCATCGCTGGCCTGCAGGATCGCTTCGAGCTTGGCCTGTTCGGCTGCCAGCTTGTCGAAGTCGGCATCCGGATCGGCGTAAGCGGCGTAGACCTCGTCCAGACGCGCCTGCGCATCCTTGATCACGCTGACCGCTTCCTCGACCACTTCACGCACGGTCTTGGTCGGATCAAGTTGTGGCTCTTGCGGCAGATAACCGATGTTCAGGTCCGGCATCGGACGGGCTTCGCCCTCGAACTCGGTGTCGACGCCAGCCATGATTTTCAGCAGCGTGGATTTACCCGAACCGTTGAGGCCGAGTACGCCGATCTTGGCGCCGGGAAAGAACGACAGCGAAATGTTTTTCAGGATTTCCCGCTTCGGCGGAACAACTTTGCCCAGCCGATGCATGGTGAAGACGTATTGAGCCATGGAGAACCTTGGGTCAGTGACAGATGAATGATTGGAGCGCAGGCGATGCCCGGCCAGACCGATGCGCGTCGTTCACTTGATGGTCATCAATGCGTGCGCGCTGAAAAAGTCTGAGTCTAGGAGCTGGAACGCTCCCGCGTAACCGGCAAAGCTACCTTAATGACGGAAGGCAGTCCAGCCGAGCGGGGCTGGCACTTCGCCACAACTCAAGGCATGCTAGCCGCCCTTCGGGCGTCCGGCTTATAGTGCACGTCGCGCCAGTCCAGCCAAACCGCAGGATTTCAGCTTGTCCAACGTTACCCCGCCAGCTTCTGTGAGCGCGTCCAATCCGGGGACCGGCTCGCCCCTGCGCGGAACATTGAAGGGGGCATTGGCGACGCTGGTACTTTTGCTGCTGGCCCTGCTGTTCTGGCAACTGCTCGATCAATTGCGCGAGACCCAGAAAAATCAGCGCCAGTACACCATCGACTACACCGCCGACCTCGCCTCGCAGGTCAGCCTGAACATGTCGCTGAATGCGCAAATCGCCCTCAACCTGCTACCGATCGTCGAACAGCCGCAGTCGTCCGACGAACAGCAGGCGCTGCTGCGCAAGCTCCAGCAATCGCTGCCGGATCTGCGCAGCCTGGCCCTGCTCAGCCCGTCCGGGAAAATCCTCAACGACAGCGCCAGCGACAGCCACGACGCCGATTACCTCGCTGAACTCGTACGCCGCAGCCGCGCCCAGGCGCATTACTTCAGTAACGCCGACGACGGCTCGGTGGTGCATCTGTTGTTGCATCAGGCCAGCGGCAGCACGCGCGGCTACTGGGTATTGCGCCTGACCCCGACCTTCTTCGACTCGCTGACCAAGCTGGGCGAAACCGGCATCCGCCCGTTGTGGCTGGTAGAAAACCGTCTCAACCATCAGATCATCAGCCGCGACGAAGCGCTATCCTCCGCCCGGCCCGGGGTGCTGAGCCCGGACGACATGGCCAACACCGTGCTCACCGTACCGCTGAGCAGCAGCGACTGGCAGTTGCGCGGGCTGTTCGATCGTCAGCGGGTGCTCGAAGAACTGCTGCCGGCGTTCATCGGCAAATGCCTTCTGGGCCTGGCGTTCTCGATGTTGCCGGTGATCGCGCTGCTGAACATGCGTCGCCGCCAGCGCCAGTTGCATGAAGGCCGCCGGCGCTATCAGGACATCTTCGAAGGCACTGGCGTTGCGTTGTGTGTGCTCGATCTGTCCGGCCTCAAGCAGGTGTTCGACAAAGCACAGATCCAGACCAGCGACCAGCTCAAGGCCTGGCTCGACCAACCGGCCCAGCGCCAGCAACTGCTGCAAGAACTGCGCGTCACCGAGGTCAATCAGGTGGCGCTGCAACTGCTCAATGTCAATTCCTGCGAGCACGCCTGGCAGTTGCTGATCGATGGCCATCCGCACAGCCAGTGCGCCATCGGCAACCAGGTGCTCGACGCAGTTTTGCAGCAACAGAATCAACTGGAACTGGAAATCAGGCTGCCGGACATCAACGGCCGCGATCAGCACCTGTGGATGGTCCTGCGCCTGCCTGAGGAGCTGCACGACTATAAAGCGGTGATTCTGAGCATCAACGACATCACCAGCCGCAAGCTGATCGAACTGTCGCTGCTGGAGCGCGAAGGTTTCTGGTCGGACGTGGTGCGCACCGTGCCGGATCATCTGTATGTGCAGGACGTGATCAGCCAGCGGATGATTTTCAGCAACCACCACCTCGGCCAGACCCTCGGTTACAACCGCTCCGAGCTGCACCAGATGGGCGAGTACTTCTGGGAAATCCTCCTGCATCCGGAAGACGCCGACTATTACCACCGCTCGCGGCAGATGCAGCGGCACGCCGGGTACAGCCAGCTGTTGCAGTGCCAATTGCGCTTCCGCCATCGCGACGGCAAATGGCGGCGCTTCGATATTCGTGAGCAGGCGCTGGCCCGTGACAAACATGATCAGGTCACGCGGATCATCGGCGTGGCCAAGGACATCACCGAGCAGATCGAGGCCAGCGAATCGCTGCGCGACAGCGAGCAGCGCTACCGCATGCTCGCCGAAAGCATCAGCGATGTGATTTTCTCCACCGACAGCAAGCTGTCGTTGAACTACGTCAGCCCGTCGGTGCAGGCGGTGCTGGGTTACGACGCCGAGTGGATCTTCCAGAATGGCTGGCAATCGACGATCGCCAACCCGCAGCAGCTATCCGGCATCTACACCTTGATGGATCGGGTCAGCAAAGCGCTCGACAAGCCTGAGCAACTCGCGCAACTGCGAAGCCAGGTACAGACGCAGATGTTCCTGTTCGACTGCCTGCGCGCCGACGGCCGCAAGATCCCGATCGAGCTGCGGCTGGTGCTGGTGTGGGACGAACACGGCGCGTTCGAAGGCGTGCTCGGCGTCGGTCGCGACATCAGCCAGCAGCGCCGCGCCGAGAAAGACTTGCGCATGGCGGCCACGGTATTCGAGCACTCGACCTCGGCGATCCTGATCACCGACCCGGCCGGTTACATCGTGCAGGCCAACGAAGCCTTCAGCCGGGTCAGCGGTTACGCGGTGTCGGAGGTGCTCGATCAGTTGCCGAACATGCTCACCGTCGACGAGCAACAGGACGCGCACCTGCGCTACGTGCTCAAGCAATTGCATCAGCACAGCACCTGGGAAGGCGAAGTCTGGCTCAAGCGCCGTAACGGCGAGCATTACCCGGCGTGGGTCGGCATCACGGCGGTACTCGACGATGAAGGCGATCTGGCCAGTTACGTGTGCTTCTTCAGCGACATCAGCGAGCGCAAGGCCAGCGAACAACGCATCCATCGTCTCGCTTACTACGACGCCCTGACCCACCTGCCGAACCGCACGCTGTTCCAGGATCGTCTGCATACCGCGCTGCAATCGGCCGAACGGCAGAAGTCGTGGGTGGTGCTGATGTTCCTCGACCTCGACCGCTTCAAACCGATCAACGACTCCCTCGGCCACGCGGCTGGCGACCGCATGTTGAAAGACATGGCCACGCGGTTGCTGGCCTGCGTCGACGATGACGACACCGTGGCGCGCATGGGCGGTGACGAGTTCACCTTGCTCCTGCAACACCGCTCCAGCCGCGAAATGGCGCTGAACCGAGCGATTCATGTGGCCGAGCAGATTCTCGCCAGCCTGGTGCGTCCATTTGTGCTGGAAGGTCGCGAGTTCTTCGTCACCGCCAGTATCGGCATCGCCCTGAGCCCGCAGGACGGCAACGAACTCAGCCAGTTGATGAAGAACGCCGACACCGCGATGTACCACGCCAAGGAGCGCGGCAAGAACAACTTCCAGTTCTATCAGGCCGACATGAACGCCAGTGCACTGGAACGTCTGGAGCTGGAAAGCGACCTGCGTCATGCGCTGGAGCAGAACGAATTTGTCCTGTACTACCAGCCGCAATTCAGCGGCGACGGCAAACGCCTGACTGGCGCCGAAGCGCTGCTGCGTTGGCGTCATCCGCGTCGCGGGCTGGTGCCGCCGGGGGATTTCATTCCGGTGCTGGAAGAGCTGGGTCTGGTGGTCGACGTTGGCGACTGGGTCATCAGCGAAGCCTGCCGTCAGCTCAAGACCTGGCACCAGAACCGCGTGCGCGTGCCGAAGGTCTCGGTGAACATTTCGGCGCGGCAGTTCTCCGATGGCCAGCTCGGTACGCGCATCGCCACGATCCTGCGCGAAACCGGGCTGCCACCGGCGTGTCTGGAGCTGGAGCTGACCGAAAGTATCCTGATGCGCGAAGTCAGCGAAGCAATGCAGATTCTGGCCGGGCTGAAAAACCTGGGCCTGAGCATTGCGGTCGACGACTTCGGCACCGGTTATTCGTCGCTGAACTACCTCAAGCAATTCCCGATCGACGTGCTGAAGATCGACCGTACCTTCGTCGACGGCCTGCCGTCAGGCGAGCAGGACGCGCAGATCGCCCGCGCGATCATCGCCATGGCCCACAGCCTGAATCTGGCGGTAATCGCCGAGGGCGTGGAAACCCATGAGCAACTGGACTTCCTGCGCGAGCACGGTTGCGATGAAGTGCAGGGCTACCTGTTCGGACGACCGATGCCGGCGAGCCGGTTTGAAGCGCAGTTCAGCAATGATGCGCTATTCATGTTCGACTGATTTTTTGCGGCACCGCCAATGACGCCTTCGCGAGCAAGCCCGCTCCCACATTTGACCCGGTTTCTTCAGGATATACGCGGTCCACTGTGGGAGCGGGCTTGCTCGCGAAAGGGCCGGTACAGACGCCGGAAAAATCTGCGGTGCAGCCATCCCCAGCAGGCTGGCTGTCACAGGGACTTGCCGTGGATCAGTATTCTCCGGTTGAAACGCGGCCATTGTGGAGCCAGCAAAAGCACCGCACATCTGTCATGAACGCCACTTGTCTGCGACATGATGTCGTTTCATATGCCATCCAAAACCCATTGGGTTAGAATGCCCCCCTTTTCTGCCCCCGATCCTTGAGGACCGCCATGTTCAGCCGTGATTTGACTATTGCCAAGTACGACGCCGATCTCTTTGCCGCCATGGAGCAAGAAGCTCAGCGCCAGGAAGAGCACATTGAGCTGATCGCTTCGGAAAACTACACCAGCCCTGCGGTGATGGAAGCTCAAGGCTCGGTACTGACCAACAAGTACGCTGAAGGCTACCCGGGCAAGCGCTACTACGGTGGTTGCGAGTACGTCGACGTTGTTGAACAACTGGCCATCGACCGCGCCAAAGAGCTGTTCGGCGCCGATTACGCCAACGTTCAGCCGCACGCCGGTTCCCAAGCCAACGCCGCTGTTTACCTGGCCCTGCTGCAAGGTGGTGACACCATCCTGGGCATGAGCCTGGCCCACGGTGGTCACCTGACTCACGGTGCCAGCGTTTCGTCCTCCGGCAAGCTGTACAACGCCGTGCAGTACGGCATCGACGCCAACGGCCTGATCGACTACGACGAAGTCGAGCGTCTGGCGGTTGAGCACAAGCCGAAAATGATCGTGGCCGGTTTCTCTGCCTACTCGCAGATCCTCGACTTCCCACGCTTCCGCGCCATCGCTGACAAAGTCGGTGCCTACCTGTTCGTCGACATGGCTCACGTGGCCGGTCTGGTCGCCGCTGGCGTCTACCCGAACCCGGTGCCATTCGCTGACGTGGTCACCACCACCACGCACAAGACCCTGCGCGGTCCTCGTGGCGGTCTGATCCTGGCGCGCGCCAACGCCGAGATCGAGAAGAAGCTGAACTCCGCGGTATTCCCGGGCGCCCAGGGTGGCCCGCTGGAGCACGTGATCGCCGCTAAAGCGATCTGCTTCAAGGAAGCGCTGCAGCCTGAGTTCAAGGCTTACCAGGAACAAGTGGTGAAGAACGCCCAGGCCATGGCCGAAGTGTTCATCGAGCGCGGTTTCGACGTGGTGTCCGGCGGTACCAAAAACCACCTGTTCCTGCTGTCGTTGATCAAGCAGGACATCTCCGGTAAAGACGCCGACGCCGCGCTGGGCAAAGCGTTCATCACCGTGAACAAGAACTCCGTGCCTAACGACCCACGCTCGCCATTCGTCACTTCCGGCCTGCGCTTCGGTACCCCGGCTGTGACCACTCGCGGCTTCAAAGAAGCAGAGTGCAAAGAGCTGGCCGGCTGGATCTGCGACATCCTGGCTGACCTGAACAACGAAGCGGTGATCGACGCCGTTCGTGAGAAAGTCAAAGCCATCTGCAAGAAACTGCCGGTGTACGGCGCGTAATCGCGACGTTAAATCCGCAGCATGAAAAACCGGCCAAGTGATTGGCCGGTTTTTTTGTGCCCACATTTTTTCAAACGCCTGAACCGCTCAAGAATGGGACTCACCGCACAACTGGTCAGACCGGTCATGCCAATTCGTCAATTTTCACTTGCGATCCGCAAAAATCCGCGCCTAGACTGCACCCGCACTGGACATACCGGTAAGACCACAATAATTAAGTTCTGAATCTGATGCGCCCAAAGGCGCACGGCAGCCAGGACACCGACCAGGATTTCTCCCATGCTCAGATGGTGCTCGCGTTCAATCTTCCTCCAAGTGGTTCTCGGACTGGTGCTCGGCATCGTCTGCGGGCTGACCCTTCCCGAATATTCCGCTCAGCTCAAACCGCTGGGTGACGGCTTCATCAAACTGATCAAGATGCTCATCGGCCTGATCGTGTTCTGCGTGGTGGTCAGCGGTATCAGCGGCGCGGGCGATCTGAAGAAGGTCGGGCGCATCGGCCTCAAGTCGGTGATCTACTTTGAAGTGCTGACCACCATCGCGCTGGTGATCGGTCTGGTATTCGCCTTCAGCACCGGCATCGGCAGTGGCGCGAATATCCATCTGGAGCAGTTGTCCGCCGCCGACATGGGCGACATCGCCGAACGCGGCCAGCATATGCACACCACCACGCAGTTCCTGATGGACCTGATTCCGACCTCGGTGCTCGGAGCCTTCGCCGACAACAACATCCTGCAGGTACTGCTGTTCTCGGTGCTGTTCGGCAGCGCGCTGAATCTGGTGGGCGAAGCGGCTTCCGGGATCTCACGGCTGATCAACGAGCTGAGCCATGTGATCTTCCGGATCATGGGCATGATCGTACGCCTGGCGCCGATCGGCGTGTTCGGCGCCATCGCCTTCACCACCAGCAAATACGGCCTCGATTCGCTGCAACACCTGGGCAGTCTGGTGGGCTTGTTTTACCTGACCTGCATGGCGTTCGTCAGCGTGATCCTCGGCGTGGTAATGCGCGCCTCGGGCCTGCGTCTGTGGCCCCTGCTCAAGTACCTGCGCGAAGAATTGCTGATCGTCATGGGCACCGCTTCTTCCGACGCCGTGCTGCCACAGATCATGCGCAAACTTGAACACCTGGGGATTGGCAGCTCGACAGTCGGGCTGGTGATTCCCACCGGCTATTCGTTCAACCTCGACGGTTTCTCGATCTACCTGACCCTGGCCATCGTGTTCATCGCCAACGCCACCGGCACGCCACTGGCGATGACCGATCTGCTGACGATTCTGCTGGTGTCGCTGATCACTTCCAAGGGCGCCCACGGCATTCCCGGCTCGGCGCTGGTGATTCTGGCGGCGACGCTGACGGCGATCCCGGCGATTCCGGTCGTGGGTCTGGTGCTGGTACTGGCAGTGGACTGGTTCATGGGCATCGGTCGGGCACTGACCAACCTGATCGGCAACTGCGTCGCTACCGTGGCCATCGCCCGTTGGGAAAAGGACATCGATGTGCAACGCGCAAACAAAGTACTCAGCGGTCAGCAGGGCTACACCTTTCAACCGCGTAAAAGCGGAACTCCGGCGCACCAGCAAGAGTTCTGATTTTCAACCCCGCAGAAGCTGCCGCAGGCTGCGATCTTTTGATCCTGTTTGCGGCAGCCCCAACGGGCTCACGGAGCAAGACAATTGATCACTACATCAACCGTCGTCAACTCAGTCGTAGAAAAACTGCGCGCCGCCCTCGCCCGCGGTCAGTGGCGCTCCGGCGACATGCTGCCGGGTCAGCGCGAACTGGCCGAACAACTGGGCATCAGCCGCCCAAGCCTGCGCGAAGCGGTGATCGTCCTGGAAACCCTTGGCCTGGTGCGTTCGATGCCGGGCAAAGGCGTGGTGGTGCTCGACGCCCAGCTCAGTGACAGCCAGAGTCACGACAGCGCGGTGGCCGGCGCCAGCCTCGAAGACGTGCTGCAACTGCGTTACACCCTTGAGCCGTTCATCGTCGGGCTGGTTGCGCAGTCGATCAGCAGCAAGGAAGTCGGGCAATTGCGCCTGACCCTGATGGACATGCGCGAAGCCCTTGAAGCGGGCGACAGCGAAGCCGGGGTCAGCGCCTACATCGCCTTCCACGAGGAGCTGTTCACCCTGACCTCGAACCCGATCTTCCAGAGTGTGGTGCAGCAAACGAGCAATGCCCTCAAGCAAAGCGCCGAAGTGCTGCGTAATTCACCTGAGCACCTGGCCGAACGCCTGGAAGAAAACGAAGCCGTGGTGCGCGCGATCCGCAGCAAGAACAGCGCCCAGGCCAGCGCCGAAATGCGTCGGCACATTCTGCGCGAAGGCCAACGGATGGGCGTTGAATTGAACATTCCGGATGACAACCTCAGCCACTGATTGATTCACACTGGAGACCGGCCATGAACAGCCTTGCCACGTCGCCGCACACCCGTCAGATGTCGGCCCCCCTGCCCTTCTCCCGCCTGCAGGCGTCGGCAGACGATCTGTACCCGCGGCTGTTCGACGCGATTCTGGACCGGCGAATCGACCCGGCCAGCCGCTTCACCGAAGACAGTCTCAAGCAGATGTTTGGCGTCAGCCGCGCCGATGTGCGCCGGGTGCTGACGCAGTTGTCCCATGAGCAGGTGATTGTGCTGCGCGCCAACCATCGGCCACGGGTCGCCACACCGGATGCCGAGCAGACCCGGCAAACCCTGCACGCCCGGCGCCTGACCGAAGCGACGCTGGTGCGTCTGGCTTGTCAGAATACGTCAGCGGAGGGTTTGAAACGCTTGCGCACGCTGGTCGAGCGTGAACGTCTGGCCGTGACACAGGAACGGCGTGCGGCGGCGATTCGATTGTCCGGCGAGTTTCATCTGCAGTTGGCACAAATGGCGGGGAATGCACCGTTGGCACATTTCCTTGGCAGCCTGGTGCCGTTGACGTCGCTGGCGATTGCGCGGTGTGATGGATCGACGCCGGGTTGCTGCGCGTGGCAGGAGCATCTGGCGATTGTCGAGGCGGTCGCGTCTGGGGATATGTCCATGGCTGAGCGACTGATGAATCAACACCTGGATCATCTTGAGCAGACCTTGCTGGGTACAGCCCTTGAGCATCGTGTCGCCGGTTAGATCGCCTTCGCGAGCAAGCCCGCTCCCACAGTGAATTGCATTCCTCCTGACAGAATGCGGTCTACTGTGGGAGCGGGCTTGCTCGCGAAGGCGTCAGCCCTGGCGCCGAATAACCATCAGGCGGAAGTCACTTTGGCAAACCCGGCCCGAATCTTCTCTTCCGGCAAATCATCGGCAATAAACACAATCACACTTTCCCGCGCCTCACCCTCGGCCCACTCGGTGTCCCAGTCGAACCCGTAAAGTTTCAGTACGCCCTGAAACACCAGCCGCCGATCCTCGCCAGCGATGTTCAACACGCCCTTGTAGCGCAACAACTGCTTGCCATGTTCTTCCAGCAGCTCATTCATGAATTCGCTGAGTTGATCGATATCCAGTGGCTGGTCTGTGCGCAGCACCAGACTGGAGATACGGTCGATGGAGGGCGCCTTGCTCACCGGACGCAGACTCACCCCGCCGCCGAGATCGGCATTGAGATTGAAGCCACGCACGTCGAGCAGTTCCGCCAGATCGATGTTGCCATGCTCGACCACGCGGATCGGCGCGCGACGATTGATCCGCGTCAGGCGTTCGCTCAGTGCGTTGAACGTGGCCTCATCCACCAGATCGGTCTTGCTCACCAGCAAGCGGTCGGCGAAACCGATCTGCGCCTGGGCGATGGTCTGGGTCAGGTGCTGGTCGGCATGGGCGGCATCCACCAAGGTGATGATGCCGTCGAGCAGATAACGCTCGCGCAGTTCCTCATCGATGAAAAAAGTCTGTGCCACCGGGGCCGGGTCGGCGAGACCGGTGCACTCGATCACCAAGCGATCGAAGGCGATTTCGCCGTTGTCCAGGCGTTCGAGCAGCAGGTACAAGGCCTTGGTCAGGTCGGTGTGGATGGTGCAGCAGACGCAGCCGTTGGCCAGGGTCATGACTTGCACCGGTTCGTCGCCGAGCAACTGGGTGTCGATGCCGGCGTCGCTGAATTCGTTCTCGATCACGGCGATCTTCAGGCCATGCTCGGCTTTGAGCAGATGGCGCAACAAGGTGGTCTTGCCGGCACCGAGGAAACCGCTGAGTACCGTTACGGGTATGGGAGAAGACAAAACACGATCTCCTGAAACAAACACAAAACAAATGTGGGAGCGGGCTTGCTCGCGAAAGCGGTGTGTCAGTCACCACACGTATCAACTGACACTCCGTATTCGCGAGCAAGCCCGCTCCCACCGGGGGATTACCTCAACCGCAGGCTGTCAGCTCAACAGCACTTCGGCCCACCCTTGCCACCGTAACGCGCTTCCTGACGTTCGCGGAAGAACATCTCGTAGCTCATTACCGGTTTGTCCGGGTGTTTGGTTTGCATATGCTCGACGTAGGTGTCGTAGTCGGGCATGCCGACCATCAGGCGTGCGGCCTGACCGAGGTATTTGCCGAGGCGACTCAGGTCATTGAACATGGTGCAATCCTCTGGTTACGCGTCCGGCAGGGCCTGGAATGGCGATTCTTTATCCGTACGCTCTTTTTTGCCCCAGGCGGCGATGCCGACCTTGAGCGCATAGAACAGGATGCTGAAGACCACGAACAGGAACAGCGCAGTGAGCGTTGCGTTGGTGTAGGCGTTGAAGATCACGTGCTGCATCTGCTCGATACTCTTGGCCGGGGCAATGACTTGGCCGGCGGCCAAGGCATCGCTGTACTTCTTGGCCAGCGACAGGAAGCCGATCGCCGGGTTGGCGTCGAACAGCTTGATGAAGCCTGCAGTGGTGGTGCAGATCAGCAGCCAAGCGGCTGGCAGCAGGGTGACCCAGATGTAGTGCTGGCGCTTCATCTTGATCAGGACCACAGTGCCGAGCATCAGCGCGATACCGGCCAGCATCTGGTTGGAGATACCGAACAGTGGCCACAGGGTGTTGATGCCGCCCAGTGGATCGATGACGCCCTGATACAGCAACCAGCCCCACATCGCCACACAACCGGCGGTGGCGATCAGGTTGGCGGTCCACGATTCGGTACGCTTGAGCGCCGGAACGAAGGAGCCGAGCAGGTCCTGCAGCATGAAGCGCCCGGCACGGGTGCCGGCGTCCACAGCGGTCAGGATGAACAGCGCTTCGAACAGGATCGCGAAGTGGTACCAGAACGCCATGGTGTTTTCACCGGGCAGGACACTGTGCAGGATCTGCGCGATACCGACCGCCAGGGTCGGCGCACCGCCGGCACGAGCCAGGATGGTGGTTTCGCCAATGTCATGCGCCACAGCTTGCAGTGCCTCCGGCGTGATCGCGAAGCCCCAACTGCTGACCATCTGCGCCACCGATGCCACGTCACCACCGACCACCGCGGCCGGGCTGTTCATGGCGAAGTACACGCCCGGCTCGATCACCGAAGCGGCAACCATCGCCATGATCGCCACAAACGATTCCATCAGCATGCCGCCGTAACCGATGTAACGCGCGTTGGTTTCGTTATCCAGCAACTTCGGCGTGGTGCCCGAAGAGATCAGTGCGTGGAACCCGGACACCGCACCGCAAGCGATGGTGATGAACAGGAACGGGAACAGACCACCCTTCCACACCGGGCCGGTGCCGTCGACGAACTGGGTCAGCGCCGGCATTTTCAGCTCGGGCATGGTCACCAGAATGCCGATCGCCAGGGCGATGATGGTGCCGATCTTGAGGAACGTCGACAGGTAGTCGCGTGGCGCGAGGATCAGCCACACCGGCAACACGGCGGCGACGAAGCCGTAACCGATCAGCATCCAGGTGATTTGCACGCCGGTGAAGCTGAAGGCCTTGGCCCACACCGGATCAGCGGCAATCTGCCCACCGAGCCAGATCGAACCGAGCAGCAGCAACACACCGATGACCGAGATCTCGCCGATGCGGCCCGGACGGATGTAGCGCATGTAAATGCCCATGAACATCGCGATCGGGATGGTCGCCATCACAGTGAAGATGCCCCATGGGCTCTCTGCCAGTGCCTTGACCACGATCAGCGCCAGCACCGCGAGGATGATGATCATGATCAGGAAGCAGCCGAACAGGGCGATGGTGCCGGGGATGCGGCCCATTTCTTCACGCACCATGTCGCCCAGGGAACGGCCGTTGCGCCGGGTCGACATGAACAGGACCATGAAGTCCTGCACCGCGCCCGCCAGCACCACCCCGGCAATCAGCCACAGCGTGCCGGGCAGATAACCCATCTGCGCCGCCAGTACCGGGCCGACCAGCGGGCCTGCGCCGGCAATGGCCGCGAAGTGGTGACCGAACAGAATGTGTTTGTTGGTCGGCACGTAGTCCAGACCGTCGTTGTTGAGCACGGCGGGGGTGGCCCGACGCGGATCCAGTTGCATCACATTGTTGGCGATGAACAGGCTGTAGTAACGGTACGCAACCAGATAAATGGCCACTGCCGCGACCACGATCCACAAGGCGTTGATCGCCTCTCCTCGGCGCAATGCCACTACGCCCAGGGCGCACGCTCCTACGATTGCCAGCACTAGCCAGGGTAAGTGGCGTAGCAGGCTATTATTATTTTTCATTTTATTATTCCAGCCAGGGTGGACAAGAAAGACAGCCACCCCGAGTTTAGCGCTTACGGCGCCAAAGGCCATACCCCGACGTTGGTCTAGACGGCTTGTCGATTGGCAGCCACCCAACGGTCGGGTCTATAGTCAGCGAACTCTCCCGAGGATTGCGCCATGAGCGAACACCCAGCCAATCGCCGTCGCTTCAAACGTATTGCGTTCGATGCCAGAACCGAGCTGAGTCAGGGCCAATTCATCTGGCCGGTGAAGTTGATCGATCTGTCGCTCAAGGGCTTGCTGATCGAGAAGCCGGAGCCGTGGCTGGGGGACAAGGAGCAGGATTTCTTCGTCGACATTCATCTGAGCGATGACGTGAATATTCAGATGGATGTGCATCTGGCCCACGAGGATCACGGGCAACTGGGGTTTGAATGCCGGCATATCAGTCTGGAATCGATCCAGCGCTTGCGGCGGTTGATCGAGCTGAATCTTGCGGATGAAACCGAGCTTGAGCGCGAATTGGGTGCCTTGATCGAAATCTAGCCGCCAAATCAACGTGGGAACACTCTTGTGGTGAGGGGATTTATCCCCGATGGGGCGCGGAGCGGCCCTGATAAATCTGGGTCTGCTGCGCAGCCCATCGGGGATAAATCCCCTCACTACAGGATTTCATTCAAACAAGGGAACGGCGGTTACTCGAATAATGCGTCGAGCGCCTGCTCCAGGCGGGTCACGGCAATGATCTGTAACCCCGGCGGCGCCTCCTTCGGCGCATTGCCCTTGGGCACGATCGCCCGTTTGAAGCCATGCTTGGCCGCTTCCTTCAAACGCTCCTGCCCACTCGGCACCGGACGCACTTCGCCGGACAAGCCCACCTCACCAAACACCAGCAGATCATGCGGTAATGGCCGGTTGCGCAAGCTCGACATCACCGCCGCCATCAACGCCAGGTCGGACGCGGTCTCCAACACCTTCACCCCGCCGACCACGTTGAGGAACACGTCCTGGTCATGGGTCGGAATGCCGCCATGGCGATGCAAAACCGCCAGCAACATCGCCAATCGGTTCTGATCAAGGCCCAACGTCACGCGCCGTGGATTGGCCAGATGGCTGTCATCGACCAGCGCCTGCACTTCCACCAGCATCGGCCGCGTGCCTTCCCAGGTGGCCATCACCACACTGCCCGGGACTTCTTCCTGGGCACGGGTCAGAAAAATCGCCGACGGGTTGGAGACTTCTTTCAGGCCCTTGTCGGTCATGCCGAACACGCCGAGTTCGTTGACCGCACCGAAACGGTTCTTCACCGCCCGCAACAGACGCAAACGGCCATCGGATTCGCCTTCGAAATACAGCACGGTATCGACCATGTGCTCCAGCACCCGCGGGCCGGCGAGCGCGCCTTCCTTGGTGACGTGACCGACGAGGAAGATCGCCGTGCCACTCTGCTTGGCATAACGCACCAGCAACGCCGCGCTCTCACGTACCTGCGAGACGCCACCCGGCGCTGATTGCAGCTGTTCGGTGAAAATGGTCTGGATCGAGTCGATCACCATCACCTTGGGTTTTTCCTGACGGGCGGTGGCGATGATGGTTTCGATGCAGGTTTCGGTCATCACCCGCAGTTGATCCTGGGGCAACCCCAGACGCCGGGCGCGCATCGCCACCTGCTGCTGGGATTCTTCGCCGGTGACGTACAGCGCCGGCATGCTCTTGGCGAGGTTGCACAGGGTCTGTAACAGAATCGTCGACTTGCCGATGCCCGGGTCACCACCGATCAGCACCACCGAGCCGTCGACCAGACCGCCACCCAAAACCCGATCCAGCTCACCGGACGCGGTGGAGAAGCGCGGAATCTCCTCGATGCTGACTTCGGCCAGGGTCTTGATCTGCGCCTGCTGCCCGGCCCAGCCGGTACGCCCGGTGGGCGCCGTGGCCCCGCCGCTTTCGATCATGGTTTCGGTCAGGGTGTTCCAGGCGCCGCACTCGCCGCACTGGCCTGCCCACTTGGGAAAGGTTGCGCCGCACTCGGTGCAGCCGTACATGCGCTTGGCCTTGGCCATCTGGATCCCCCGGCAAAAACCGCGATGATAACGCAGCCACCGCTCAGCGCGGCGCGGCGGTGCGGATTTCGCCGTTGGCCAGACGCGCGGCGCTATTGCCCAGCGGGTCTTCGGCATTGAGATCGGCGCCTTTGGCCTTGAGCGCATCGAGCAGTTCGACACGCTTGAACAACCCGGCGTACATCGCCGCAGTCTGGCCTGCGCCGTTGCGCTGATCGGGGCTGCAATCGGTGGCCATCAGCCTTCGAGCAATCTGCATCTCGCCTTTGAAAATCGCGCCCATCAGCGCTGTGTTGCCACGTTGGTCCTGCGCGCAGGCATCAGCGCCCGCCGCCAGTAACCGGTCAACTGCTGCGCCCTGGCCGTGATACGCCGCCAGAATCAAAGCCGTGTAGCCCTTGCTGTCGCGGGTATCGAGGGAATAACCGGACTCGATAAAGGTCTCGAGCATCGGCACATCACCACGCCGGGCGGCATCGAAATAGTAATCCTGCAACTGCGCCTTGATCGCCTCGGGGTTCTGTTCGGCCAGCGCTGTAAATGACAGGCAACCGAGCAACAGTAAAAGAAAGGCACGCATAAACGCTCTCCTTGGGCAGAACGGGGCCTGAATCAGGCCCCGCGTTGCATGGCGTCGAGATCAGTCGACCAGTTTCGCTGCCAGCGCCTTGACCCGGCTCAGGTCACCCTTGGCCACTTTGGTCACACCGGTGCCGTATTCCGGATCTGCCTTATAAAGAAAGGACAGGATGATGTGCTTGCTCTCGTCATCGGTGGTCGCCAGCGAACCGCCGAAGCTGGCGATCAGGTCCTGACGCTCCTGCTGGCTGAACGAGCGATACAGATCCCCGGCCTGTTTGAAGTTCTGCTCACGCTGAATCTTCGCCTGCTGGGTGCTGCCCGACAGTGCCAGCTGGCTGTAACGCGCGCTCTGCGGCTCTTCACGCGGTTGCAGGCGGCTTGGCTGATAGTTCACGCCAGACGCCGTGGCACCGAAGTTCATCGCACCGTCCTGATTGCCATTGTTGACCGCAACTTTTGGCGCATTGATCGGAAGTTGCAGGCCGTTTGCACCCAGGCGATACATCTGCGTATCGGCATAAGAAAACACTCGACCTTGCAACAGACGATCTTCTGAAGGTTCGATACCCGGCACAACATTGGCCGGGGCCATCGCAACTTGTTCGGTTTCCTGGAATACATTGGCCGGATTACGGTTCAACACCATTTGTCCAACTTTTCGTTCAGGAACATTCGGCCAGATCTTGGTAGCGTCCAATGGATCGAAATCAAACTTGGACAAATCTTGCGGATTCAGCACTTGGATGTACAAGTCCCATTTCGGGAAATCACCCTTATTGATATGACTGACCAGATCATTAGTCATATGACTGTAATCTTTGCCCTGAACTTTCTCGACTTGTTCAGGTGTCAGGTTTTTGATGCCCTGCAAACTTTTCCAGTGAAACTTCACATAGTGCACTTCGCCTTTGGCGTTAACCAACTTGTAGGCATGCACGCCATTACCGTCCATTTCCCGATAACTGGCTGGAGTACCCGAATTGGAATACAGCTCGGTCAGCGTGCGAGTGGCTTCCGGCACGTGGGAGAAGAAGTCGAAACGACGCGAGTCATCGTCAAGGTTGGTACGTGGATCGGGTTTGAACGCATGGACCATGTCCGGAAACTTGATCGCGTCGCGAATGAAGAAGGTCGGGAAGTTGTTGCCGACCAGGTCCCAGTTGCCATCAGCGGTGTAGAACTTGGTGGCAAAGCCCCGTGGATCGCGCAGGGTTTCCGGGGAGTGGTTACCGTGAACCACTGCGGAGAAGCGCACGAACACTGGCGTCACCTGCCCGGCAGCGAATACCTTGGCCTTGCTCAGGTCGCTGAGGTCGTTGGTCACGGTGAACGTGCCATGGGCACCGGTACCGCGGGCATGCACCACACGCTCGGGAATGCGCTCACGGTCGAAACGCTGGAGTTTCTGGATCAGTTGCACGTCTTGCAGCAGCACCGGGCCGTTGGCGCCGGCGGTTTGCGAGTTCTGATTGTCGCCCACCGCTGCACCATTATCCCGGGTCAGGGGCGCGGCGTGCACGGAGAAGGTCAACAGGCTGGCGGTGAGTACGCCGAGCGTACGGCGATGGGGAAAAGCCCCCAGTCCAAGGGTGGAATTCATATCAGGTTCCTCTGGTTCTTTTGGGCGCATCCAGGTGCGCCAACTAGAGGCTAGAGGGCTAAGTCCGCGAACATAAATAGAAAGTTCGTAACCCGACGATTGAAAATTTTGGCTTCCCGATCAGCGTGTTAGGGCGTATTTCGCGCGCGATTAGTGGCACTTTGCAAACTAATTGCAGATTTATCGGTCGATAAAAACGGGCATTGTAAGAAGGTGTTTCGCGCAGGACGCGTTTGCTGATTTACACTGCGTACACCAACCTCATCTGTAACAAGGAAATAACCTATGGGCGTGCTTAGTGAGTTCAAGGCCTTCGCGGTCAAAGGCAATGTGGTCGACATGGCCGTCGGTATCATCATCGGTGCCGCCTTTGGCAAAATTGTTTCGTCGTTTGTCGGCGACGTGATCATGCCGCCAATCGGCCTGTTGATCGGAGGGGTGGACTTCAGTGATCTGGCCATCACGCTTAAAGCCGCCGAGGGCAACGCCCCTGCCGTGGTCATGGCTTACGGTAAATTCATCCAGAGCATTCTGGACTTCGTGATCGTCGCCTTCGCGATCTTCATGGGTGTCAAAGCCATCAACCGCCTTAAACGCGAAGAAGCCGTAGCCCCTTCCCTGCCACCGGTTCCGACCAAGGAAGAAGAGTTGCTCGGTGAGATCCGCGATCTGCTCAAGGCCCAGAACAACCGGCCTTGACTGCTTGATGAATAAAGAACGGCGCCTGATGGCGCCGTTTTTTTACCAGTAGTTTTCCACCGCCACCTGTCCCGGCCGCCGCGTCAGGCTCAGGCTCATGTGGCGTTTCTTCAGCAGTGCCCGGGTGTCGTCGATCATCTGCGGATTGCCGCACAGCATGACGCGCGAGTGCTCGGGGGCCAGTTCAACGCCGGCTTCACGCTCCAGCTCGCCACTTTCAATCAGGCTGGTAATACGGCCATGCAAGGCACCAGGAACCTTTTCTCGGGTAACGGTGGGAATGAACTGCATTTTATGGGCGTGTTCTGCCAGGTACTCACGCTCGGACAGTTCTGCAATCAACGACTGATAGGCCAGTTCCCGCGCTTCGCGCACGCTGTACACCAGAATGATCCGCTCGAATCGCTCCCACACTTCGAAGTCCTGCAGAATCGACAGAAACGGCGCAACCCCGGTCCCGGTGGATAACAGCCACAAATCCCGACCGTCGACAAACCGATCCAGCGTCAGGTAACCAAAGGCCTGGCGTTCCACCAGCAGGGTATCGCCGACCTGCAAGCGACTAAGTTCACTGGTGAATTCGCCACCTGGCACCACGATGGAGAAGAACTCGAGAAACTCGTCGAAGGGTGAAGAGACCATCGAGTAAGCACGCCAGACCGTGCTGCCATCAGCCTTTGTCACCCCCAGGCGAGCGAATTGTCCCGCGCGAAACCTGAAGCCCGTATCGCGCGTGGTGCGCAGGGTAAACAGACTGGGGGTCAAAGGCTGCACGTCGAGCAAGGTCTGGGCAGTAAATTTATCTGCGCTGACAGTCATGGGGGCACTCCACGGAAAAGACCCTGACAGTCTCGCGCAAACTCAGAGCATAAACACCACTGCTTTTGTAGTGGTTTACCGTTCAGACCGCCCGAAAAAATGAGAATTAAACCCAAATGCCGTTAATACAGCGGTATTCAAAGTCCGATTGAATGACAGGTTAAATCCAACGCGTTATTGATGACTAATAACCTTTCCAGCAACTAACCGCCTCCTCCAAGAGCAAAAAAATTCAACGCCATTTGTAAGACCTGTCCTACACTCGGTTGCGTGCAGGATCCGATTGGATCCATAAAAAGCACCCGACGAACGACTCATGGAGAGTGAGTGATGGAAATGTGGAAGGAGTCGCAATTAAAGCAACTGACTTTCGCAAGAGAAATAGAGACCGCTTATCCGATCTTGCTGCGATTCGCTCAAAATATTGGCTTCAATTTTTGTGCCATCTCATTGACATCAAACAATCGGAACGCTGACTTAAAGACCTTGCAAATCAATAACTATCCGAAAGAGTGGAACCAACTTTATGAAAGACAAAACTACCGGAAAATCGATCCGGTAATAGCACACTGCAGTCGTTCAATGCTGCCGATTGTCTGGACCGAGGACGTGTTTTCGCAAACCTTGTCGCTGTGGGACGCCCAACAGAAACATGGATTGCGACACGGTTGGTCGCAGTCGTTCCACCACGAAGACAGCGGGCTGTGCAGCACCCTGAGCCTCGCCAGGAAAAACGGTCCATTAAGTCCGCTCGAGTTGTACGAGCATTTTGGCTATATGTTTTACGCGACCAGCCACCTGAGTGACCTGTTCGCCAAAACCTTGCCCAAACCGGTCAAAAAGCCCGCCCCCCCACGCCTTTCACCGCGAGAACTGGAAGTGCTCAAGCTCTCGGCGCTCGGCAAGACGGCCTATGAGATTGCCAGGATCCTCTGCCTGAGCGAGCGGACGGTGAATTACCACGTGCAAAACGTGATTCTCAAACTGAACGTCTGCAACAAGATTTCTGCGGTCATTGCTGCCAAGAGTTGCGGCCTTCTCGACATGCCTGCCCACTAAAAGCTGCGAGTATTTCAACGGAAAAAAACGTACCATCTGCGACCTTCCTGAGTGATGACGTGAACCTTGACGTTGTATTTCACTCGGACGGTACCGCTGCGCGATGCCCTGGGCTGCGGGCCACCCGTTGAATAACCAGAGTTCCCGTACCATGCCCTTGCTCGAAACGCCCTTTGCCCAACTCGACCTGATCCGCCAGCCCGAGCAGCAGAATGAACCGCTGCAAGCGTTCGATGCGGCTGACGAATACCTGCTCAATCATCTGGCCGCGCAACAACCGACGGCAGACACTCGGGTATTGGTACTCAATGACAGCTTCGGAGCGCTGGCGGCGAGTCTGGCGGGCAAGGTTCAGGTCAGCAGCAGTGGCGACTCGTTTCTCGCATTCCAGGGCCTGGAAAAGAACCTGGTACGCAACGGCCTGGCATTTGATGCCGTGCGCGGAATTGCGGCCAGTGAGCCGTTGGTCGGGCCGTTCGACCGAGTGCTGATCCGCGTGCCCAAGACGCTGGCATTGCTGGAAGAGCAACTGATCCGCCTGCAAGGGCTACTGGCACCCGGCGCCGAAGTGGTGGCAGCGGCCATGGTCAAGCATTTGCCGCGCGCAGCCGGTGATCTGCTGGAGCGTTACATTGGCCCGGTACAGGCTTCACTGGCGGTGAAGAAAGCTCGCCTGTTGATCGCAACGCCTGAAGCCAAAGCTCCGGCGACCTCGCCCTACCCTTCGCGTTATCAACTGGACGAGCCGGCCATCGAATTGCTCAACCACGCCAACGTGTTTTGCCGTGAGGGCCTGGACATCGGCACCCGAGCTTTTCTCCCGCACCTGCCCAAGAACCTCGGCAGCGCCCGCGTCGCCGACCTCGGCTGCGGTAACGGCGTACTGGCCATCGCCAGCGCCCTGCACAACCCCGACGCGCACTACACGCTGGTCGACGAATCGTTCATGGCCGTGCAATCGGCCGCCGAGAACTGGCGCGCCGCGCTGGGCGAGCGCGAAGTGCTCGTGCGCGCTGGCGATGGTCTGGCCGGCCAGGCGCCGCAATCGCTGGACGTAGTGCTGTGCAATCCGCCGTTCCATCAACAACAGGTGGTCGGCGATTTCCTCGCCTGGCGCATGTTCCAGCAGGCCCGCGAGGCGCTGGTGGTGGGCGGTGCTTTGTACATCGTCGGCAACCGGCACCTGGGCTATCACAGCAAGCTGGCGCGGCTGTTCCGTGGCGTCGAGCAAGTGGCAGCCACACCGAAATTCGTGATTCTCAAAGCCCGCAAGTAAAGCGTCAGGCAAAAAAAACCCTCCGCAATGCGGAGGGTCATAAAACCGTGCCCAAGGGCAGCGGGACGGGATGTTTCAGTGTGTGGTCAGGCCGGCCGCGCTCATGAACAGGCGCATCAGGCTGGCGGCAATGAACAGCGCGCCGACGCTACCGATCCAGATCAGGGCCAACCAGCCGAGCCGCTGCCACAGCGGCTTTTTTTCGGCTTCTTCAATCTCGTGCAGGGAATGTTTGCTGTTCATTGCATCGTTCCTCTTGGGCGATGGCGTCGCTGAGGACGCCACCGCGAGCCGGCTTGCTCTCACAGGGTGAGCAAAGCGAGAGATCAGTGGTAACCGTCTTCATGGGTGACCTTGCCGCGGAACACGTAGTAGCTCCAGAAGGTGTAACCCAGGATGAACGGGATGATGAACAGCGTACCGACCAGCATGAAGCCCTGGCTTTGCGGCGGTGCGGCGGCGTCCCAGATCGAGATCGACGGCGGCACGATGTTCGGCCACAGGCTGATGCCCAGACCGCTGTAGCCGAGGAATATCAGCACCAGGGTCAGCAGGAACGGCATGTAGTTGGCATTGCGCGCCACCGCGCGGATCAGCCCGTACAGCGTCACCAGCACCAGAATCGGCACCGGCATGAACCAGAACAGGTTCGGCATGCTGAACCAGCGTGTCGCGATCTCGGGGTGAGCCAGCGGCGTCCACAGACTGACGATGCCGATCACCGCCAACAGCACGAACGCCAAGGGCCGCGCGAGGTTGTGCATCTGCTCCTGCAACTTGCCTTCGGTCTTCATGATCAGCCAGGTGCAACCGAGCAAGGCATAGGCCACCACCAGCGCGGCGCCGCAGAACAGGGTGAACGGTGTCAGCCAGTCCAGTGAACCGCCGGCGTATTGCCGATTGACCACCGGCAAACCGTCGATGAAGGCCCCGAGTGCCACGCCCTGGAAGAACGTCGCCGCCACCGAACCGCCGATGAACGCCTTGTCCCACAGGTGGCGCTTGTCGTCCTTGGCCTTGAAGCGGAACTCGAACGCAACACCGCGAAAAATCAGGCCGATCAGCATGAAGATCAACGGCAGGTACAGCGCCGACAGCACCACCGAATAGGCCAGCGGGAACGCGCCGAACAACGCCGCGCCGCCCAGTACCAGCCAGGTTTCATTGCCATCCCAAACCGGGGCGACGGTGTTCATCATTACATCACGGTCGGTCTTGCCCGGGATGAACGGGAAGAGAATCCCGATCCCCAGGTCGAAGCCGTCCATGACCACGTACATCATGATGCCGAAGATGATGATCACGGCCCAGATCAGCGGAAGATCAATACCCATGAGTCAAATCTCCTTTTCCAGGCTACGCTGCGAGTCGGCGTCGGTACCTTCATCATCGGCTGCGGACAACGGCCGAGCCGGAGTGCGTTTCTGGCCAGGACCACCTTCGTTGGTTTCCTTGCCTTCGTCGGTTTTCGGCCCTTTGCGCACCAGGCGCATCATGTAGCCAAGCCCCGCACCGAACAGCGCGAAATACACCACGACGAACATGATCAGGGTGATGCTCATCTGCATGAAACTGTGATTGGACGAGGCATCCGCCGTGCGCATCAGCCCGTAGACCACCCACGGCTGCCGACCGATTTCAGTGGTGAACCAGCCGGCGAGGATCGCGATCAGGCCGGACGGCCCCATCCACAACGCCAGATACAGGAACGGCCGCGAGGTGTAGAGCGAATCGCGCTTGCGCAGCCACAGGCTCCACAGACCGGTGAAGATCATCAGGAAGCCGAGGCCGACCATGACCCGGAACGACCAGAACACAATGGTCGAGTTCGGCCGGTCTTCAGGCGGGAACTCCTTGAGCGCCGGCACCTGCTTGTCCAGCGAGTGGGTCAGGATCAGGCTGCCGAGGTACGGAATCTCCACGGCGAATTTGGTTTTCTCTTCTTTCATGTCCGGCCAGCCGAACAGGATCAACGGGGTCGCTTCGTTGCCTTTGTTTTCCCAGTGACCTTCGATCGCAGCGATTTTCGCCGGCTGGTGCTCAAGGGTGTTCAGGCCGTGGAAGTCACCGATAACCGCCTGGATCGGCGCGACGATCAGCGCCATCCACATCGCCATCGACAGCATGGTGCGGATCGCCGGGTTGTCCTTGCCGCGAAGCAGGTGCCAGGCCGCCGACGAGCCAACGAAGAACGCCGTGGCCACGAACGCAGCGGTCGCCATGTGCATCAGGCGATACGGGAACGACGGGTTGAACACGATGGCCAGCCAGTCGGTCGGGATCACCTGACCGTTGACGATCTCGAAGCCTTGCGGCGTCTGCATCCAGCTGTTGGAAGCGAGAATCCAGAATGTCGAGATCAGCGTGCCGATCGCCACCATCACCGTGGAGAAGAAGTGCAGTTTGCGTCCGACCTTGTTCCAGCCGAACAGCATCACCCCGAGGAAACCGGCCTCGAGGAAGAACGCGGTGAGCACCTCGTAGGTCAGCAACGGTCCGGTGACGGAACCGGCGAAGTCCGAGAAACGGCTCCAGTTGGTGCCGAACTGGTAAGCCATGACCAGACCCGAGACCACACCCATGCCGAAGTTGACGGCAAAGATTTTCGACCAGAAGTGGTAGAGATCCCGGTAAGTGTCGTTATGGGTTTTCAACCACAACCCTTCAAGCACCGCCAGGTAGCTCGCCAGACCAATGGTGATGGCCGGGAACAGGATGTGGAACGAGATGGTGAACGCGAACTGAATTCGGGCGAGATCGAGTGCCTCTAAACCGAACATAAGTCTTCCTCTGTCAGGTAATACCGGCATTGGGGCTTGTGGCCCCTGCCTACTGCCCCCACGGATATGGAGTGCGGCGAATTCTGATTCGTTCTTTTTTAACAGCCATCGCAACGCAGGGAGTCTGGCCAACGGGCCACCAGAGCATGGCCCGGGAGGGTCTTGATCTGGATCAAGCAACGTTAAAAGAGTAGTCCCATTTCCGACGAAGAACGGCGTGGTCGTTTGCCGCGTGACAAGTTGCCTCATTGCCTGGGCAACGTTCTGAAAGACACTCCTCAGAGCTGCCCGACCTGTAGTGAGGGGATTCATCCCCGATGGGCGGCGAAGCAGCCCCAGATGTTTCGTTGCGTCGTCAATTTTTTACGACTGCTGCGCAGCCGATCGGGGATAAATCCCCTCACCACATTGAGATGAGGTATGCCAGGGAGCGATAGATGTCTGGCTAACTAAATTTTTTGTCATAGCAACTTCCTGTTACAGACTGGTGATAACCTCGCGGTTCCCCCAAGAGCCAGACCTGCCTTCAGATGCCCAGCCAAGAGCCCCTGCTGTTACGTCACCATCGTCCTTTTCTTGCGTTCTGGTTCGCCCGAATCTTCACCGCCAGCGGCTTTCAGATGCTCACGGTGGCGATCGGCTGGAATCTGTATCAGTTGACCGGCAACGTGCTCGACCTGGGTCTGGTCGGGCTGGTCGAGTTCGCGCCACGGGTGCTGTTCATGCTGCACACCGGGCATGTCGCCGACCGCTATGACCGGCGCCGTGTTGCGGCGATCTGTCAGTCGTTGCAGGCGTTGATTGCCCTGGCACTGGCCATCGGCAGTGCGACCGACCACGTCACCCGGGAAATGATCTTTATCCTCGCCTTCCTGCTCGGTGCGGCGCGCTCCTTCGAAATGCCGACGACCCAGGCGCTGCTGCCGAGCATCGTGCCCAGCGTCCTGTTTCCACGGGCGGTCGCCGCAGCGCAGTCGGCTCAACAGTCAGCCACCATTGTCGCTCCGGCCCTCGGTGGCTTGCTTTACGCGTTTGGCAGTGTCTGGGTCTACGGCCCGACGGTATTGCTCTATGTCATCGCCTGCACCTTGATGCTCAACCTGCCCGCCCGGCAAACACCGCTGAACAAAGGCAAGGCCACGCTGGATTCGTTGCTGGCGGGTATCCGCTTCATTCGCAGCCGCCCGGACATCCTCGGGGCGATCTCGCTGGATCTGTTCGCGGTGTTGCTCGGTGGCGCTACGGCGTTGCTGCCGGTGTTCGCCAAGGACATCTTGCTCACCGGGCCGTGGGGCCTGGGCCTGCTGCGCTCGGCGCCGGCGGTTGGTGCGTTGGGGATGTCACTGTTTCTGGCGCGATTTGCCGTCGAGCGCAATGTTGGCCGGGTGATGTTCACCGCCGTTGGCGTGTTCGGCGTCGCAACCATCGCCTTCGGTCTGTCGACCTCGTTCTGGTTCTCGCTGGCGGTGCTGGTGGTGCTCGGCGCGGCGGACATGATCAGCATGGTGATCCGCGCCTCCTTCGTGCAACTGGAAACCCCGGACGAAATGCGCGGCCGGGTCAGCGCGGTGAACGGCCTGTTCATCGGCGCCTCGAACCAGTTGGGCGAATTCGAATCCGGCCTCACCGCGCACTGGTTCGGCACCGTCCCGGCGGTGGTGATGGGCGGGATCGGCACGCTGGTGGTCACCGGGACCTGGATCAAACTGTTCCCGACCCTGGCCAACCGCGACCGGATGCATGTGCCGGTGGAAGAGGCGAAGGTCTGACTCTCGTCAAACCAACATCTCCCCCGCCACTTTCGCCCGCAACGCCTTGCCACCAAGCTGCTCCACCAGCGTCAGGGCAAACGCCAGTGCGCCACCGGAGCCTTGAGCGGTGATGCAATTGCCGTCGACCACCACCGGTTGATCAACAAACGTACAGCCCGACAGTTGATGACTGGCACTCGGCAGGCAGGTCATGCGCCGCTGGCGTAATACGCCTGAAGCTTGCAGGGCGATGGCCGGAGCTTCGCCGATGGCGGCGAACAGGCGGCCGGCGCTGGCCTGGTCCCTGAGCAATTGCTGCAGCGGCTGATGCGCCGCGAAATGTTGGGCGCCGACGGCACCACCGGGCAGGACGATCAGGTCGAAGGTCTGCGCCAATACATCAACCAGCATGCCGTCCGCTGTCAGGCGCGTACCGCGCGCGCAGGTCAGCATGCGCCGGCCTTCGATGCTGGCCGCCACGACTTCGACGCCGGCGCGGCGCAGCACGTCGACCAGGGTCACGCTTTGCAGATCATCGATGCCCTCGGCGAGGGTAATCAGGGCTCTAAAGGTCATGGGCGCTATCCGCTGGGTGATCTTTAAAGCGTAGTCAGCTTTGCCCTGCCTGTTCGATGACAGCCGTTACTTGATGTAAAGCTGGGCCGACAGGGTGTTGCGTGGCGCGTTGATCGAGGTGTTACTGAAGGTGAAGGTGCCTTCCTGCTTGCCCGCCAGATCAAAGGTATACAGTGAGCCGACGGTGTTGCTGCCGGGCTTGCACTCGGTCAGGTTGCCGTTATCGAAAGCGCACACCGGCTCCCGGGTGCCGTTGACTTCAAAACCGTCCAGCGTGGCATGCGGCTGGTTCTGACCATAGCCGATTTCCAGCACGAACACCTTGATGCTCGGGCCGCTGTGATTGCACTGGGTTTGCGGCTGGTTATCGCCGATGTCTTCCAGACCACAGGCCGGCGATTGAACCTTGATCACCTTCACTTCAGTCAACGGTGGCGCCGAGGCTGCCAGCGCCGCCGTCGACCCGGCCATCAGCCCGGCCATTACCCCCAAAGCCTTTATCCAGCGCTTGCCCATGTGATCGTATTTCCCCAAAAAATTCAGCGCGCAGTATGGCGCAGTTGGCCCTGTGGCAAAACTTCGACGACGTTCGGCACCAACAACCGCCATATTCCTCACGCTGCTGGTATGATGCGCGGCTTTTTCCGGCCCACCACAAAATCCCAGGCGCTTGCGACGGTCTGTGCTTTGCTGTTGAGGTCGATACATTCACGGCGCCACGCGCGCCACGGGGAGCAGACATGCTGGAAAGGCTGTTTCAACTCAAGGCACACAACACCAACGTGCGTACCGAGATTCTGGCGGGCGTCACGACCTTCCTGGCCATGGCCTACATTCTGTTCGTCAACCCGAGCATCCTCGGCGAGACCGGCATGGACAAGGGCGCGGTGTTCGTCGCCACCTGTCTGGCAGCCGCCATCGGCTCGACCATCATGGGCCTGATCGCCAACTACCCGATCGCCCTCGCGCCAGGCATGGGCCTGAACGCCTTCTTCACTTACACCGTGGTCCTGCACATGGGCCACACCTGGCAAGTGGCGCTGGGCGCGGTGTTCATCTCGGCAGTGTGCTTCTTCCTGCTGTCGATCTTCCGCATCCGCGAATGGATCATCAACAGCATCCCGCTGCCGCTGCGCTCGGCGATTGCCGCCGGTATCGGCCTGTTCCTGGCGCTGATCGCCCTGCACAACGCGGGCATCGTGGTCAGCAACCCGGCGACCATGGTCGGCCTCGGTGACCTGAAAGCCCCGGCGCCGATTCTCGCCACCCTCGGCTTCGCCCTGATCGTCGCCCTCGAAGCGCTGAAAGTGCGCGGCGCGGTGCTGATCGGCATTCTGGCAGTGACCATCATCTCCATCGCCATGGGCTTCACCCCGTTCGGCGGCGTGACCTCGATGCCACCTTCGCTGGCCCCGACCTTCATGCAACTGGACATCAAGGGCGCGCTGGATATCGGTCTGGTCAGCGTGATCTTCGCCTTCCTGTTCGTCGACCTGTTCGACAACTCCGGCACCCTGATCGGCGTCGCCAAGCGTGCCGGCCTGATGGGCAAGGACGGCCACATGCCGAAAATGGGCCGGGCACTGATCGCCGACAGCACCGCGGCGATGGCCGGCTCGCTGCTGGGTACTTCGACCACCACCAGCTACATCGAATCCGCGGCTGGCGTGAGCGCTGGCGGGCGTACCGGTCTGACGGCTGTAGTGGTAGCTATCCTGTTCCTGCTGGCGCTGTTCTTCTCGCCACTGGCGGCCAGCGTGCCAGCCTTCGCCACCGCACCAGCGCTGCTGTTCGTCGCCGTGCTGATGACTTCGGGCCTGGCGGAAATAGACTGGGAAGACATCACCGTCGCCGCACCGGTCGTGGTCACCGCGCTGGCCATGCCGTTCACCTACTCGATCGCCAACGGCATCGCCTTCGGTTTCATCTCCTGGACCGTGATCAAGCTGCTGTCGGGCCGCGCCCGTGAGCTGAACCCGGCGCTGGTGATTCTGTCGATTCTGTTTGTGATCAAGTTGGGTTGGTTCAACGCATGACTTTCGATTCCCAGGCCTACGCCACTCAGCTCGAAGACAAGGTCACGCGTTTGCGTGACCTGCTGGCCCCGTTCGATGCGCCAGAGCCGACCGTGTTCGACTCGCCGCTGCAGAACTTCCGCCTGCGTGCGGAATTTCGCCTGTGGCGCGAGGCCGGCGAACGGCACTACGCGATGTTTTCTCAGGACGACAAACGCACGCCGATCCTCATCGAAGAGTTCCCGATTGCCAGCCTGCGCATCAACCAGTTGATGCCGCAGCTCAAGGCGGCATGGCAGGCCAGTTCGGCGCTGAGCCACAAGCTGTTCCAGGTGGAGTTCCTGACCACGTTGGCTGGCGATGCGATGATCACCCTGTGCTACCACCGTCCGCTGGACGAGCACTGGCATGCGGCCGCGTCGAAGTTGGCGGCTGATCTCAACGTCAGCGTCATCGGGCGTTCCAAGGGCAAGCGCGAAGTCATCGGCCACGATTACGTGGTGGAGAAACTCGAAGTCGGTGGTCGCACCTTCAGCTACCGCCAGCCGGAAGGCGCATTCACCCAGCCCAATGGCACGGTGAACCAGAAGATGCTGAACTGGGCATTCGAAGCGCTGGGCGATCGCAGCGATGATCTGCTGGAGCTGTACTGCGGCAACGGCAACTTCACCCTGCCGCTCGCCACCCGTGTGCGCAAAGTGCTGGCCACCGAGATCAGCAAGACCTCGGTCAACGCCGCACTGAGCAACCTCAGCGAAAACGCTGTGGATAACGTCACGCTGGTGCGCCTGTCCGCCGAAGAGCTGACCGAAGCGCTGAACGAAGTGCGCCCGTTCCGTCGCCTGCAAGGCATCGACCTGAAAAGCTACGAGTTCGGCAGCGTATTCGTCGACCCGCCGCGCGCCGGCATGGACCCGGACACCTGCGAGCTGACCCGGCGCTTCGACAATATCCTGTACATCTCCTGCAACCCGGAAACCCTCGCGGCCAACATCGCCCAACTGCACGACACGCACCGCATCACCCGCTGCGCGATGTTCGACCAGTTCCCGTGGACACATCACATGGAGTCCGGGGTGTTGCTGACCCGGCGTTGATGGCGAATGCCAGATACGAGAAAGCCGTCGTGATTGACGGCTTTTTTGTGGGTGATGTTTTGTTTTGTGCGATTAACGAACACTAAGCGCCAAGCGCAACGTTGCTCAATTGACCATGGTAACCATCTGGTACATTTTACCTCCACAGGCTGAAACCTTCGGCCCAAGCCAAAAACAATAAGTGGAGTTTGCCCCCATGCCCCCTATCGTTCTGGTGCTCAACGGCCCGAACCTGAACCTGCTCGGCACTCGTGAACCGGCAACCTACGGTCACGAAACCCTGGCTGATATTTCTGCTCTGTGCGGCCGCGCTGCCGAAGAATTCGGCCTGGCCGTGGAGTTTCGCCAGACCAATCACGAAGGCGAATTGCTCGACTGGATTCATGCGGCACGCGGCCGTTGCGCCGGGATCGTGATCAACCCGGCGGCGTGGACGCACACCTCGGTGGCGATCCGCGACGCGCTGGTGGCCAGTGAGTTGCCGGTGATCGAAGTGCACCTGTCCAACGTGCATGCGCGTGAGCCATTCCGCCACCACTCGTTTGTCTCGGCCATCGCCACGGCGGTGATGTGCGGCTTCGGCAGCCATGGCTATCGCCTGGCCCTGGAGCATTTCAGTCAGCGACTGAAGGGGCGCGCAGCATGACCCGTAAACCGGTAATACTGGCTGGCCTGATCGGTGCGGGTATTCAAGCCTCGCGCACGCCAGCACTGCATGAACATGAGGGCGACGCCCAAGGCTTGCGCTACCTGTATCGGCTGATTGATCTCGATCAGTTGCATCTGGACAGCAACGCCCTGCCCGACTTGCTGCAGGCGGCCGAGCGGATGAACTACACCGGCCTGAACATTACTTTCCCGTGCAAGCAGGCGATCATCCCGCTGCTCGACGAACTGTCCCCGGAAGCCCGGGGCATCGGCGCGGTCAACACCGTGGTGCTCAAGGACGGCAAACGCATCGGCCACAACACTGATTGCCTGGGTTTTGCCGAAGGTTTTCGCCGAGGCCTGAAGGACGCTGCGCGTGAACGTGTCGTCCAGATGGGGGCCGGCGGTGCGGGAGCGGCAGTGGCCCACGCGCTGCTGAGCGAAGGCGTACAGCAACTGAGCATTTTCGACGTCGACCGCGAACGTGCCGAGAGTCTGGCGAACAACCTCAACCAGCATTTCGGCTCAGGCCGCGCGGTGGCCGGGCGAGATCTGCCGGGCACGCTGAATCAGGCCGATGGTCTGGTGAATACCACGCCGATGGGCATGGCCAAACTGCCGGGGATGCCAGTGCCGGTGGAGTTGCTGCGCAAGGAATTGTGGGTGGCGGAGATCGTTTACTTCCCGCTGGAAACCGAACTGCTGCGCAACGCCCGCGCGCTGGGTTGCCGCACGCTGGACGGCGGCAACATGGCGGTGTTTCAAGCGGTGAAGGCGTTTGAATTGTTCAGCGGCGTGGTGCCGGATGCGCAGCGGATGCTTGCGCATTTTCAAAGCATGAACGGCTGAAGATAAACATCGATCCTGTGGGAGCGGGCTTGCTCGCGAAGGCTGTGTGTCAGGCGCCAGATGTATAGGCTGACACGCCGCTTTCGCGAGCAAGCCCGCTCCCACATTGGATAGGTGTCACGGCTGCAAGTAGCGCAACACCGACTCGCAGATCATCTCGCGATGACGCTGCTTGATGCTTTCGTCCGGCAGGTCGATCTGAAAAATCTCACCGAACGTATGGCGGTTCGAGACGCGGTAGAAACAGAACGAACTGATCAGCAAGTGCACATCCAGCGCGTCCAGCCCGGCGCGGAAGACCCCCTCCTCGGCACCGCGCCGCAAAATCTCGCCCAGTGAATCGAGGATCGTATTGTTCATCGCCTTGATCGTGTCCGAACGCTTCACGAACTCGGCGTTGTGAATATTTTCGATACAGACGATGCGCACGAAATCGACGTTGCGGTCGTGGTGATCGAAGGTGAATTCCACCAGTCGACGGATCGCCACCACCGGCGGCAACTCGGCCAGGTGCAGGCGGTTTTCGGTGCTGCGGATGTCGCCGTAAAGCTTCTCCAGCACCTCGACGTACAACTGCTCCTTACTGCCGAAGTAGTAATAGATCATGCGTTTGGAGGTGTGGATACGCTCGGCGATCGCGTCGACGCGGGCGCCGGACAAGCCCTGCTGGACGAACTCGACGATCGCCTCCTGCAGGATGTTCTCGCGGGTTTTTTCCGGGTTGTTCTTGCGACTCTTGCGCGGCTCGATACCGGATTCGACGGGAGCGGCGGGGAGTTCTGAAGTCATTGTCATTGCGGGCTCACGGCCATCACTGCACAGGTTGGCGATTATGGGCCGCGCTGCACAGTGAAGGAAGCCACGCGGCTCGTGTTTAATCCCGCGTTTACGAAATTCCTACAACTTCGCCTGACGCACCGCACCGCTGCGTGATTTGGCCATCGCCGCCAGACGGACCGCAACGTTCGCCGCACCATAACCGGCATAGCCGTTTTTACGCTGGATGATCTCGAAGAAGAAGCGCCCCTCGAACGGCTCGGTGTACACGTGGAACAACTCGCCGCCCTGCGCGTCGCGGTCGTAGAGCACGTTGTAGTACGCCAGCTCGCTGAGGAACTCGTCGTCGAAATCGAAGCGCGCGGCGAGGTCGTCGTAATAGTTGAGCGGGATATCCAGCAACGGCACACCGGCTTCTTTGGCGCGGCTGACTTCGGCGAAGATGTCATCACAATCGAAGGCGATGTGATGCACACCGGAGCCGCGATAACTCGACAGCGCGTGGGAGATCGCGGTGTTGCGATTCTCGGAGATGTTCAGCGGTAGACGGATCGAGCTGTCGCGGCTGCGCAACGCCCGGCTTTTCACCAGACCGTACGGATCGGGCAGCACCACTTCATCGTCGGCCTCGAAATCCAGCAGGCTCTTGTAGAACAGCACCCAGCTGTCGAGGCTGTCGGCCGGCAGCGCCATGGCCATGTGATCGATGCGCTTGAGGCCGCCACGGGCCTGAGCGTTCGGCAGCAGATTGAAGTCGGTGCCATAAACGTCCGCCGCCTCATCCACCAGATAAATCAGGCTGCCGTCCGGCGCACGCACCGCGGCCAGTTCCAGTTCGTTGGGGCCGACCAGGCCGCGATAGGGCTGGCCCTTGTAGGCGACGGCGCGGGCCAGGGCGCTGGCGCTGTCCTTGACCCGCACAGCGGTGGCACACAGCGACGGGCCGTGGGCCTCGAAAAAACTGTGGCCGAACGAATACGGCTCGGCGTTGAGGATCAGGTTGATATCGCCTTGGCGCAACAGGCTCACACTCTTGGAGCGGTGCTGCCCGGCCTTAACGAAGCCCAGGCGCTCCAGCCAGTTGCTCAGTTTGGCGCCGAGGCTTTCGTCGACGGCGAACTCGAGAAACTCGATGCCGTTGTACTCGCTGGCCGGCGGCGTTTCGAAGAGGATTTCACGGTTGGCCACTGGCGTTGCTTGCTGTTCCAGGCGCTGACGGGTTTTCTCTTCCAGATACAGCAGCGAACGCAGACCATCGGCGGCGTTGGCCCGTGGTGGCGCGGCGCGGAAGCCATCGTTGAAGATCTCCAGCGACAACGGCCCGGTGTAACCGCTCTGGATGATTGGCGCGAGGAACCCCGGCAGATCGAATTCGCCCTGCCCCGGGAAGCAACGGAAATGCCGGCTCCACTCCAGGACGTCCATGGCGAGGATCGGCGCGTCGGCCATTTGCACAAAGAAGATCTTGTCGCCAGGAATGTCGGCAATCGCGCTTGGATCACCTTTCAGCGACAAGGTGTGAAAGCTGTCGAGCAGCACGCCGAGTGCCGGGTGGTCGGCCTGGCGAACAATGTCCCAGACCTGTTGATAAGTATTGACGTGCCGGCCCCAGGCCAGCGCTTCATAGCCGATACGCAACCCGCGAGCGCCGGCACGTTCGGCCAGCAGCCGCAGATCATCGACGAGAATCTGCCGGTCGCCGACGCTGTCCGCCGAGGCGTTGCTGCAGACCAGCACCAGATCGGTGCCCAGCTCCTGCATCAGGTCGAATTTGCGCTCGGCCCGCTCCAGATTGCGCGCCAGCCGATCACGGCGGCAGCCTTCAAAATCGCGGAACGGCTGGAACAGGGTGATGGCGATCCCCAGGTCAGCGCACATCTGCCTGATTTCCCGCGGGCTGCCGTCGTAATACAGAAGATCGTTCTCGAAGATCTCGACGCCGTCGAACCCGGCGGCGGCAATGGCTTCGAGCTTTTCCGGCAGGGTGCCGCTCAGGGAAACGGTGGCAATGGAACGCTGCATGTTGCTACTCCCGGACTGCGCTGCAGTTTTTTTACAGGGGATCATTTTTTATCGTGAGGAAATTATTGGCTGCATCGTCTTCAGCAGCAATTTAAAGTGTACCAGCCGGTTAGTTTTGCGTGCGATTATCGAACACTATGGCGTTTCGGCGAATTGACGATTTTTCGTCCACTGCCCACCATCGACTTCACATTGAGTCCGGAAATGAACCTTCGGTCGCAGTGCGTGCAAACAACACCACATAACAAATTCAAAAACGGGTGGAACAATGATTCCTTCACAGACTTCCCGCATGGCCCCGGCCATGAGCACTGCCACGGGTGGCATCGGCGACAAGATCCGCGGCGCCATGGCTGTCGGCAAGACCCGTTGGGGCATGCTGGCGCTGGTGTTTTTCGCCACGACCCTGAACTACATCGACCGCGCAGCCCTCGGCGTCATGCAGCCGATCCTCGCCAAGGAAATGAGCTGGACGGCGATGGATTACGCCAACATCAACTTCTGGTTTCAGGTCGGCTACGCGATTGGTTTCGTCCTGCAGGGACGCCTGATCGACCGGGTCGGCGTGAAACGCGTGTTCTTCTGCGCAGTGCTGCTCTGGAGCCTGGCTACCGGCGCCCACGGCCTGGCGACTTCGGCGGTGGGCTTCATGGTCTGCCGATTCATCCTCGGCCTGACCGAAGCAGCCAACTACCCGGCCTGCGTGAAAACCACCCGGCTGTGGTTCCCGGCCGGCGAACGTGCAGTGGCCACCGGCATCTTCAACGCCGGGACCAACGTCGGCGCGATGTTCACGCCGATGCTGCTGCCACTGATTCTTCACGTGTGGGGCTGGCAGGCGGCGTTCCTGTGCATGTCGGCACTCGGCGGGATCTGGCTGCTGTTCTGGGGCCTGAAGTACTTCAACCCGGAAGACCATCCAAGCGTTAAACAGTCCGAGCTTGAGTACATCCAGCAGGAAGTCGAACCGGAACAGGCCCGCGTACCGTTTTCACGCATCCTGCGCATGCGCGGCACCTGGGCCTTCGCCCTCGCCTACTCGCTGACTGCGCCGGTGTTCTGGTTCTACCTGTACTGGCTGCCGCCGTTTCTCAATCAGCAATACAACCTGGGCATCAACGTCACCCAGATGGGTATTCCGCTGATCATCATCTACGTGACGGCCGACTTCGGCAGTGTCGGCGGCGGCATTCTGTCTTCGTTCCTGATCGGTCGCGGCATGAACTCGATCAAGGCGCGGCTGCTGTCGATGTTCCTGTTCGCCTGCTGCATCATCGGCGTGATCATGGCCGCCGGCTCAAGCAATCTGTGGGTCGCCGTCGCGGCAATCTCCCTGGCCATCGGCGCGCATCAGGCCTGGACTGCGAACATCTGGAGCCTGGTGATGGACTACACGCCCAAGCACATGATGAGCACGGTGTTCGGTTTCGGCGGCATGTGCGCCGCGATCGGCGGGATGTTCATGACCCAGATCGTCGGCCACATCCTGACCGTCACCCATAACAACTACACGGTGCTGTTCACGCTGATCCCGGCGATGTACTTCATTGCCCTGACCTGGATGTACTTCATGGCACCGCGCAAGATTCCAGACGTCACCGAATAACCTGCCTGCACCCCTCCCCCCTGTGGGAGCGGGCTTGCTCGCGAAAGCATTTAGTCAGTCACTGAAGATGTCGACTGATCCACCGCCTTCGCGAGCAAGCCCGCTCCCACAGGGTTATTTATCTCTCTCATCTGCGGCTCTGCTGCCAAGCCGCCGCCAGGCCGCTGCAGCAGATCACCGCAATGCCGATCACCGTCAACAGACTCGGCGTGTGGTTGAACACCACCCACCCCAACAACCCGGCAAACACGATCTGGCAATAACCGAACGGCGCCAGCAATGCCGGCGCGGCATGGCGGAACGCCTGGGTCAGAAACAGGTGCGCGGTCATCCCGCAGCTGCCCAGCGCCAGCATCAACACGGCGTGAGACAACGTTGGCACTTGCCAGAAGAACGGCACCAGCGCGCTCATCACCAAGGTGTTGCACAACCCGGCGAAGAAGTTGCTGGTGGTCGGGCTGTCGATTTCCGCGAGCTTGCGCGTCAGCAGTTGATAGAAGCAGAAAAACAACGCCGAGCAGAACGGCAGCAGCACCGCCGGGGTGAACAACTCGCCTCCCGGATGGACGATGATCAGCACCCCGATAAAACCGCAGATCACCGCGATCCACTGCCCGCGCGTCACCCGTTCCTTGAGCAACGGCACCGACAGCGCCGTCACCAGCACCGGCGCGAGAAAGTTGACCGCCGTGGCCTCGGCCAGCGGGATATACAGCAGCGCCGTGGTGAAAAACAGACTGGTGCCGAGCAGGCACAGCGCCCGCGCCAACTGCCATAAAGGTCGTTTGGTGCGCAGCACGCGCAACCCCGACTGTGGCAGGAAAATCCCCGCCATCAGCAAGGTGTGCACCAGATACCGCGCCCAGACCACCATGATGATCGGGTAGAAACCCGAGAGGTATTTCGACAGCGCATCGTGGCTGGAGAACAGGAAAGTCGCCACGACAATCAGCAAGATCCCCTTGAAGGGTTGGTTGACACCGGAGAGCGGGGTGCTGACGGTCATTGGATATCTCTGAAGGAAAAATAAACAGTGGCGAGGACGCTGGCGCCCCGCCACAAAAACTGACTTATAACTGCGCCAACAATTCCCGCGTCCTGTCGAGCGCCATCTGCGCTCGTTGCAATCCGCTGACGCCCTGCTCCAGCAGTTTTACCGTGGGGATCTCCAGGCTCAGTGGAATATTAGCTGGCAGACTGCGCAACAAACCGTGCAGGTCACAATCGCCCTCGCCGGGAAACCGCCGCTCATTGCGCGCCTGACGCAAGATCTCGGCCATGTCCGCCGGTCTCGGTCCCGCCACATCACACAATTGCGCATAACGCAGGCGCGCAGGTGCGACGTGGGCCAGATCCTCCAGCCGTGAACCGGAGCGATCGAAATGAAAGGCATCGACCAGCACCGCGGCGTTTTCCCGGTCGGCATTGGCAACGATGCGCAACGCCTGTTCGAGGTTGCACGCATCGGTCCAGGGCATGAACTCCAGATGCGGATGCAAACCGTAAGGCGCCGCCAGATCACATAGCGCGGCAAAGTTGTCGGTGAGCCGTTGCTCGTCAGGATCATTGCCGGCGACCAGTAATTCACTGGCGCCAAACTCCGCGCCGACGGCCAGCAGCTTCTCGAAATCGGCAACCACGGTGTGCGGTTTCAGACGCAGGATTTCCACATCGAGCACAGCGATGCCAGTGTCGCGCAAACGCGCCAACGTCTGACGCCGTAAGCCGCCATCGGCCACCAATGGAAAGTGATATTCCTCCGCCGTCGCCGGCTCCAGGCGCAGACCGACATGGCTGTAACCGGCACGCGCCGCCACCTCGACCATTTGCGGTGGCGACAATTCGAGTACGGTGAGACTGGCCAGAGACAGGATTCGTTCGTTCATGCTCAAGCCTCGACCGCTGCCGGGGAACAGGCACGGCCGCTGGCCGCCGCTTCACGAATCGCCTCGACCAGCGCCAGGGTTCGCGCGGCATCGGCGGCACTGACCAAGGGTTCGACCTCACGCCGCGCGACCTGCACAAAATGCTGCAGCTGCAACCGCAACGCGTCCCCTGCCTCACACTGTTCTTGCTGCGCGATCAGCGGTTCGTGCCAACCGGCATCGACTTGATCGGCAGCGTAATGCCAACGCTTGAGTTGCGGAATGCTCAGCGCCCCGGCGGTGCCCGCCAGCAGATAACACGGCTGATCGTCCTGACGCGGATAGACCGGGTTCTCCCCGGAGTTCAGCTCCCAACTCCACGGCGCGGCAACTGCATCGGAACCGCTCAGCGTGCCCAGTGCACCGCCGGCAAATTGCAATAACACCGCGACACTGTCTTCGTTGGCAAAACCCCGCACCGCGTTGTCGGTGACGGCCTGCACCGATTGCACTTCACCGCACAGATGACGCAGCAGATCGAGGTCGTGAATCAGATTGGTCAGCAACAGGCCCGCCCCCGGTTCACGGCGCCACGGGATCTCGAAATAACGGTCGGGTTTGCGTAACTGGAACAGTGCGGTAACCGTGGTCAGCCGCCCGAGCGCGCCGCTGCGCAACAACTCATGGGCGCGCACGATCAGCGGATTGTGCCGCCGATGATGGCCGACCAGCACCGGCACGCCACAGCGTTTGACCGCCGCCACCAGCTCACGCACCTCATCCAGGTGCACGCCGACCGGTTTCTCCAGCAACACCGGAACCCCGGCGGCGAGGCAATCCAGCGCCGTGCTGACGTGCTGATTATTCGGATTGGCCACGATCACCGCATCGGGCCGTACCTGCTCCAGCATCTGCCGGTGATCGGCGAAATACGCCACGCCCCACTGCGCCGCCAGCGCGGGAGCCTGCGGACCGGGATCGGCCACTGCGCACAACCGGGCTTCTTCTAGGGTTTGCAGGTGCTGGTAATGCTGCTGGCCCATGTTGCCAGCGCCAATCAGGGCGATACGAAGGGGCGAAGTCAAGGGGCGATCCTCTTGTGATTGTTGTTGGAAATGTCACTCCAGCAACAATTTAGAACCGCGTTCCACAATCAAACACCCAGTGATGGGAAAACCGTGCGGACACCGCACAACTTCGTACTTGATGCTCAACCTGTAGAGCTGCCGAAGGCTGCGATCTTTTGACTTTGATTTTCAAGATCAAAAGATCGCAGCCTGCGGCAGCTCCTACAGGGATCGGTGCGAGTCAGACGAACAATTCGGACGCCAGGCTCGCCGCCGACAATTCCTCCGTGAACCGCATCAGAAGCGGCGCCAATTCGTGCAGCCGCGCGCCGGGCATCCGGGCGCTCGGCCCGGCAATGCTCAGTACGCCGATCACTCGCCCGTCAACCGGATGCTTGACCACCGCGGCAATCGCCGAGGTGCCCACCGCCGAACTTTCCTCGACACAGGCATAACCCTGTTCCCGCGCCAGGCGCAGGCGCTCCAGCAGTTCGATATTGGAGCGCGGCGCATTCGGCCCGACGCCCACCGGTACTTCCGCGCCCTGGCGCTCGACCAGCGACAACGCCTCGGCATCGCTCATGCAGGCCAGCCACGCATGCCCGGAAGCGGTGTAGAACAACGGCGCGTCGCGGCCCATGTCCGGGTCATAACGCAGGCCCGTGCGTGCGCCCTGCGCCTTGGCGATCCAGGTCTGGCGCTCGCCATCGATCACCCCCAGACGCACCAGTTCACCGGTTTCCTGCGCCAGTCGATCCAGCACCGGTTGCACGATGTCGGCACCGCTGCTCGACAGGTACTGAAACCCCATCGCCACCAGTTTGGTCGACAGGTGATAGCGCAAAGTGTCGGCATTCTGCCGCACGTAGCCCAACCGAATCAGCTCCGCGAGCATCCGGTGGGTGGCACTTTTCGGGATGTCCAGTTGCTCGGCCAGCGTCTGCATCGGCAGCCCGCGCGGCTCACTGGTGAGGCTTTCCAGCACGCTGAAAACCCGTTCGATCTGACTGCCGGCCATGGGAAGGTCCAAGTGAAATTTTGCCGATTCTAGAAGACATCCGAGACAAAGCGAAATCCGGAACTGGCGTGCGATAACCGCCCACTTTACTAAACCATGCCTTGTTGCAGCTGCACATCATTGGTTAATTTCCGGAACCTGATTCCAATAAAACCCAGCTGCGGAGCTTTGCCTGATGCCTGCCGAACTTCCCGAAATCGACTGTGACGTTCTGGTCGTCGGCTCCGGTGCCGCCGGTTTATCCACAGCGGTCACTGCCGCATGGCACGGCCTGAAGGTCATCGTGGTTGAAAAAGATCCGGTGTTCGGCGGTGCCACCGCGTGGTCCGGCGGCTGGGCATGGGTGCCGTGCAATCCGCTGGCCCGACGCGCCGGCATCGTCGAAGACGTCGAGCGACCGCGCACTTACCTGCGCCACGAACTCGGTGAGCATTACGACCCGGCAATGGTCGACGCATTCCTCACCGCCGGGCCGCACATGGTCGCGTTTTTCGAACAGCACACTGCTCTGCAATTTGCCGACGGCAACGCCATTGCCGACATTCATGGCGATACGCCCGGCGCGGGCACGGGCGGTCGCTCGGTCATCGCGGCGCCTTACGACGGACGAACAGTCGGACGCCTGCTCAGGCGCCTGCGTACAACAATGCGCGAAACGTCCTTCATGGGCATGCCGATCATGGCCGGCGCCGACCTTTCGGCGTTCCTCAATCTCACCCGTTCGCTGAAAGCCGCGTGGCACGTAACCCGGCGTTTTACCCGGCACTTGCTTGACCTCGCGGTACACGGCCGGGCCATGCAACTGGTCAACGGTGTGGCGCTGGTCGCACGACTGGCGAAGTCCGCCGAGGACCTTGGCGTCCTGTTATGGGAGTCAGCGCCAGTGACCGAACTGCTGCGCGATGAAGCAGGGGTTTGCGGCGCGCTGGTCAACAGCGCCAAAGGCCCGATCCGCATTCATGCACGCAAAGCCGTGGTGCTGGCCGCCGGCGGATTCGCCAACGACATCGAGCGGCGCAAGGCCTTGTTTCCGCGCACGCCCACGGGTCATGAACACTGGGCACTGCCGCCGCTGGCGGTGAATGGCGATGGCCTGCGTCTGGGCGAAAGCGTCGGTGCCACGGTCAATACCGAGCTGGCGTCGCCCGTGGCCTGGGCGCCGGTCTCGCAAGTGCCGCATGCTGACGGCAGCATCGGCCATTTCCCACACATCATCGAACGCGGCAAACCGGGAATCATCGGCGTACTGCGCAACGGCCAGCGCTTCGTCAACGAGGCCAACGGTTACTACGACTACGTCAGCGCCATGGTTGCCGCCACGCCTGAAGGCGAAGAGGTCGCCTCGTGGCTGATCTGCAGCCGTGCCTTTCAACGGCGTTATGGCTTGGGCATGTCGCGGCCATTTCCCGTGCCGGTGTCAGGATTTATCCGCAGCGGCTATCTGAAAACCGGCAACACCCTTGAAGAATTGGCCAGCGCCTGCGGCATCGACCCCAGCGGGTTGCGCCAGACGGTGGAGGACTACAACCGCCATGCACGCCACGGCGAGGACCCGTCGTTCGGTCGCGGCGCAACGCCCTATAACCGCAAACAGGGCGATCCGGCGAACCTTCCCAACCCTTGCGTTGCCCCAATAGAGACAGGCCCCTTCTATGCCGTGAAAGTCCAACCGGGCTGCTTCGGCACCTTTGCCGGGCTCAAGGTCAACCCGCAGGCGCAAGTGCTCGATGCTCATGCCCAGCCCATCGCCGGGCTCTACGCCGCCGGTGGCGACATGGCCAGCATCATGGGCGGGCACTATCCGGCAGGCGGGATCAACCTTGGCCCGGCGCTGACTTTCGGCTACATCGCCGCCCGGCATATCGCCGGCATCACTGCTTTCGAACAGGAGATCGACCATGCAGCACATCGTTAACGCCCAGGGTTTGAACATGCCGAAACTCGGCCTCGGCACCTGGCCGATGCTCGGCGACGAATGCAGCCGCGCCGTGGAGCAAGCGCTGGATCTCGGCTATCGGCACATCGACACGGCGGCGGCCTACAACAACGAAGACGCGGTCGGACAAGCATTGGCGAACACACCGACACCTCGCGAGCAGATTCATGTCACCACCAAGGTCTGGTGGGACCAGTTGCAACCCGACGCCATGCGTCACTCGCTGGAACGAAGCCTCAAGGCCTTGCGCAGCGAGTACGTCGACCTGTTCATGATCCATTGGCAGACCACCGGCTGGGACCTGCCGCGCACCCTTGAAACCCTCGCTTCGTTCAAGGAGCAGGGTCTGGCGCGCAACATCGGTGTAGCGAATTTTCCGCTGCCGTTGCTGCGCACAGTCGTCGAGGAATACGGCATCCCTCTGTCAGCGATCCAGGTCGAGTACCACGTCCTCCTCGGCCAGAACGCCCTGCTCAACTATGCGCGCCAACACGACCTGGCGCTGACCGCCTACACACCGCTGGCGCGCAACAAGGTCTCGGACATTGCGCAGATTCAGCAGATCGCGAAAAAACACGGCGTGCTGCCGACTCAGGTCGCATTGAAATGGCTGCTGGATCAGCCCAACGTCGCGGCGATTCCCAAAGCCAGCAGCCGCGCCAATCAACTGGCGAACCTGGCTTCGCTGCAGGTTGAACTGGACGCTGAAGACCGCGCACTGATCGCCGCGCTGCCGAAAAACCAGCGTCAGGTCAGCCCGGATTTCGCCCCGGTGTGGGACGCCTTCGATCGCTGACGCACAGTGCGAAAGGAGAAATCCGCCAACGGATTGAATTAGTCGCCCACACGCTCGTCAATAACAGGCCCGCCCTCGTCACCCGAGGCCGGGCCTGTTTGCGTGTACGCCAATAGACGGACGACCGGACTGGCGCCACACTCTCACACCAGCAACACTCATCACCACGAACAGAAAGAGGATTTCCCACATGCTATGGAAAAAAGGCCGACGCAGTGACAACGTCGTCGATGCCCGTGGCGATGATACCGGCGGTGGCGGCGGCATGCGTTTCGGTGGCGGCAAGGGTCTGAGTCTGGGGGCGATTTTGCTGATCGTCGGCATCGGCTGGATCACCGGCCAGGATCCGTTGCAGATCCTCGGCCAGCTCACCGGGCAAATGACCGAGCAATCGGCACCGGCCTCGACGCAAACCCGTCAGGCGCCACCGGCCAACGACCAGCAGGCCGAATTCGTGCGGTCGATCCTTGGCGATACCGAAGACACCTGGGGCGCGATTTTCCAGCAGGCCGGCCGCCAATATAAGGACCCGACCCTGGTGCTGTTCAGCAACCGGGTGAATTCCGCCTGCGGTCTGGCGACTTCGGCGACCGGCCCGTTCTATTGCCCGGCGGATCAGAAGGTTTATCTGGACATGGCGTTCTTTCAGGAAATGGCCCAGCGCTTCAAGGCTGCCGGCGACTTCGCCCAGGCCTACGTGATCGCGCACGAAGTCGGCCACCATGTGCAGACGTTGCTCGGCGTCTCGGCAAAAATTCAGGCGGCCCGTCAGCAAGGCCGGCAGATGCAGGGCGACGGCGGTTTGCTGGTGCGTCAGGAATTGCAGGCCGACTGCCTCGCCGGCGTCTGGGCCTACCATGCGCAGAAGCGCCTGAACTGGCTGGAACCGGGTGACGTCGAAGAGGCCTTGAATGCGGCCAACGCCATCGGTGATGATCGCCTGCAACAACAGGGTCAGGGCCGTGTGGTGCCGGACTCGTTTACCCATGGCACGTCGGCGCAAAGGGTGCGCTGGTTCAAAACCGGTTTCGCCCAAGGCCAGGTCGGCCAGTGCGATACCTTCGCGGCGAAAAACCTGTAAATGCGCAAATGGCTTTTGGCTTTACTGATCATCGGCGGCAACGCCCACGCGGCGGGCGTCGATGCCATCAGCCCCGGACGCCTGCAATTCGAGGCCGGCGAAATGGCCGTCGGCATCAGCCCGGCACCGGAGAAAATCGAGCGGGTGCTGATCGTCATTCACGGTCGTCTGCGCAACGCCGAGACCTACCGCAAGAGTGCCGAACGCGCCACCGAACTGGCCGGGCAAACGGCGCACACGCTGGTGATCGCGCCGCAGTTTCTCAACGAAAGCGACGTCGCCCTGTACTCCCTGCCCAACACGTTGCTGCGCTGGAAAGGCAACGAGTGGATGGGCGGCGGGTTATCCACAGGACCGAAGCCGCTGAGTTCCTACGCGGCACTTGACGCCATCGTTGCCCGGGTCAGCGACCGCAAGCAGTTTCCGGATGTGCAGCAGATCGTGATTTTCGGCCATTCCGGCGGCGGGCAAGTGGTGCAGCGCTACGCCCTGCTGGCCAAGGAGCAACCGGCGCTGAAGGCCAACGGCATTCGCCTGCGCTATGTGGTGGCCAATCCGTCGTCGTACGCGTATTTCAACGAACAGCGGCCGATGGCGTTCGATCACGCACAGTGCCCGGGTTTCAATCGCTGGAAGTACGGGTTGACCGACATGCCGGTGTACGCCGGTGGGCAAACGCCGATGCAGCTTGAGAGCAGCTACATCAAACGCGAGGTGATTTATCTGCTGGGGCAGCAGGACATAGACCCGCAACATCCGGCGCTGGACAAGAGTTGCGCCGCCGAGGCACAAGGCGCGTATCGGCTGGAACGCGGCAAGCTGTTTTTCGGCTACCTGCTGCGCCGGCATCCGGAAGGGGTCAATCAGCGGCTGGTTGAAGTGCCCGGGGTCGGGCATAACGGCGATGGGATGTTGACGTCGCCGGAGGGGCTGAAAGCGCTGTTTGATTAATGACTTGTGGTGACTGTTGAGGCGCCATCGCGAGCAGGCTCACTCCTACAGGGGAAACGCATTCCAATTGTAGGAGTGAGCCTGCTCGCGATGAGGCCAGATCAGACAATAAAGATCTCAGACCGAAAGCATCCGCCGCAACTCGACACAATCCTGCGCATGCCAGTCCGTCAGCTCCGGCCACGGATTGTCCGGCAGATTCACCAGTACCGTCCGCGCCCCGGCCGCTCGCCCGCAATCCAGGTCAAAACGGTAATCCCCGACCATCACCATTTCGCTGGCCGGGACGTTCCAGGCTTCGGCCAGTTTCAGCAACCCGCCGGGATGCGGCTTCGGTGGCGCTTCATCGCGGCCCAGCACATCTTCCACGGCGAAGCAGTCGGCCAGGCCGATGGCGTCGAGCGTCACATGCGCGAGTTCCCGCGCATTACGGGTCAGAATGCCCAGGCGATAACCGCGCCCGTGCAGGTCACGCACCAGCTCCACCGCACCGGCAGCCGGTTTCGAACCCAGCGCCAGATCGCGCTCATGCTCCAGCAACCACGCGTGTTTCGCCGCGGCTTCATCGGCGGGAAGCGCCGCGAGGTGGGTGAGAATGTCGTCCTCGGGCGGAATCGCCAGCGCCACGCGAATCGCCGCAAAGTCATGCACGGCGACCGTCAGGGTGCCGTCCATGTCGAACACCCAGTGCTTCACATCGCTCAGGCTCATGCCCAATCCTTGCGGTGACGAATCAGGCCTTCCTGGGTCACCGACGCCACCAGTTGCCCGGCGCGGTTGTACACGCTGCCACGGGAGAACCCCCGGGAATTGCCGGCCCACGGGCTGTCCATCGCGTAGAGCAACCAGTCATCGGCGCGCAGATCGTTGTGGAACCACAACGCGTGGTCGAGGCTGGCGACCTGCATGTCTTTCTGCCAGACCGACTTGCCGTGCGGCAACATCGAGGTGGTCAGCAGACCGAAGTCCGAGGCGTAGGCCAGCAGGTACTTGTGCAGCGCCGGAATATCCGCCAGCGCACCGTCGGCACGGAACCACACGTATTTCACCGGATCGGCCGGCTGCGGGTTGTACGGATCCTTTTCGGTGACCGGGCGCACTTCGATCGGTTTCGGGCACAGCAATTTTTCGCGCATGTGCTCGGGGATCAGGTGCGCGCGTTGCTGGGTCAGTTCCAGCTCCGACGGCAGGTTTTCCGGGCCGACCACCACCGGCATCTGGCTCTGATGCTCGAAGCCTGCCTCGTCGTACTGGAACGACGCGCTGCAGGTGAAGATCGGGTGGCCCTTCTGGATCGCCGTGACCCGTCGCGTGCTGAAGCTGCCGCCGTCACGCACGCGATCCACCGAATACACCACCGGCAACTTGGCATCGCCCGGACGCAGGAAATAACCGTGCATCGAATGCACGTGGCGCGCTTCTTCAACCGTCTGACTGGCCGCCGACAGCGACTGACCGAGCACCTGGCCACCGAACAACTGACGGAAACCCAAGTCCTGGCTGCGGCCACGGAACAGGTTTTCCTCGATTGGCTCCAGGGTCAGCAGGTCGACCAGATCTTCCAACACTTGGCTCATTCAGACTCTCCTCACACAACGCTATGCCGCGCAGTCTTGGCTGCGGCGGCCCATTCAGGTTCTGGCGCGAGCCACTGTCGCGCCATTGTAAACGTCCGTGTCGGCTTAGCCATGCAGGGTTTGCAGCCATTGCTCCCTGGTAATTCGGTACAACAGATGCCGCCGCAACGGGTGATCGACGGCAAGTTTGGGGTGATCGAAATCATCGGCCGGATCGTGCTGCATGCCAATCGCCTGCATGACTTTCTCCGACGGCAGATTGCTCTGGGCGGTGAAAGACACGATTTCCTTCAGCCCCAGCCGATCAAAACCTGCGCGCAATGCCGTCCACGCCGCCTCACTGGCATAGCCCAGCCCCCAATGCTCGCGGGCCAGACGCCAGCCGATTTCCACCGCCGGGGTGAACGGCGCATCGAAACCGACCACACCCAGGCCAGTGAAACCGATGAACTCACCGCTGTCCTTGCGCTCCAGCGCCCACAGACCGAAACCGTGCTCGGCAAAATGCCCGCGCACCCGGCCGATCATCGACGCACTTTCGAGACGGCTGAGCGGGGCCGGAAAGTAACGCATCACCTGAGGATCGGCGCACATCGCCGCAAATTCCGGCAAATCCTCGTCGCGCCACTGACGCATCAGCAGGCGTGCGCTTTCGAGTTGCTGAATCGGCTCCATCATGCCCCTCCATTTCCATGCCGCAAGTCTACATCGCTGGTAGGATCGTTCACTCTTTCCATCGTTCCGACATGAAGTTGCCATGCCCCTGCCGCTGATCTACCACGAAGACTACAGCCCCGAGTTTCCGGCGGATCACCGCTTTCCGATGGATAAATTCCGCTTGCTGCGCGACCACCTGGTCGACAGCGGCCTGACCCGCGACGCCGACCTGCTGCGTCCCGAGATCTGCCCCAACGACATCCTCGCCCTGGCGCATGACCGCCGCTATATCGAACGCTACATGAGCGGCGAGTTGTCTCGCGAAGACCAGCGGCGCCTTGGCCTGCCGTGGAACGAAGCCTTGGCGCGGCGCACGGTGCGGGCGGTCGGCGGCTCGATTCTCGCGGCAGAAAAAGCTCTGGAGCATGGCATGGCCTGTCACTTGGCCGGTGGAACACATCACGCCCACTACGATTACCCGGCCGGCTTCTGCATCTTCAACGACCTGGCAATCATCAGCCATTACCTGCTGCAAAGCGGTCGGGTGAACCGGGTGCTGATCTTCGATTGCGACGTGCATCAGGGCGATGGCACCGCGCGGATCCTCCACGACACCCCGGAGGCAGTTACCGTTTCCCTGCACTGCGAAAAGAATTTTCCGGCACGCAAGGCCGAAAGCGACTGGGACATTCCGCTGCCCAACGGCATGGGCGATGCCGATTATCTGAAAGTGGTGGATGACACGCTCAATTACCTGCTGCCGCTTTATCAACCGGACCTGGTGCTGTACGACGCCGGGGTCGATGTGCACAAGGACGACGCCCTCGGTTATCTGCAGCTGACAGACGAAGGCGTTGCCGCCCGCGATGAAAGCGTGATGCGCCATTGCCTGGGCCGCGACATCCCGGTAGTCGGCGTGATCGGCGGCGGCTACAGCAAGGATCGCCACGCCCTCGCCCGCCGCCACGGCATCCTGCATCACAGCGCGCAACGGGTCTGGACGTCACACGGATGTCACTAAGCTGTGCTGCGTTACCCACAATCGCTGTGGAACGGCCTGTGGATAACCTGAGCGAAAGGGACTACAGCCCACAGCGAACATGGCGTACAGCGCGATGGTTATTTTTTGACCACATACTGAATTCACTTCGATCTCCTTGTAGGAGTGAGCCTGCTCGCGATGGCGGACCGACATTCAGCACTTATGTCGCCTGATCAACCGCCATCGCGAGCAGGCTCACTCCTACAAAGGTCTGCGCTGTTAGAATGCGCGCCTTATCCCGCCATACCGCAGCGCACGCCATGACCCAGAACTCCGCCCCCCACCCCGCTCACGTCGCCATCATCGGCGGTGGCCCCGCCGGCCTGATGGCCGCCGAAGTGCTGAGCCAGGCCGGCGTGCGCGTCGATCTGTACGACGGCATGCCCTCGGTGGGGCGCAAGTTCCTGCTGGCCGGGGTCGGCGGCATGAACATCACCCACTCCGAGCCTTACCCGGCATTCCTCGCGCGCTACGCCGAACGCGCGCCGCAGATCGCGCCGTTACTGCGCGGTTTCGACGCCGACGCGTTGTGCCGCTGGATTCATGAACTGGGCATCGAAACCTTTATCGGCAGCTCCGGCCGGGTGTTCCCCACCGACATGAAAGCCGCGCCGCTGCTGCGCGCCTGGCTCAAACGCCTGCGCGACAGCGGCGTGGTTATCCACACCCGCCATCGCTGGCTCGGCTGGGATGAACACGATGCGCTGCGCATCGCCAGCCCCGACGGCGAAATCACCGTCAAACCCGACGCCACCCTGCTCGCCCTCGGCGGTGGCAGTTGGTCGCGCCTGGGTTCGGATGGCGCGTGGATGCTGCCTCTGGAGCAAAAAGGCGTAGGACTGGCGCCGTTGCAGCCGAGCAATTGCGGCTTCGAGGTGCAGGCCTGGAGCGAATTGCTTGTCAGCAAATTCGCCGGCGCACCGCTGAAAAATGTCGCCATCGGTTTGAACGACGATATCCCGCGCTTGGGCGAATGCGTGATTACCGCAACCGGGGTCGAAGGCAGCCTGATCTATGCGCTGTCGGCACCGATTCGCGAGGCGATCAATACGCAGGGTTCAGCCACGGTGCACATCGATCTGTTGCCCGGCCGACCTGTGGATAAATTGCAGGCAGCGTTGAGCAAGCCACGCGGTTCACGCTCGATGGCCAAGCATCTGCACAGTCAGGTCGGAATTGATGGGGTGAAAGCGGCGTTGTTGCGCGAGCTGACCGACGCAGCAACCTTCGCTGATCCGGCGTTGTTGGCGCGGGCGATCAAGGCGTTGCCGCTGACCTTGGTGAAAACCCGTCCGCTTGACGAAGCGATCAGCAGTGCCGGTGGCGTGACGTTCGAAGCGCTGGATCAGCGTTTGATGCTCAAGGCGTTGCCGGGGGTGTTCTGTGCGGGGGAAATGCTCGATTGGGAAGCGCCGACAGGTGGCTATCTGCTGACCGGGTGTTTTGCCAGCGGGCGGGCGGCGGGGATTGGAATGTTGCAGTGGCTCAAGTCCGAGGTGCCTGCCTGAACCCTCACCCCAACCCTCTCCCCGAGGGAGAGGGAGCCGACCGAGGTGTCTGGCGTAACACATCGACCTGAAAGACCGAGTCGATTGTGGATTCACAGCAGCAGAATCAGGTCGGCGTAGAATTCAAGCATCCTCCAATCAGTCCCCTCTCCCTCCGGGAGAGGGTTAGGGTGAGGGGCTTTTGGCTTTAAGGCTTGCGCTTACGCGGCCCGGTATTGAACACCGGCACTTTACGCACAGGCTTGATCGACGGCTCCGGCGCCTGGGTGTCGCCACTGTCGACCCACTTGCCCAGATTGCGCTTGCCACCGCCGCCGGATGCTTTCGGCTTTTTCGGTTTCTTCGGCTTCTTGATCACCTGACCGCTGGCATCGGTATCCGGCACGCGGTGCTCAGGTTCGAAATCCGGCTCGTTCTGACGCTTCAAGGTCTGGCGGGTGAGCATCTCGATTGCCGAGAGCATGTTTACTTCATCCGCGCACACCAGCGAGATCGCCTCGCCCGTCGCGCCCGCACGGCCAGTACGACCGATGCGGTGGATGTAATCCTCGGCGACGATCGGCAGGTCGAAGTTGACCACCAGCGGCAAATCTTCGATATCCAGACCACGGGCGGCGACGTCGGTCGCCACCAGAATCTGCACTTCACTGAGTTTGAAACGATCCAGCGCACGCTGACGGGTCGCCTGCGGCTTGTCGCCGTGGATGCCGTCGGCGTTCACACCCAGGCCCTGGAGTTTTTCCACCAGCGCGTCCACTCCATTGCGGGTCTTGGCAAACACCAGCACCTGCTTCCACTTGTTCTTGCGCATCAGGTGCACGAACAGTTCCGGCTTGCGCTTCTTGTCCACCGTCACCACCCACTGCTTGACGGTGTTGGCCGCGACGTTGCGCGGGCTGACTTCAATGCTCAGCGGATCGTTGAGCATCTGCCCGGCGAGCAGGCGGATGTCATCGGAGAAGGTCGCAGAGAACAGCAGCGTCTGGCGCTTCTTCGGCAGCATGCGGTAAATGTTCGCCAGTTCTTCGGAGAAGCCCAGGTCGAGCATACGGTCGGCTTCATCCAGCACCAGGGTTTGCAACTGATCGAGTTTCAACGCGTTCTGGCGGAACAGGTCGATCAGGCGACCAGGCGTGGCGACCAGCACATCAACGCCGCCGCGCAGCTTCATCATCTGCGGATTGATGCTGACGCCGCCGTACACCGCATACGTGCGCAATGGCAGGTTTTCAGCGTATTGGCGCACCGACTCATGAACCTGCTCTGCCAGCTCGCGGGTCGGCACCAGAATCAGTGCACGCGCCGAATTGGCGGCCACTTTCGGCCCTTCCATGGCCAGCAACTGCAGCAGCGGCAAGGCGAAACCGGCGGTCTTGCCGGTGCCGGTCTGGGCCGCAGCCATCAGGTCGCGACCGGCCAGAACGGCCGGAATGGCTTGCGCCTGGACCGGCGTTGGAGTCTGGTAGCCGAGCTTCTCGAGGGAGCGCAGCAAGGGTTCGATCAGGCCAAGGGTGGCGAAAGTCATGGGAGTACCGTAGGAAAAATCAGCGCGGTTGCGCAAAACAAGGATGCAATGGCGCGCAGTTTACCCTAATTCACACGTTGCTCTGCTGGAATGGCGGTCTTCGGCGTCTCCACGACGAGCGGCTGCGCCGGCCGCCGCCACTGCGGCAGACCGATCAGCACCACGGCACTGATGATCACCAGCATCGCCAGCGCTTCTTCCATACCGATGGTCTCGCCGACAAACACGATCCCCAGCAACACCGCCACCGCCGGGTTGACGTAGGCGTAACTGGTGGCCGCCGCCGGACGCACGTGCTTGAGCAGGTACATGTAGGAATTGAAGGCGATGATCGAGCCGAAGAAGATCAGATAACCCAAGGCCAGCCAGCCTTCCATCGGCGGCAAGGCTTGCAGGTGTTCGCCGCTCACTGCGCTGCCGATCAACAGCACCACGCCACCCACCAGCATCTCCACGGCACTGGCCATTGCCCCTTGCGGCAGCGGCAGGTGTTTGCTCCACACCGAGCCGAACGCCCAAGTCGCCGCCGCAAAAATCAGCAGCGCCGCGCCCAGCGGGCTCGATTGCAGGTTGGAACCCATGTTGAGCATGGCGATGCCGACAATTCCCAACGCCACCCCGGCCCATTCGAGGCGCGTATTGCGCGCGCCCCAGAAATAGCCGCAGAGCAAGGTGAACAACGGCACCGTCGCCACCGCCAGTGCCGCCACGCCGGAAGCCACGCCAGTGTGCTCGGCGACACTGACCGCGCCGTTACCGAAACTGAGCAGCAGAATCCCGATGATCCCCGCCGCTTTCCACTGCGCCCAGGTCGGCGCCGGCGCCCCGCGCCAGCGCAGGAAGGCGTACATCAGGCTGCCGGCAATCACGAAGCGCACCCCGCCAAGCATCAGCGGTGGCCAGTATTCGACGCCGAGGCGGATCACCAGATAGGTTGATCCCCAAATCACATACAGCGCGAAAAACGCGGCGATCAACGGCAAGGAAAAACGGCGCAAGGCAGGCATGGGCAGCTCGACAGTCAGAGGCAGGGTGTGAATTATTCTAGAAAGGCCCGCGAGCAAAAATAAGCTACAAAACCTGTTTATCGCGCCGGTACACTTTTGAAACAACGGAGATCGACGGGATAAACCACGATTTCGAAAGTCTGGCAATTTCAGGAGTCCGGCCTTGGACAAATACGACCGCATGCTGCTCAGCGCCCTGTTGGAGAACGGTCGCGCGTCCTACGCCGATCTGGCGCGCAAAGTGAACCTGTCCGCCCCGGCAGTGGCCGAGCGCGTGGCCAAGCTTGAAGCCGCCGGAGTGATCACCGGGTATCAGGCGAACATCGACCTGTCGAAAATCGGCTTGCCGATTCAGTGCATGATCGAATTGCGCCTGCACCAGAACGGCAGCCAGAAGGTCTACGACGAACTGGTGAAAATCCCGCAACTGACCGAATGCTTTCGAGTGACGGGCGATCCGTGCGTGATGATGAAGGGTGCGGTGGCATCGATGACGGAGCTGGAAGAGTTGATCAATCGCGTGGCGAAGTTCGGCTTCAGCAAGACCTCGATTGTGTTGTCGAGCGCGATCGAGAAGCGCGTGCCGCTCAGCCATATAGAAGGCAACGGTAAGTAATCAGGAACTCAGAAGATCCAAATGTGGGAGCGGGCTTGCTCGCGAATGCGGTGTGTCAGACAACCTTTTGCCGAATGACACACCGCTTTCGCGAGCAAGCCCGCTCCCACAAGGGGTTGGGGGTGACTTCGGGATTAGCGGTAGCGCTGCAGGTGTTCTCTGACTTTCGCGGCGGGGACTTTCTGCAGTTTGCACAGCAGGTCGTGGTTCAGCTCACGCACCCCATGCTTGTGCCGCAGTTCTTCCGCCAGATGCGCCATCAGGTTGGCCGCCATCTCGGCATCCGCCATCGCCCTGTGCGCCTGGCCGGTATGCGGCAGGCGGGCGAAGGTGGTGAGGGTGCCGAGCTTGTGATTCGGTGCCGCTGGCATTAGGCGGCGGGCCAGCAATAGCGAGCAGGCGAAGTTCTGCAGACGGGTGCGTTTGATCCGCCCCAGTTCGAAGTCCCAGAACTTCTGGTCGAACGAGGCGTTGTGCGCCACCAGCGGCGTGCAACCGACGAATTCGTTGACCTCTTCCATGACCCGCTCGGCCGAGGGTGCACTGCGCAACATGGCGTTGCTGATGCCGGTCAGTTGTTCGATGAACGCGGGGACGCGGACGCCGGCGTTCATCAGGCTCTGGTAACGCTCGACGATACGGCCGTTTTCCAGCATGACCACGGCGATTTCCGTGGCGCGACAGCTGCTGTTCGGCGACAGGCCGGTGGTTTCAAAGTCGATGACTGCAATGCGTTCCAAACCGGGTTCAACTCCGTTCAAATCAATTCTTGAGCAACGCTCAGTTTTTCAACAGCAGTGCGCCTTCGATCGGCACATAACGGCTGGCGGCGCGGATCAGCGAGTTGGCGGTCAGGCCCGGCACGCCATAGGCCACTGCCTGTACGCCGTGCTTGCTGATGATGCGTTCGAGCAGCATGTCGAAGTCGCCGTCACCGGAGGCCAGGACGATTTCGTCGACATGGTCGGCGGCGTCCATGATGTCGAGGGTGATGCCCACGTCCCAGTCGCCCTTGGCCGAGCCGTCGCTGCGCTGGATATAGGGTTTGAGCTTCACGGTGAAACCGAGGTTGCGCAGGATCTGCTGGAACTGCTGCTGCTTGCTGTCGCCACGGTCGATGGCGTAGGCATAGGCCTCGACGATCTGCCCTTGCTTGCTAATGTCAGCCCACAGCGCGGCGTAGTTGAAATGGCAACCATAGGCCTGACGCACGGTGTAGTAGAGGTTCTGCACATCGGCGAACACTGCGATTTTTTTCACCGGGATTCCTGTGAGCGCATAGCGCACGAAGCGGGATCAGGCGCCGGGCCCGAAAAAGGCGCTCAGTATGCCAGTCCACAGGAAGGTGGCGCGAATAATCAACCCACCACTCCGGACGGATGGTGGACTGTGGTGAGGGGATTTATCCCCGATGGAGTGCGCAGCAGTCCCATTTTCGGGGCCGCTGCGCTGCCCATCGGGGATAAATCCCCTCACCACAGGTTTGATACTGGCGACTGATCCGTCAGACGAACGAATCGTCGTCATCGAAGAACGACGAGTTGTCATCGCTGTAATCAGTATCAGTGAATCCGCCCTGGTCATTGCCAGAGAAACCGTTATCGGCCACACGCTGGTCATTGCCCCAATCGTTGCCGCTCTGGTCAGCCACTTGCGCCGGCTCTTCCTTGATCACTTCAACAATTTCTTCAGGCTGCTGGTTGTGATGGAACAGGCTGCTGATGCCCTGCGCCAGCATCACGCCACCGGCCACGCCAGCGGCGGTTTTCAGGGCGCCGCCGAGGAAGCTGCTGCCCGCGGCCGGGGCTGCTTGCTGCGCGTAGTTGGGCGGTGGTGCGGCATAGTTCTGTTGTGGCGCTGGCGCAGCGTAGTTCTGCTGCGGTGCCGGCTCACGCCAGCCGCCGGTGGAAGCCGGAGCGCTTTGGGTCGGCGCCGGACGCGAGCTGCCGCCACCGAAGATACTCGACAGGAAACCACCGCCGCCGCTTGGCGCCGGGGCCGCGCTCTGCGACTTGGCCGCTTGCAGTTCAGCCTGCAACTGCTGGACTTGTCGGGTCAGCTGCTTGTTCTGTTCGTCGAGGCTCTTGATCGCCGCCTCTTGCACCAGAATCGCCTGGGTCATGAAATAACCTGCCGCCGGCTGGCGGGTCAGGTGTTCCTTGATCCGCGCCTCGGCCTGGGCGTCGCGCGGGGCTGCCTCCGTTTCGGCCTGTTGAAGCCGGGAAAACAGTCCATCGATCAGGGTTTGCTCTTCGCTGTTCATGGCGACCTCGTAGATTGCCGGGGATAACGTTGCCCGTGTCCACTGCGGACACGGCGCACCTCTGTAATGGAGGCAGTGACAGGATGTTTCAACGACCTTTACCGAATGTTTACGTTTGTGTCTGCCCGCGCGTCATCGGTTAAAGTGAGCCACTGTTTTCGACCTGCGATACCGACTGATGAATGCCTTCGATGTACTGCGCGACTCTCTGTATTTTTTCAAACGCCATCTGGCCAGCATCGTGCAGTTATGCCTGCCGCTGGTGATCTTCGAGGCGGCGCTGCAACAAGTGGTGGATCACGTCACCGACCCGGACAGTTTCTCCGCCGCCAGCGTGGTCGTCGGTCTGCTGGTGTATCCGCTGTACACCGCCGCGCTGATTCTGTTCCTCGATGCTCGCACCCGTGGCGAAGCTCCGCGCAATCTCGATCTGCTGGCGATGTCCGCGCGCCTGTGGCCGCGTTTCGCCTTGCTCACCGCGCTCAATACCTTGCTGATTCTGCTGGGGTTGTCGCTGTATTTCCTGCCGGGGCTGATGCTGATGGTCATGCTCGCATTCGCTGAATACCTGCTGGTGTTGCGCGGTATGGGGCCGTTGCAGGCGATGAAGGAAAGTCTGCGCCTGACCCGTGGGCATTTCTGGCGGATCCTGCTGTGCATTCTGTGTGTGATGGGGCCGTTGTGGCTGCTCAAGGGCGCGACCCTGGCGGCGTACCCCGACCCGCAGAATCCGCTGATCGCGGTAATGATCGACAGCGCGCACAGTTTCCTGCAGCTGTTCACCAGTGTGGTGCTGTTCCGTCTGTTCATGCTGATCAGCGAATTGCCTGACAAACGTACCGGAGCGGTCTGACTTCGCGGCCCTTGGGCCAAGCGTCCGCGGTCGGGTATGCTCGGGATCACTTTTGTAACGCGATAAGCCGAGCCATGCCCCGTCTGCTGCGCTACACCCTGTTACTGATTGTGCTCGCCATCGCCGTGATCGGCGGGCTGATCTACAGCCTGACCTGGCGCCCCGATGCGCGAGAAACCTTGCCCGTCACCTGCAGCGGTACGCCGCCGACCCTGGTGCCCGGGCAAGCGCTGAAAGTCATGACCTGGAACGTGCAGTACCTGGCGGGCAAGCGCTACGTGTTCTGGAACGATCTCGCCCAAGGCTCTGATGAAGCACCATCCCCGGAAGACATGGCCTTCAGTCTCGACGAAGTGGCGCGGGTGATTCGCGACGAGCAGCCCGACGTGGTGCTGCTGCAGGAGCTGGATGACGGCGCCAAGGCCAGTGATTACCAGAATCAGCTCAAGCTGCTGCAGGAACGGGTCACCGATCTCTACCCGTGCAGCGCCCATGCCTTCGACTGGAAAGCCGAGTTCGTCCCCGACCCGCACATCTTCGGCAGCGTTGGCCGGCAACTGGTGACCCTGAGCCGTTACCGCATCGAACACGCCGAACGCCTGCAATTGCCGGTGCCTCCGGCGAATTTCATCTCCCGCCAGTTCCAACCCAAAGACGCCCTGCTCGCGACCAAACTGCCGCTGAGCGACGGCGGGCAACTGACGGTGTTCAACACCCATCTGGATCGCGCCCGCCAACCGGACGAGACCTTGCAGGCGCAAGTGACAGCGGTGACCAAGGTACTCGACAAGTACGAAAGCCAGGGCCTGCCGTGGCTGATCGGCGGTGATTTCAATCTGTTGCCGCTGGGCCAGTATCAACGCCTGCCCGCCGAGCAGCGCACGCCTTACTCGATCGACAGCGCCCTGCATCTGTTGTGGGACAAGTACCCGATGATCCCGACCAATAACGAAGCCAGCGGCATCGACCGCGCCCACTGGCTGACCCACTACCCCAACGACCCCGGCCTGAATGGCCCGGACCGCACCGTGGACTATCTGTTCTACAGCCCGAAAATCAAACGGGTCGAAGCGCGGGTGCGGCAGGACGATACGTTGCGCATTTCCGATCACTTGCCGGTGATTGCGCGGTTCCTGCTGCCCGCAGCCCCGTAGCCAGTTAACACGATATCCCCCTGTGGGAGCGGGCTTGCTCGCGAAAGCGTCGTGTCAGTTGATGCATCCGTGCCTGGCGCACCGCCTTCGCGAGCAAGCCCGCTCCCACAATAGATTGATGTCGTACCGTGATTGGTTGGCAGGCTGCGATGTTTTGCTCTTCAGGTGCCGCGCGGCTTGGCCCGCGCGGTCGCCTCAGCCACCAACGGATCATCCGGCCAATAATGCTTCGGATAGCGCCCCTTGAGATCCTTCTTCACCTCGGCATAGGTGCTGCGCCAGAAGTTGGCCAGATCCTGCGTCACCTGCACCGGCCGCCGTGCCGGGGACAACAGGTGCAGCTTGACCACTTGCCGGCCGCCGGCAATTCGCGGCGTCTCGGCGAGGCCGAACAACTCCTGCAGACGCACCGCGAGAATCGGCGGAAACTCGCTGTAATCCAGACGAATCGATGACCCCGACGGCACACTGATGTGATGTGGCGCCAGCTCATCAAGCCTCTGCGGCAACGGCCACGGCAGCAGATTGCGGACGATGCTCGACAGGTCCAGATTGGCGAAATGACTCAGTCGCGAGACCTTGCCCAAATAAGGCATTAACCAATGCTCGAGGGTTTTCAGCAACGTTGCGTCGCTGACATCCGGCCACTGGCTTTCGGCCTGAGCGTTCAGTTCCAGTTGCCGCAGCAACGCAACCCGCGCCTGCCACTGCCGTAGCTCCGGCGTCCACGGCAACAACTCCAGTCCCTTGCGCCGCACCAGATTGACCAGCGCCTGACTGCGCGCCGCTTCGTCGAGACCGGTCAACGGTTCGCGGCTGAGGATCAGTTCGCCAACCTTGAGCTGACGCTCGGCGCGCAGCACGCCTTCGCGCTCATCCCAGTCCAGTTGATCGACAGCGCGCACTTGCTCGGCGAGCACCGAATCGAACAGCGCCGGATCAAAATCCGCCGCCAGGTAAATCCGTTCCTCACGCTGGCCCTGACGACTGCCGAGATCGGCGATCACAATCCACGGCTCCTTCATCAGGCTGTCGGCTTCGGCGAACAGCGCAGCGCGACCATTGGCCAGACGATATTCGGCGCCACCGGCACGCCGCTGTTGGGCGACGCGATCCGGGTAGGCCAGCGCCAGCAGCGCACCGAGCCAGCGCGGGTGATCGGGATCGCTGACCGGCGCGCTGGCCTTGCCGCGCAGGTAACCGCGATATTGCCGCGCCAGTTGCCGCGCACGCTGCACGCCGCCCTGAGCACCGCGTGCCGCGCGTTCTTCGCCGGAGAGCAGCACCAAGCGGCTGTGCAGATCGGCCCCGGCGCCGCGCAAAATATCGCGCTCGCCGAGCAGTGCCGCGACGTCACACGCCATGTTTGCCAGCCCCAGGGCCTGACCGCGCAGTAACAGATGGGCGATGCGCGGATGCGCAGGCAACTCGGCCATGGCCTGACCGTGGGACGTCAGCGCCTCGCCTTCGAGTGCGCCCAGGCGCTGCAACAAATCCTGCGCCTGGGCGTAGGCTGCTGCCGGCGGAATATCGAGCCAGACCAGTTCGCCCGGAGTCACGCCCCAGCGTCCAAGTTGCAGCGCCAGACTCGCCAGATCCGCAGACAGAATTTCGGCACTGCCGTAAGCGGCGAGTTGCTCGTGCTGATCCTGTGACCACAAGCGATAACACACGCCCGGTTCCAGACGTCCGGCCCGCCCCGCACGCTGGGTGGCGCTGGCCCTGGAAATGCGCTGAGTATCGAGGCGGGTCATGCCGCTGCCTGGGTCGAAACGCGGCACCCGCGCCAGCCCGGCGTCGATCACCACGCGCACGCCGTTGATGGTCAGGCTGGTCTCGGCGATGTTGGTCGCCAGCACCACTTTGCGCTGGCCGGCCGGCGCCGGGTCGATGGCAGCGCGTTGGGCATTCAGGTCCAGTTCACCGTGCAATGGGCAGAGCAATACGTCTTTACGCTCGCCGATGGCATCGCTCAGTTGCTGATGCACCCGACGGATTTCCGCCTGCCCCGGCAAAAACACCAGCAGGCTGCCAGTTTCATCGTGCAGGGCTTCGAGGACGGTCTGGGTCACGCGCTGGTCGATGTATTCGCCGGGCTGGAACGGCCGCCCCCAGCGCATCGTCACCGGGTACATGCGCCCTTCGCTGCGCAGGATCGGCGCGTCATCCAGCAACCCGGCCAGACGCTCGCCTTCCAGCGTGGCGGACATCAGCAAAATCTTCAGCGGCTGTTCAGCTCGGAACAGTTCACGACCGTTCAAACTCAGGGCCAAGGCCAGATCGGCATCAAGACTGCGTTCGTGAAATTCGTCGAAGATCAGCAAACCGACGCCTTCCAGCGCCGGATCATCCTGCAGACGCCGGGTGAGAATCCCCTCGGTGACCACTTCGATACGGGTATTGGGGCCGACCTTGCTGTCGAGGCGGATGCGATAACCGACGGTTTCACCGACCTTCTCACCCAGTTCGCTGGCCAACCGTTCGGCAGCGGCTCGCGCGGCGAGACGCCGTGGTTCGAGCATCAGAATGGTCTGCCCGGCCAGCCACGCTTCATCGAGCAAGGCTAAAGGCACGCGGGTGGTTTTACCGGCGCCGGGCGGTGCTTCGAGCACGGCTTCGTGGCGTGTCGCCAACGCTTCACGCAGGGCGGGTAAAACTTCATCGATCGGCAAAGAAATCATGCTGGCTCCCCAGGGCGTGCCCACAGTAAATTGCGAGTCGCGTTAAAGCTGTGAGCGTGCCAGGCAAGGCGCGGGACGCAGGTAAGGGTCGTTTCCTTGCCAAGTTCCGCAACGCAGCATGGCGCGTTCACAGCTTTAGCCCGGAGGGCCGAACCCCGCCAGGATTCATCAACCTTCACGAGGTGTCGATCTGGAGAAAACAACTTCAATCCTCAACATATTTCGGTAGGGGTGAGACGAGGCCGCAATTTACTGTGGGCGCGCCCTGCCGAGGGCGAGTATAACGGCGAACTGCCGGGCGTTTGTCAGGGTCTTAATTTCAAATGACGACGCTTCGTTTTCAAATGACTCAGGAGATTTTCCATGCGCTTACCTTCTCGCCTGATCGGCGGTGTACTGGTCGCCACCCTGCTCACGCAACTCACGGCTTGCGGTTCGATTTTCTACCCGGATCGTCGCGGTCAGATCGATGGCAAGATCGACCCGGCGATTGCCGTGCTCGACGCCGTGGGCCTGCTGTTCTACGTGATTCCAGGGCTGATCGCGTTCGCGGTCGACTTCACCACCGGCGCGATCTATTTCGAACCGGGCCACACCGCTCAGGTCGATCCGGCCAAGCTCAAACAGGCGGTCGGCCCGGACGGTCAGGTCGATAACCTCAAGTTGCAGGCTATTCTCGAAACAGAACTGGGCCGCAACCTGCCGCTGGACGATCCGCGCCTGATCCAGCACAAGGGCAGCACGCAACAACTGGCGATGTTTGGCCTGCAACCCGCCGCATAAGGAAATCACATGACCACCAGCCCCGAACACGCCCGCCTGCTGCGGCTGGCAACCCGCGCTTCGGTGGCGGTGGCCTGCACGCTGATCATCGCCAAAGCCATCGCCTGGTGGCTGAGCGGCTCGGTGAGCATGCTCGCCGGCCTCACCGACTCGGCGCTGGATGGCGTCACTTCGCTGCTCAATCTGCTGGCGGTGCATTACGCGCTGCGTCCGGCCGATGACGATCACCGTTACGGCCACGGCAAGGCCGAATCGCTGGCGGGCATGGCGCAAGCGCTGTTCATCGGCGGCAGTGCGGTGCTGATTGCGTTCCAGGCGTATGAACGCATCAAGCAACCGGAGCCGTTGGGCGCGCCTTGGCTGAGCATCGGCGTGATCGTGTTCTCGCTGCTGCTGACCGCCGCGTTGCTGACGCTGCAACATCGGGTGATCAAGCAGACCGGCTCCAACGCCGTGCGCGCCGACTCGCTGCATTACCGCTCGGACATGCTGCTCAACGGCAGCATTCTGATCGCGCTGATTCTCGCCGGCATGGGCTTTCATCAGTTGGACGCATGGTTCGGTCTGGGGATCGCCGGGTACATCTTGTGGAGCGCGATCCAGATCGCCCGGGAAAGTTTTTCGGTGCTGATGGATGAAGAGCTGCCGGCGGACGTCAGTCAGCACATGCTCGAACTGGCCTGCGGCGTACCCGGCGTATTGGGCGCGCATGATTTGCGCACGCGGATTTCAGGCAACCACTGGTTCGTGCAGTTGCATCTGGAGTTGCCAGGGGAGCTGACCTTGTCAGTGGCTCACGGCATCAGCGATCAGGCGGCGGATGCGATTCACGCCGCCTACCCGCGAGCCGAAGTGCTGGTGCACGCCGACCCGCAGGAAGTGGTCAAGACCGAACGGGCGCAAACCCGGATTCAGTAAGACACCTGATAACCGCGACTGCTCAGGCAGTTGCCCTGAGCCTGACGGTAAGCCTGCACCACTTCAGGCGCTGGCTGATAGGTCGCGGTACGCGGGTCGAAACCGCTCTGCTGCACGGCGTATTGGTAGCACTGATAACCGTCCTGCTGCACCTGTTCCGGCGACTGCCCGTTGGCCGGATAGGCCTCGACGTCATAGCCCTGGGATTGCGGCTGCGGTTGCGGCGGTTGCTGAATCGGGTGTTCGACTACGACGTAATCCTGAGTGGCTTCCTGATACGCATAGTAGGAACCGGCAGCGAGGAACAGCAGCGCACCGCCGATCCACACTTCACGGGCATAGTCCGGCAGATACTGGGTGCGAATCCCTCGTGGCGGCTGCACGACGATGTAGCGCGGGCCTTGCGGGCGATACCAGTAGCCGCCGGAATAGAAGTAATCCTGACCGCGATACGGCACTCGGTATTCGCGATCCGGGAAGCGGTCGATCACATGCCCCGGACGGTATTGCGGGCCTGGGCCCCAACCGTTGCCATGTCCGTCCGGGCGACCCGGCCAGCGATTGTCATTGGGCCGGTTGCCGGTTTGCCATTGCTGGTTGTGGTAACCATTCTGCGGCCGCTCGTCGCGGTAGTAACCCTGGCGCGGTTCCTGAGTCTGGCGCACGGTGTCGGGCCGTGGCTGGATCGGCAGGTTGTTCGACGGTGGCGACTGATGCACCGGAGCAGGCTGATTGGGCGCGCGGTTCTGGTTCTGCCACTGGCCATTGTTGTGCTGCTGGCCGTTGTGCTCGAACTGGCGGCTGTTGTCGCCCCGAATGATTTCGTTGTTCTGCGGCCGCGGCTGATTTTGCGGCGGCGGATTGTTCTGCCCGTGGGGCTGATGATCGCCCCCATGGCCCTGGTTATTTCCCTGATGCTCAGGGCCGCGTCCACCATTAGGGCTGCGGCTCTCCGGATCGTCGGCGAGCGCTTGCGCACTGACGCTCACACACAGCAAACCAACACCGGCCAGACGCCAGATGCGCGACTTCATGCTTTTCCTCACTGCGGGTATTAAGAGGGCTTGTAGCTAAGACCGGGAATACGCACACCGGGTTCTGCGACAGGTTATCAGTCACGAAACTTATTTATTGAGGAAGGCTGTGCATCGAGGCACAAAAATCGCAGGCAAGAAAAAGGGAGACCCGTCGGCCTCCCTTTAGAGAACTTCGTCCTGGCTCGACGCTTTTGACGTCGGCTCACCTCACGCCGTCTTCTGGACAGTGTGCAGCTCGGGGGCCGGCCCAGCCCCGGTGGGGGTGGCGGCCGCGGCGGGCCTGATTGGGCGGGCCGCAGTGGACTGTGTTACCGAGCAGTGATTCTGGTGATAAGAATAGGCCGGGAGGCGCGACAGAGGATTGCGAAGATTGCTCAAATAAACACTGCTTGCGCAATTTTTAACCCTGGATAGATAATCCGCCGCAATAGTTACAACCAAGGACTGATTCATGAGCAAACTCGACCGTTACGACCTGAGTATTTTGGCGGAATTGCAGCGCGACGCCCGCATCTCCAACCAGGAACTGGCCGAGCGCATCGGTCTGTCACCCTCCCCCTGCTCGCGCCGGGTCAAGCAACTGGAGGACGACGGCTACATCTCGCGCCAGGTCGCCCTGCTCGATCGCAAGATGCTCGGCCTGAGCCTGACCGCCTACGTGCTGATCGGCATGGACCGGCACACACCGGAGCGTTTCGAGAATTTCGAAGCGGCAATCCGCACTCTGCCGCAAGTGCTGGAATGCAGCCTGGTGACGGGCGTGGATGCCGACTATCAGTTGAAAGTGGTGGTTCCGGACATGGATCATTATCAGAAGCTGCTGCTGGGGCATCTGACCCGGATTGAAGGCGTAACCAGCGTGCGCTCCAGTTTTGTGCTGAATCAGGTGCTCAACAGCACTGAACTGCCGCTGACCCATCTGCGCAGCTGACATCGCCTTCGCGAGCAAGCCCGCTCCCACAGGGAAATGCATTGCAAATGTGGGAGCGGGCTTGCTCGCGAAGGGGCCGGCACAGGCGACCACCATCACTGCGGCACACCGACACAGGTCAATGCGCCCGCAATCCCCCTCGGCGTATAATCGCCCAGCCCTTTCAGCCCTGTGCGCGCCGGAGATGCCCGATGGATCCTGCAGTATTCGAAGAGTGGATGATGACTGGCCTGGTCAGCATCCTGATCATTTTCATGGGTTTCATCGTCTGGGATCTGGCGAAGAAGTCCAAGGCCGGGCGTTTCGGCTCGTTCATTCTGTTCTTCGTCCTGGGGCTGGGCGTGGCCGCGTTCATCATCAAGAGTGTGGTGATCGGCCTGATCGAATCCGGCGCTCTATAACCGCGCCGGCACTTCTTTCCATTGGCCCTGATCGAGCCCGTCGAGCGTCCAATCGCCAATCCTGACCCGCACCAGCCGTAACGTCGGCAGCCCCACCGCTGCGGTCATACGTCGTACCTGACGGTTGCGCCCTTCACGAATCACCAACTCCAGCCAACTGGTCGGTACGCTTTTGCGAAAGCGCACCGGCGGATTGCGCGGCCACAGTTCAGGTTCCTCCAGTTGCCGCGCCTCGGCAGGCAAAGTCTTGCCGTCATTCAACTCGACACCTTCGCGCAGACGCTGCAACTGCTCGCCTGTCGGCACGCCTTCGACCTGCACCCAGTAAGTCTTCGCCAGTTTGTGTTTCGGATCAGCGATGCGCGCCTGCAACTGGCCGTCATTAGTCAGCAACAACAAGCCTTCGCTGTCGCGATCAAGGCGTCCGGCCGGATAGATACCGGGCACGTCAATGTAATCCTTGAGCGTCGCCCGCCCGCCTTCGTCGCTGAACTGCGTCAGCACATCGAACGGTTTGTTGAACAGGATCAACTTCGGCTCGGCCGGCGGCGCTTTGGCGACACGACGTGGAGCCGAGGAGGATGGCTTCGGACCGGGACGGCGGGAAGGTGGACGCGGGGGACGGGACATAAGAGAACAGACATTTAGCGATCAGGGCTGCTAATGCTAGTGCCCCGACCGCCAAATGACCACGACTAACCGTTAACGGAACGGCGGCTCGTCGAAGCTGCGCAGCTTGCGCGAGTGCAGCGAGTTGAGTTCGGTGCGCAGCAGATCCACCGCCTCGATGCCGATCTTCAAGTGCTGGCTGACCGCACGCTCGTAGAACGCGTTGGCCGAACCCGGCAGCTTGATTTCACTGTGCAGCGGTTTGTCCGAAACGCACAGCAACGTGCCGTACGGCACCCGCAAGCGATAACCCTGGGCGGCGATGGTGCCGCTTTCCATGTCCACCGCCACGGCGCGGGACAGGTTGATCAGCGGACGTTCCTGCGCCCAGCGCAGTTCCCAGTTACGGTCGTCGTAAGTCAGCACGGTGCCGGTACGCAGACGCTTTTTCAGCTCCTCGCCCTTCTCGCCGGTGATATTGGCCGCGGCTTGCTGCAGCGCCAGTTGCACTTCGGCCAGTGCCGGGATCGGAATGTTCGGCGGCACCACGCGGTCGAGAATCCCGTCGCGACGCATGTAGGCGTGAGCCAGCACGTAGTCGCCGATGGTCTGCGACTGACGCAGCCCGCCGCAGTGACCGATCATCAGCCAGCAATGCGGGCGCAGCACCGCCAGGTGGTCGGTGATGTTCTTGGCGTTGGACGGGCCGACGCCGATGTTGACCAGGGTCACGCCATGGCCGTCGTTGGCGATCAGGTGATAGGCCGGCATCTGGTAGCGGTGCCAGACCACGCCAGCGGCGATCGCCGAGGCTTCGCCGTGATCCATGCCCTTCTCGATGATTACGTTGCCCGGCAGCACCATGCGCACGAAACGCGGGTCGTTGCGCAGTTGTTCCAGGCCATGAACGATGAACTGGTCGACGTAGCGGTGATAGTTGGTCAGCAGAATCCACGGCTGCACATGGCGCCAGTCGCTGCCGGTGTAGTGCACCAGACGACGCAGGGAGAAGTCGACGCGCGCGGCGTCGAACAGCGCCAGTGGCAGCGGATCGGTGTTTTCCCAGTCGTAGAGACCGTCGGCGATGCCATCGGTCGCGGCGGACAGGTCGGTACTCGGGAACACCCGCGCCAGCACCGCAGCGGTAACGCCGGAGCCGGCCAGCTCATCGCCCTGCTCGACCACGTACGGGTACGGAATGTTCTGTTGGCTGACACCGACTTCCACGGTCACGGTGAAGTCGTGCATCAACGGCACCAGTTGTTCCAGCAGGTATTTGCGGAACGCCTTGGGATGGGTGACGGTGACGCTGTAGGTGCCCGGCAGTTGCACCTTGGCGTAGGCGCGGGTGGTCTGTGGGACTTCGCCCTGACACAGGTAGGTCAGACGCAGTTCGGGATAACGAAACAGGGCACGCTGTTCGGCGTCAGGCTCGACGCGATCCTTGAGGTAACGCTTGAGCGCCGAGTTCAGCGCAGTGGTGGCCCGCTCATGCAGCTCGGCCAGACGATCCACGGCTTGTTCGGCGGTTTGAACGACAATAAACGCTTCGGTCACGATCAGCTTCCTGTGTTCTGACTTGCAGAGCTTCATCTTGCCTGCATCGTGGTCTCACGGGAACAGTGGCGTTGTGGCTGTACCCAAATCTTCCTGTCAATGGAGATCCCCTGTGGGAGCGGGCTTGCTCGCGAATGCGCAGTGTCAGTCGACCTATCCATTGACTGACACACCGCATTCGCGAGCAAGCCCGCTCCCACAAGGGGATTTGTGTTGGGTCAGAAACCCTGGGGGGTTGCGCGAGCGACGATGGCTTCGACGTCCAGCCCACGCGGCAATGCACCGTAGACCCGGCCGCCACCACTCAGGCGGCTGGCAATGAACGCGTCGCTGACCGCCGAGTTGCCGGCCTCCAGCAATAGCTTGGCCTGCAAACCGAGCGCGATGTCTTCGGTGAGTTGCCGCGCCCGATACTGAATGTCGCTGGTGTCCTTGAACTGCGCCTGCAACTGCTGGATATGCGCGGCCAGGCGCTTGTCGCCGTGCCCATCGCCCAATTCGCTGAACAACACGTCGAGCACACCCGGTTCTTTCGACAGCGCACGCAGCACGTCCAGGCACTGCACATTGCCCGAGCCTTCCCACGTCGAGTTGACCGGCGCTTCGCGATACAGCCGTGGCAGGATGCTCTCCTCGACATACCCGGCACCGCCCATGCACTCGGCGGCTTCGTTGATCATTCCGGGGGCACGTTTGCAGATCCAGTATTTGCCCACCGCCGTCACCAGCCGGGCGAATTGCGCTTCATGGCGATCATCCAGATGATCCAGCGCCTTGCCCATGCGCAGGCTCAGGGCCAGCGCGGCCTCGCTTTCCAGCGCCAGATCGGCCAGCACATTCTGCATCAACGGTTGCTCGCTGAGCAGTTTGCCGCCGACCTTGCGGTGCGCGCAGTGGTGGCTGGCCTGGGTCAGCGCCTGACGCATCAGCGAGCTGGAGCCGACCATGCAATCGAAACGGGTCATCGCCACCATCTCGATGATGGTCGGCACGCCACGCCCCTCTTCGCCGACCATCCACGCCAAAGCGCCACGGAATTCCACTTCGCTGGAGGCGTTGGACTGGTTGCCGAGTTTGTTTTTCAGGCGCTGGATGTAGAACTGATTGCGCGTGTCGTCCGGGCGATGGCGCGGCAGCAGGAAGCAGGTCAGGCCCTTGTCGGTCTGCGCCAGCGTCAGGAATGCATCGCACATCGGCGCCGAGCAGAACCACTTGTGCCCGACCAGTTCATAGGCCTGGCCCGGGCCACTGGCACCCACCGGATAGGCCTTGGTGGTGTTGGCCCGCACATCGGTGCCGCCCTGTTTCTCGGTCATCGCCATGCCGATAGTCACGCCGGCCTTGTGCGCCATGCCGACGTTGCGCGGGTCGTATTCTGTGGCGAGGATTTTCGGCAGCCACTGTTCGGCCAGATCCGGCTGCAAGCGCATGGCCGGGACGCTGGCGAAGGTCATGGTCAACGGGCAACCGCTGCCCGCCTCGGCCTGACTGTGCAGATAGCTCATCGAGGCGCGGGCAACATGCGCGCCGTCCTGCGGATGAGTCCAGGGGGACGAGGTCAGGCCATGTTCGATCGCAGTGCGCATCAGCTCATGATAGGCCGGATGAAACTCCACCAGATCAATGCGATGGCCGTAACGGTCATGGCTGACGAATACCGGTTTGTTCTGATTGGCGAGGAACCCGGCTGCCATCAGCGGTCCGCCGGCCAGCGCACCGTAGGCATCGATCCGCGACTCGGCCCACCCGGCGCCGAAACGGCGTGACCACTCCTGCAGCGGCAGGTCGATGCGGTACAGGTTGGCGCCATCCAGCGACGGTGGCTGGTTGGTGACTTCGTGGGTTTCGGCGAACTGATGCAGGTTCATGACGGGGCTCCTTTGGTCAGCCAAGGGATTCAGTTAAGCACCGGCCCGTGGTTGATCAAAGTGTCATATGCGCCGAACTGTCGGCGCTTTCACCCTATTACGCGCTGAGCACCCGACGCTCCAGCGCCGTTTGCAGGTCTTCGAATTTCACCGGCTTGTTCAGGTAATCGATGCGCGTGCCCGGTGCGCAGTGCTCGCGATCCGTGCCCAGGGCCAGCATGAACACCGGCAGATTGGCGCAGCCGGGCAACCCATGAATCTGGCAGCACAACGAGGCCCCTTCGTGGCTGGGCAACTGGCAATCGATCAGCACCGCATCGAAGGCCTCGCCCTGCAGATAATCCAGCGCCGCCGCGCCGTTGTCCGCCGTGCGTACGCGGAACCCCAGTTTGAGCAGCATGCCGCGCATCACCAGTTGGTTGACGCTGTTGTCATCCACCAGCAACACCGTGCAATCCTGCGGCGCACGGCTGCGCTCGTGCAGCGCGTCCGCGGTTGGCGCCGCTTCGACTTCCGGCAGCTCGAACTCGACATCCAGTTGAAAACGGCTGCCGCTGCCAGGCTGGGAGCGGTGAGTCAGCTTGCCGCCGAGCAGTTCCACCAGTTGCCGACAGATCGCCAGCCCCACGCCCAGCCCGCCGTACTCGCGGGTCATCGAGCCGTCGAGCTGGAAGAAGCGCTGATACATCGTCGCCTCGCCCAGATCGGTGAAACCGATGCCGGTGTCGATCACCGCAAACGACAACGCCAAGCGATTGCCCGCCGACGGTTTGCCGGTCACTCGCAGCGCCAGACCACCGACTCGGGTGAACTTGATCGCGTTGTCCAGCAGGCACTCCAGGCATTGCGCCAGTTTTGCGCTGTCGCCGTGCAAGCGATCCGGCAGGGTCGGCAGCACCTCGACTTTGAAGTCCAGCGACTTGCTGGCCGCGTTGCCATCGAACTGCACGCGCAAGGCCTCGACCACCGCGCGCAGGCTGAAGCTGCCCGGCGTCGCCTTGAGCTTGCCGGCCTGCAGTTCGGTGAGGGTGAGGATGCCGTTGACCATGCGCATCATGTCCCGGGCGGAACCAGCGGCGGTTTGCTGGTACTGCTCCAACTCAGGTTCCAGCTCGACGGTCTGCATCAGCTCCAGCGAACCGATCACGCCGTTCATCGGCGTGCGCAACTCGTGGGTCAGGGTCGCGAGGAATTCATCCTTGAGCTTGTTGCTGTGGGCCAGTTGCTGGTTGAGCACTTCGAGCTTCTGCCCGGCGTCGAACAGGGTCTGCGCCTGTTGCTCGCGCATCGCGTTGATGCGGTCGGCCAGCGCCAGCGACAGCAGCGCGACTTCGATCGCCGAACCGATCTGACTGGCGTACATGGTCAGGAACACGTTCGGCAGCAGGCCCAGCACCATCAGCGTATTGACGATGCCGCCGAGCAGGAATGCCGACCAGGCAATGATGAAATAACGCGCCACCCGCAAGCCGCGCCACCAGGCGAGAATCCCGGCGGCGAAGATCACCACGGTGAACACCAGCGCCAACAGGGTCGCCAGGCGCAGCGACAATGCGTAACTGGTCATCAGCGACAGCCCGACCACCAGCGCGCCGAACGCGATCAGGGCGATCAGCAGATAGTCGAGCCAGCGGCTGTGGGTTCTGGTCTGCAGGAAACTGCGGGCGAACTGGCTGCCGAACAACCCGGCGCAACCGATGAAAAATGGTGTGGCGGCGTTGGCCCACCACGGATTGTCCGGCCAGAAATACTCGACCGCCGCGCCGTTCACCGACAGTTGATAGAGGCCGAACGAAGCGATGTAGAAAATGTAATAGAGGTAGCTGGTGTCGCGCACGCTCAGGTAGATGAACAGGTTGTAGACCAGCATCCCTAGCAGCACGCCATAAATGATCCCCAGCACATACAGGCGCACCGGTTGATCTTCGAGGTACGCGGTGCTCGACCATAAGGTCACCGGTGCCTGGATCGAACCTTCACTGGCCAGGCGCAGGTACACGGTTTTTTGCTGGTCAGGGGCGAAGGTCAGGTCGAACAGGTAATTGTTCTGCCGGATCTCGCGACTGGCGAACGGCAAGGCGTCGCCGGTCTGCCGGATCAGGCGGTAGTCGCCATTGGCATCGGCCATATAAAGGTCGAGGTGATCGAGCGGCGGATACGCCAGCTCCAGCAGCCAGGTGCGTTGCGCGGCCGGGTTGTTCGGACGGTAATGCAGGTCGATCTTCAGCCAGAACGCCGAGCGCGAGTAACCGGCATTGAGCGTGGCTTTGTCGTGGGGTTTGAAATTGCCCGCCGCCGCTTGAGCACGGACGTCGGCGATGTTCGCCTGACCGCTCGGGTCTTCGAACACTTGCATGGAGCGGCCCAGGGGAAGGCTCTGGGTATTTTCGTCGAACTCGACGGCGCTTGCGAGGAGGGGCAAGCAGAACAGCAACATCAGCAAATAGCGCATTGAAGCCCCAGCGTGGCTCGTCCGGTTGTGTCAGGAAGCCCCCCATTCCCTTTGAGTAGACGTAAAACCGGTATTACCTGTTATTGGTTTGGATCCAGCCTAGCATAGCCGTTGATGGCCATTGAGCACCATCGAAATTTTTCCTACAAAGGCTCTAGAACGGGCGTTTCAGAGCAAAGCAGCGAGCTAGAGCTGTTGAGTTGGTCAGCTCACTACAACGACGGATGTTGTAAATACCTCTTGTGGCGAGGGGATTTATCCCCGATGGGTCGCGAAGCGGCCCCAAACCATGCAACCAGATTCTTTCAGACACGATTCATAGAATGGATTTGCGACTGCTTCGCAGCGCATCGGGGATAAATCCCCTCGCCACAATTGCTACCCGACTAATGGCCGCAATGTGTCAGACAATCTCTAGCCAAACGCTTTCAGGACTGAACCCCAAAATCAGGTTTGGTGGTAAGCTCGCGCACCATGAATATCTACAGCTCCCGCCCCGTTGTCCTCTGTCTCTCCGGCCACGACCCCAGTGGTGGCGCCGGCTTGCAGGCAGATATCGAAGCCCTGCTTGCGCAGGGTTGCCATGCGGCTCCGGCCGTCACCGCCCTGACCGTGCAAGACACTGTCAACGTCACTGACTTCCGCGTCCTCGACCGAGAGTGGGTACTGGCCCAGGCCAATGCCGTGCTCAACGACTCCGAAGTCGCTGCGGTCAAACTGGGCATGCTCGGCTCGCTGGAAATGGTCGACACCGTGGTCGAACTGCTTTCGGCGCACCCGCACCTGCCGGTAGTCTGCGACCCGGTGCTGCGTGCCGGCGGCGGCGGACGCCTGGGCAAGGATGAAGTCGGTTATGCGATGCGCGAGCGTCTGCTGCCACTGTCGATCATTGCCACCCCCAACCTTCCCGAAGCGCGGATTCTCGCCGAACTGCCCGAAGGCACTGCGGACGAGTGCGCGGAAAAGCTCCTGCCGTTCGTCAAAAACCTGCTGATCACCGGCGGCCATGGCGACGAAACTGAAATCCACAATCGCCTGTACAGCCGTGACGGCCTGCGTGAAACCTTCTATTGCCAGCGTTTACCGGGCAGTTATCACGGTTCCGGCTGCACATTGGCCAGCGCCCTCGCCGGTCGGCTGGCCCAAGGTGAAAACCTCGCCAGCGCCGTGCGTACGGCACTGGATTACACCTGGCGCACCCTGCGCGATGCCGAACAACTGGGCAAAGGCCAGTTCGTGCCGCGTCGCCTGCCGCTGGATTTTTGCTCGTAACGTCGTGAGGTCTGCCTGATGAAACTCCGTGGCCTGTACGCCATCACCGACAGCCAATTGCTGGCGGGCAAGTTTCTGTCGTATGTGGAGGCGGCGCTGGAAGGCGGCGTCACCCTGCTGCAATACCGCGACAAAAGCAGCGACGAGGCCCGCCGTCTGCGCGAGGCCGAAGCGCTACGTAACCTGTGCGAGCGCTACAAGACGCAGTTGATCATCAACGATGACGCCGAATTGGCCGCACGCCTCAACGTCGGCGTGCACCTGGGTCAGACCGACGGCCCGCTGTCGCCGACCCGCGCCCTGCTCGGCTCCAAAGCCATCATCGGTTCGACCTGCCACGCGCAACTCGAACTGGCGGAGCAAGCCGCCAAGGAAGGCGCGAGCTATGTCGCCTTCGGTCGCTTCTTCAATTCCAACACCAAACCCGGCGCGCCAAGCTGCAGCCTCGATCTGCTCGACGAGGCCAAACGCAAGCTGCATCTGCCGGTCTGCGCGATTGGCGGCATCACCCTCGACAACGCCGCGCCACTGGTGGCCCACGGGGTCGACCTGCTGGCGGTGGTCCACGGCTTGTTCGGTGCCGAAAGCACCGCCGAAGTGACCCGCCGCGCCCGCGCCTTCAACGAACTTCTGAAAATCTGATTTGAGAGCCCGAACATGTCTCGTTCCGAAACCCTGTTTGCCAATGCCCAGAAACACATTCCCGGTGGCGTGAACTCGCCGGTTCGCGCCTTCAAGAGCGTGGGCGGCACACCGCTGTTCTTCAAGCATGCCGAAGGCGCCTACGTCACCGACGAAGACGACAAGCGCTATGTGGATTACGTGGGTTCGTGGGGGCCGATGATCCTCGGCCACAGCCACCCGGACGTGCTGGACGCGGTGCGCAATCAGCTGCAACACGGCCTGTCCTACGGCGCGCCGACCGCGATGGAAACCGAGATGGCCGATCTGGTCTGCTCGCTGGTGCCGTCGATGGACATGGTGCGCATGGTCAGTTCCGGCACCGAAGCGACCATGAGTGCGATTCGTCTGGCCCGTGGTTACACCGGTCGCGACAGCATCATCAAGTTCGAAGGCTGCTACCACGGTCACTCCGACAGCCTGCTGGTCAAGGCCGGTTCCGGCGCGCTGACCCAAGGTGTGCCGAGCTCCGCCGGTGTGCCGGCCGCGTTCGCCAAACACACCCTGACTCTGCCGTTCAACGACATCGACGCCGTGGAGAAGATGCTCGCCGAAGTCGGTCAGGACGTCGCCTGCATCATCGTCGAGCCAGTCGCGGGCAACATGAACTGCGTACCGCCGGCACCGGGTTTCCTTGAAGGCCTGCGTTCGCTGTGCGACAAGCATGGCGTGGTGCTGATTTTCGACGAAGTGATGACCGGTTTCCGCGTTGCCCTCGGCGGCGCCCAGGCGCACTACGGCGTGACCCCGGATCTGACCACCTTCGGCAAGATCATCGGCGGCGGCATGCCGGTCGGCTGCTTCGGCGGCAAGCGTGAAATCATGGAGCGCATCGCGCCGCTGGGCCCGGTGTATCAGGCCGGCACCCTGTCGGGTAACCCACTGGCGATGGCCGCCGGTCTGACCACCCTGCGCCTGATCAGCCGTCCGGGTTTCCACGCCGAGCTGACCGACTACACCACGCGCCTGCTCGACGGTCTGCAACAACGCGCCGATGCCGCGGGTATTCCGTTCGTGACCACGCAAGCGGGTGGCATGTTCGGCCTGTATTTCAGCGGCGCCGACGACATCGTCACCTTTGAAGACGTGATGGCCAGCGACGCAGCACTGTTCGGTCGCTTCTTCCATCTGATGCTGGAAGGTGGCGTGTACCTGGCGCCGAGTGCATTCGAAGCCGGTTTCACCTCGATCGCCCACGGCGAAACCGAGCTGAAAATCACTCTGGACGCTGCCGAACGTGCCTTCGCTGCACTGAAGTAATCGCCGTACCGCTGACGTTGGCCATGGCCAGCGTCAGCTTTCACCTACACCCACGCTGTTTTTCCCACGCCTCTGTTAAAAATCCGCCAGAAAGTGGCCGATATATTCCCCGCGCAGCAGAAAAACGAGTAAAGACTTTGTAAGGTTGGCCCTGCTTATTTCATAATGCGCGCTTATTGGATCCCTCGATGGGTCCGCGTGCCCTTCAGAGGTAAGTCGATTCCCATGAACCGCACCGGCCGCACCCTTGCCTTGGGCTGCCTGTTGCTCCTTCAGCCCCTGCTCGCGCATGCACAAGCAGGCGGCAACTCGTTGTTGATCCCGGCGATGGGTCGTTGCACCCTCAATACTCAGCCGCAAGACGTCACGCAGGCACTGGCTGCCTGCCAGAAAGCGGCGGATGAAGGGGATGCGCAAGCGCAATACGAGTTGGGTGAGTTCTACTACGACGGCAAGAATGCGCCGCGCGACCTCAATCAAGCCCTGAGCTATTTCGAAAAGGCCTCGTTGCAAGGCCATGCTCAGGCACAGTTCAAGCTCGGTACCATGTTCTTCCACGGCGAAGGCGTGCAGGCCAACAACATTCAGGCCTACATCGTGCTGAAGATGGCCGCGGTCAACGGCGCCGAAGATGCGCTGGACACCGCCGACGAGGTCTCGGAAAAAATGTCCCGCGAAGACCTCGAAACCGCGACCCAGGTGCTCGGGCAAATTTTCCGTAAATACCTGATGGAACTGCAGAGCGCCGATGGGCGTACGCCGTTTTCGCCATTGCCATAGGAGCTTTTGTGGCGAGGGGATTTATCCCCGATGGGTTGCGAAGCAGCCCCAAAACCCTGCAATCAAGCTCCTTCTGACATACCTTGCTGAATGGACTTGCGACTGCTTCGCAGTCGATCGGGGATAAATCCCCTCGCCACAAATCATTTCAAATCCAGATCCGGGCTTACTTCTCAGGCATCGGCATCGGAAACGGCATCACATTGCCGACCGCGCCACGGGCTTCGCTGATTTTCGGGGTGCCCAGACGTTCCACCTCGTCGATGCGCACGATCGAATGCATCGGCACAAAGCTGCGCACCACGCCTTCGAACTGCGCCTTGAGCTTCTCTTCGCTCGGATCGACCACCACTTGCGTGCGCTCGCCAAAGACGAACTCTTCCACTTCCAGAAAACCCCACAGATCACTTTGATAGATCTGCTTGGCGTACATTTCGAACACCTGGCCCTGGTTGAGGAAAATCACCTTATAGATTGGAGCTTCGCGTTTGGTCATGGCGGGGGGATAACATCGGGGATAAAAATGAGGGCGCAAACTATAGCATAGCCGCCGGACGCACAGCGGTAGGAACCTGAGGGCTTGTTCCCTATAATGCGCGGTTCTTTGAATCAGGTGACGACCTTACTCCATGGCCAAGAAGCTTTACATCGAAACCCACGGTTGCCAGATGAACGAGTACGACAGCTCGCGCATGGTCGATCTGCTGGGCGAACATCAGGCCCTGGAAGTCACCGCCCGTGCGGAAGACGCCGACGTGATTCTGCTCAACACCTGTTCGATCCGCGAACGTGCCCAGGATCGGGTGTACTCGCAGCTCGGCCGCTGGCGTGAACTGAAACTGGCCAATCCGGACATGGTGATCGCCGTCGGCGGTTGCGTGGCCAGCCAGGAAGGCGCGGCGATCCGTGATCGCGCGCCGTATGTCGACGTGGTCTTCGGCCCGCAGACCCTGCACCGTCTGCCGGAAATGATCGACGCCGCACGCAGCAGCAAGTTGCCGCAAGTCGACGTCTCGTTCCCGGAAATCGAAAAATTCGACCACCTGCCCGAGCCGCGCATCGACGGCCCGAGCGCTTACGTGTCGGTGATGGAAGGCTGCAGCAAATACTGCACGTTCTGCGTGGTGCCCTACACCCGTGGCGAAGAAGTCAGCCGGCCGTTCGATGACGTGATTGCCGAGATCATCCACCTCGCCGAGAACGGCGTGCGTGAAGTGACCTTGCTCGGGCAGAACGTCAACGGTTATCGCGGTACGACTCATGACGGTCGCCTGGCCGATCTGGCCGAGCTGATCCGCGTGGTCGCCGCTGTCGACGGCATCGACCGCATCCGCTACACCACTTCGCACCCGCTGGAGTTCTCCGACAGCCTGATCCAGGCCCACGCCGAAGTGCCGGAGCTGGTCAAACACCTGCACTTGCCGGTCCAGTCGGGTTCCGACCGGATCCTCGCGGCGATGAAGCGCAACCACACCGCGCTGGAGTACAAATCCAAGCTGCGTAAACTGCGCGCTGCCGTGCCAGGGATCTGCATCAGTTCGGACTTCATCGTCGGCTTCCCCGGCGAAACCGAGAAAGACTTCGAACAGACCATGAAGCTGATTGCCGACGTCGGTTTCGACTTCTCCTACTCGTTCGTCTATAGCCAGCGCCCGGGCACCCCGGCGGCCGATCTGGCCGATGACACCCCGGAGGAGCTGAAGAAAGAACGCTTGAACGCCTTGCAGCATCGTTTGAATCAGCAAGGGTTCGAGATCAGCCGACAAATGGTCGGTTCGATCCAGCGCATTCTGGTCACCGACTACTCGAAGAAAGACCCGGGCGAGCTGCAAGGGCGTACCGAGAATAATCGTATCGTCAACTTCCGCTGCGACAATCCGACCCTGATCGGCCAGTTCGCCGACGTACACATCGACGCGGCGCAACCGCACTCGCTGCGCGGCTCGCTGATTCAATAACACCGCGCGTCTTCTGTAGTAGGGCTGTTGTGGTGAGGGGATTTATCCCCGATGGTTGGCGCAGCCGACCCAAAGCTGAAGTTGTGGTGAATCTGCCATACCGAAAGCTCTGGTTTTGGGGCCGCTCCGCAGCCCATCGGGGATGAATCCCCTCGCCACAGATAACTCCACCCGCCACAGAAAGGCTTTCCAGACTCGCATCGATATTTAAGAGCTTTCGCACCCACGCCACTGGCGTTATCCTTGATTTCATCTTAATTGCCCCAGGGCGGCTAAATACGACCTTGAACGCACCCATAGAACCACATCGTTTTATCCTCGAGCCCTTTGAGGCTCGCCGCTTCGCCAATCTGTGCGGGCAATTCGACGAGCATCTGCGCTTGATCGAACAGCGCCTGGCCATCGAGATCCGCAATCGCGGAAACCAGTTCGAGCTGATCGGCGACCCCAAGCACACCACGTCTGCGGAAAACCTGCTGCGCCGCCTGTACCGCGAAACCAAGGGTACCGAGCTGTCGCCAGACATGGTGCACCTGTTCCTCCAGGAATCGGCCGTGGTCGAACTGGACAACCACGCCCCCGCCGAAGCCTCCGTCGCCCTGCGCACCAAGAAAGGCATGATTCGCCCACGCGGCTTGAATCAGCTGCGCTACGTGAAGGAAATCCTCGGCAACGACATCAACTTCGGCATCGGTCCGGCCGGTACCGGCAAGACCTATCTGGCTGTGGCTTGCGCCGTCGATGCCCTGGAGCGCGAGCAGATCCGCCGCATCCTGCTGGTACGTCCGGCGGTTGAAGCCGGTGAAAAACTCGGTTTCCTGCCGGGTGATCTCGCCCAGAAGATCGACCCGTACCTGCGCCCGCTGTACGACGCCCTCTACGAAATGCTCGGCTTCGAATACGTGGCCAAGCTGATCGAACGTCAGGTGATCGAAGTCGCGCCGCTGGCCTACATGCGCGGTCGGACGCTGAACAACAGCTTCATCATTCTCGACGAAAGCCAGAACACCACCGTCGAGCAGATGAAAATGTTCCTGACCCGGATCGGCTTTGGCTCCACCGCGGTCATCACCGGCGACATCACCCAGGTCGACCTGCCGCGCGGCACCAAGTCCGGGCTGCATCATGTGATCGAAGTGCTCAAGGACGTTCCGGGCATCAGCTTCACCCATTTCCAGCCCAAAGACGTCGTGCGCCATCCGTTGGTGCAGCGGATCGTCGAGGCCTACGAGCGCTTCGAGACCCGTGCCGAAGCCGCCAGGGAAACCTCGCGCGATGCTTGAGCTGGATCTGCAAATCGCTACCGAAGCGAACGCCCCGAGTGAAGCCGACTTCCGCAAATGGTGCGAACTGGCCCTGCGCCAGCGCAGCGCTGACTCGGAAATGACCATTCGTCTGGTTGATGAGGAAGAAGGTCGTGAGCTGAATCACACCTGGCGCCATAAGGATTACGCGACCAACGTCCTGTCGTTCCCGGCCGAAGTCCCTGACGAGTTTCTCGACATCCCGCTGCTCGGCGATCTGGTGATCTGCGTGGCCGTGGTCGAGCGCGAAGCTGCCGAACAAGGCAAGGAACTCCAGGCCCATTGGGCACATCTAGTCATTCACGGCTGCTTGCATCTGCTCGGTTACGACCATATAGATGACGACGAAGCCGAAGAAATGGAAGCACTGGAACGCGAGTTGCTTGCCGAACTGGGCTATCCCGATCCGTACGCGGACGACGAAGCCGAAACATCCCCTATCGTTACAACAAAGGATTCAGAGTAATCGCTATGAGCGAAGATCGATCGAGCAACGGGCAGAAGTCATGGCTGGGTAAACTGACCCAGGCTTTTGCCCACGAGCCGAAGAACCGTCAGGAGCTGCTTGAGCTGCTGCGTGATGCACATCAGAACAAACTGCTGGACAGCGAAGCGCTGGCCATCGTCGAAGGCGCCATTCAGGTGGCTGACCTGCAAGTACGCGACATCATGGTGCCGCGCTCGCAGATGATCAGCATCAAGGCGAACCAGACACCCCGTGAATTCCTCCCGGCCGTGGTCGACTCGGCCCACTCGCGCTATCCGGTCATCGGCGAAAGCCACGACGACGTGATGGGCGTGCTGCTGGCCAAGGATCTGCTGCCGCTGATCCTCAAGGAGAACGGCGACAGCTTCAACATCAAGGACCTGCTGCGCCCGGCCACCTTCGTGCCGGAGTCCAAGCGTCTGAACGTGTTGCTGCGTGAATTCCGCGCCAACCACAACCACATGGCCATCGTCATCGACGAGTACGGCGGCGTCGCCGGCCTGGTGACGATTGAAGACGTGCTGGAACAGATCGTCGGCGACATCGAAGACGAGCACGACGTCGAAGAAGACAGCTACATCAAGCCGCTGCCCAGCGGTGATTTCCTGATCAAGGCCCTGACACCGATCGAGAACTTCAACGAGTTCTTCGACAGCGAATTCTCCGACGACGAGTTCGACACCGTCGGCGGCCTGGTGATGAGCGCGTTCGGGCACTTGCCAAAACGCAACGAAATCACTGAAATCGGCGCCTATCGTTTCCGCATCCTGAACGCCGACAGCCGTCGGATTCATTTGCTGCGACTGACCCCTATCGCCCGGTAAGAAATCTAAGGACTGAAATGCGCTGGACAACCCGCCCCGGCTGGCCCGGTAACCTGCTGGCCGTGGCGGCCGGTGCAATCACCACCTTCGCCCTGGCCCCGTTCAACATCTGGCCGCTGGCTTTGCTCGCGGTCGGCCTGTTCTACGCCGGCCTGCGCGAGCTGAAACCGCGTCAGGCGCTGGGCCGTGGCTGGTGTTTCGGTTTCGGCCTGTTCGGCGCCGGCACCAGTTGGATCTACTACAGCATCCACCACTTCGGTGGTGCCTCGGTGCTGCTGGCCGGGTTCCTGATGTTGCTGTTCACCGCAGCGATCGCGCTGTTCTTCGCCCTGCCCGCGTGGGTCTGGGCGCGCTGGTTGCGCCGCAACGAGGCACCGTTGGCCGATGCGCTGGCGTTTGCCGCGCTGTGGGTCGGTCAGGAAGCGTTTCGTGGCTGGTTTCTCACCGGTTTTCCATGGCTCTACTCCGGTTACAGTCAGCTCGACGGCCCATTGGCCGGGCTCGCGCCGGTGGGCGGCATGTGGTTGGTGTCGTTCGTTCTGGCGCTGACTGCGGCGCTGATCTACAACGCACCGCGCCTGCTGCAAACCGGTCGTAAAGGCTTTATCGCGGCCGGTTTGCTGTTGCTGGTCGGGCCATGGGTGGCGGGTATTGCGCTCAAGGGCCACGCCTGGACCAGTCCGTCCGGCCCGGCACTGAGCGTCGCTGCGATTCAGGGCAACGTCGAACAAAGCATGAAATGGGATCCGGCGCAGCTTAACGCGCAACTGGCGCTGTATCGCGACCTGAGTTTTCGCTCGAAGCCGGTGGACCTGCTGATCTGGCCGGAAACCGCGGTACCGGTGCTCAAGGAGTCCGCCGAGGGCTACCTGAACATGATGGGTAACTTCGCCGCCGAGCGTAAATCGGCGCTGATCACCGGGGTGCCGATCCGCGAGACGGTTCGTCACGAAAAACGCTTCTTCAACGGCATCACCGTGGTCGGCGAAGGTGATGGCACCTACCTCAAGCAGAAACTGGTGCCGTTCGGTGAGTACGTACCGTTGCAGGATCTGCTGCGCGGGTTGATCGCGTTCTTTGACTTGCCGATGTCCGACTTCGCTCGCGGGCCGGCGGATCAGCCGTTGCTGCAGGCCAAGGGTTATCAAATCGCGCCATTCATCTGCTACGAAGTGGTGTACCCGGAATTCGCCGCTGGGCTGTCGGCACGCAGCGATCTGCTGCTGACGATCAGCAACGACACCTGGTTCGGCACCTCGATCGGCCCGCTGCAACACCTGCAAATGGCGCAGATGCGCGCACTTGAGGCAGGCCGCTGGATGATCCGTGCTACGAACAATGGCGTGACTGGGCTGATCAACCCGTTCGGGCAGATCACCGAGCAGATCCCGCAGTTCGAACAGGGCATTCTGTATGGCGAAGTGGTGCCGATGCACAACCTGACGCCGTACCTGCAATGGCGTTCATGGCCGCTGATCATCGTCTGTGTGCTGCTGTTTGGCTGGGCGCTGATGGCGAGCCGGATGTCGAAAACCCTTTAAAAGCGATCCATAAACACTGTGGTGAGGGGATTTATCCCCGATCGATGACGCAGTCATCGCAAATCCATTGCACTCGATTTACCTGAAAGTCCGAGATGCAGGTTTTGGGGCGGCTTCGCCCCCCATCGGGGATAAATCCCCTCGCCACGGAAGCCCTATCAAAACAGTGCTCTTAGCGGTAAAACAACGAATACCCCGCCTGCCCCACCGCCTCATTCAGCAACTGCCCGCTCTGCCAGATCGACTTGAACTCCGGCAGCCAGCCACCAAACGGGCGCGCATTATCGGTTCCGAGAAACCCGACGGGCGCCGGCACCACTTCGAATCCTGCCTGCTGGAAACACCACACGGCGCGCGGCATGTGCCAGGCCTGCGTGACCACCACGACGCGCTTGATGCCTTGTGGCAACAAGATGTCGGCGCTGAATTTGGCGTTTTCCCAGGTGGTACGGCTCTCGCCTTCCTGCCAGCGCGTGGTCACGCCGAAATCATCGCGCAACGAATCGGCCATCAGCTTCGCTTCCGTCGGCGGTGTGCCGTAATGCAAGCCACCACTGGTCAGGATCGGCAACCCGGACGCCTTGGCCAGCCGCGCGGCATAGCGCTGACGCTCCAGCCCCACGCCAGTCGGCTGATCTTCGCCCCAGGCCAGATCGCCGCGCTCGCGCCCGGAACCCAGCACCACAATGGCATCGGCGCGCTGCGCCAGTGTCGTCCACGCATCACGGGGTATTGGCGGTTCGCGCTCCAGCGCTTTGGCGCCCCATTGCACAACCACCGGCAGGCTCATCAGCCAGAAACCACCCAGGCCAAGGGCAAAACACAGGCCGGCCAGCCGTGGCCGGGAGCGGCGCAGCCACCAGGCGACCAGCAACAGCAGCAAAAGAATGCCGGGCGGCAAGAGCAGTTGTTTGATGAAGTAACGAAAAGGCATCGGGGCATCTCCAGAGATGCCCGAAGCCTAAGAGTGTTAATGAAACGTTACAACCGATAGGTAGGATCCTGTTGGAAAAGATCCGTTACTTGACCTGCCATGCGATTACTTGGCCTGCACAGAACGAACCTTTACGGTGTCTCTGCCGGGCGCCTTGTCCTTGAGCCAGATGACCTTGGCTGAATGTGCTGCATCGAGCTGTTTCACTGCCTGCGACAGGTATCCATGCGATTCACGCTCACTGCGATCCAGATAGGCCTTGACCAGTTTGAACTCGGCGGGGCTCAAGCCACGCAATTCCAGTTCCACGGGGCGCTCATCGCGCAGCCGGCCAGCGGTTTTTGCAGCGTCGAGCGCCATGCCCAGACGATCCATCAACCGTTCATACAACTCGGGTTTCGTCACGTTTTTTTGCCGTTGCTCCACCATCCCTCACCTCATTGAAGATAAGACTCACTCCCCAATAAGAGCTTAGCTTCGCTGCACAAACCGGCTGAACGCCGCGACCAACGGCCCTCGCCACGGTTTTCCGGGGCCAGACAGCTGTAATCAGGGTTTCCCTAGGCCAAGCGCGGTCATGTATGCTACGGCGCTTCCTGTCATTCCACTTCCAGCCTGTCCGGAGCATCCCCCGGAGGGCGCGTTGAAGAGGATTAGGCCACCCCTATCCAGTACAAAAGTAGCCATGCACGAACAATATCAGCCCCGTGAAATCGAAGCCGCCGCCCAGTCGTTCTGGGACGAGCAAAAGTCCTTTGAAGTCAGTGAACAGCCAGGCAAGGAAACCTACTACTGCCTGTCGATGTTCCCTTACCCCAGCGGCAAGCTACACATGGGGCACGTGCGCAACTACACCATCGGCGACGTGATCTCCCGCTACCAGCGCATGCAAGGCAAGAACGTTCTGCAACCGATGGGTTGGGACGCCTTCGGCATGCCGGCGGAAAACGCCGCGATGAAGAACAATGTGGCGCCCGCCAAGTGGACCTACGAAAACATCGCCTACATGAAGTCCCAGCTGCGCAGCCTGGGCCTGGCGGTGGACTGGTCCCGTGAAGTGACCACCTGCAAGCCGGATTACTACCGCTGGGAACAATGGCTGTTCACTCGCCTGTTCGAAAAAGGTGTGATCTACCGCAAGAACGGCACCGTGAACTGGGACCCGGTCGACCAGACCGTACTGGCCAACGAACAGGTGATCGACGGTCGCGGCTGGCGCTCCGGCGCGCTGATCGAAAAGCGCGAAATCCCGATGTACTACTTCAAGATCACCGCTTACGCGGATGAGCTGCTGGAGAGCCTCGACGAACTGACTGGCTGGCCGGAACAGGTCAAGACCATGCAGCGCAACTGGATCGGCAAATCCCGCGGCATGGAAGTGCAGTTCCCGTACAACGTCGACTCGATCGGCGAAGCAGGCACCCTCAAGGTCTTCACCACCCGTCCGGACACCCTGATGGGCGCAACCTACGTTGCCGTGGCTGCCGAACACCCGCTGGCCACCCAGGCCGCGCAGAACAATCCTGAGCTGCAAGCGTTCATCGCCGAGTGCAAGGGCGGCAGCGTGGCTGAAGCCGACGTCGCCACTCAAGAGAAGAAAGGCCTGCCGACCGGCCTGTTCGTCGAGCACCCGCTGACCGGTGAAAAACTCCCGGTATGGGTCGCCAACTACGTGCTGATGCACTACGGCGACGGCGCCGTGATGGCGGTCCCGGCGCACGACGAGCGCGATTTCGAATTCGCCCACAAGTACAACCTGCCGGTGAAATCGGTGGTGCGCACCAGCTCCGGCGACACCAACCCGGCTCCGTGGCAAGACGCCTACGGCGAGCACGGCACGCTGATCAACTCCGGCGAGTTCGACGGCCTGGACTTCACCGGCGCGTTCGACGCCATGGAAGTCGCCCTGATCAAGAAAAACCTCGGCGCCTCGCGTACCCAGTTCCGCCTGCGCGACTGGGGCATCAGCCGTCAGCGCTACTGGGGCTGTCCGATCCCGATCATCCACTGCGCCACCTGCGGTGACGTGCCGGTGCCGGAAGACCAGTTGCCGGTGGTGCTGCCGGAAGACGTGGTGCCGGACGGCGCCGGTTCGCCGCTGGCACGCATGCCGGAATTCTACGAGTGCAGCTGCCCGAAATGCGGCCAGCCTGCCAAGCGTGAAACCGACACCATGGACACCTTCGTCGAGTCCTCGTGGTACTACGCCCGTTACGCCTCGCCGCACTTCGAAGGTGGCCTGGTGGAAAAATCCGCGGCCGACCACTGGCTACCGGTGGATCAGTACATCGGCGGTATCGAACACGCCATTCTTCACCTGCTGTACGCGCGCTTCTTCCACAAGCTGATGCGTGACGAAGGTCTGGTCAGCTCCAACGAGCCGTTCAAGAACCTGCTGACCCAGGGCATGGTGATCGCCGAGACTTACTACCGTCGCGAAGCCAACGGTGCCTACACCTGGTTCAACCCGGCGGACGTGGAACTGGAGCGTGACAGCAAGGCCAAGGTCATCAGCGCCAAATTGAAATCCGACGGCTTGCCGGTGGAAATCGGTGGCACCGAAAAAATGGCCAAGTCGAAGAACAACGGTGTCGACCCACAGTCGATGATCGATCAGTTCGGCGCCGACACCTGCCGCCTGTTCATGATGTTCGCTTCGCCGCCTGACATGAGCGCCGAATGGTCGGACTCCGGCGTTGAAGGCTCGCACCGCTTCCTCAAGCGCGTCTGGCGTCTGGCGCAGGCCCATGTGACCCAGGGCCTGCCGGGCAAACTGGACATCGCCGGTCTGAACGACGAGCAGAAAGCCGTGCGCCGCGCCATCCACCTGGCCATCAAACAAGCCAGCCACGACGTCGGCCAGAACCACAAATTCAACACCGCCATCGCTCAGGTGATGACGCTGATGAACGTGCTGGAAAAAGCTGCGCAAGGCACCGAACAGGACCGCGCGCTGATTCACGAAGGTCTGGAAGCTGTCACGTTGTTGCTGGCTCCGATCACGCCGCACATCAGCCATGAGCTGTGGAATCAACTGGGCCACGCTGACCCGGTGATCGATGCCGGCTGGCCTGCGGTCGATGAAAGCGCACTGGTGCAGGACAGCCTGCAACTGGTCATTCAAGTGAACGGCAAGCTGCGTGGCCAGATCGAAATGCCGGCCAGCGCCACCCGCGAAGAAGTTGAAGCGGCTGCGCGCGCAAACGAAAACGTGCTGCGTTTCGTCGACGGTCTGACCATTCGCAAAGTGATCGTTGTACCGGGGAAACTGGTCAACATCGTCGCCAGCTAAATTGGATTGGGCGTCAGGTTCGCCTGACGCACTGTAAAACCTTTCGGGCCGCAGGGTCGGCCCACATGGTTTCAAGGGGAGCAACACAATGATCAAACGCAATCTGCTGGTGATGGGCCTCGCCGTTCTGCTGAGCGCCTGCGGTTTCCAGCTGCGTGGCACCGGCACCAACGAACTGTCGATCAAGGAGCTCGATCTGAGCGCCCGTAACGCGTATGGCGAGACCGTCACCCAGCTGCGTCAGGTGCTCGAGTCCAGCGGCGTCAAGGTCTACAGCGGTGCACCGTACAAGCTGTATCTGGCTGACGAACAGGAAAACCAGCGTATCCTCAGCTACGCCGGTGCCGGTCGTACGGGTGAGTACCAAGTGACCACCGTGCTGAACTACGACATCGTAGGCGAACACAATCTGAACCTGCTGAGCGACAAGCTTGAAGTGCAGAAAGTGTTCATCCACGACGGCAACAACCTCGTCGGCTCCGATCAGGAAGCCAACGACGCCCGTCGCGAAACCCGTCGCGAACTGGTTCAGCGCATGATGCTGCGCCTGCAACAGCTGACGCCGGGCCAACTGCAGCAATTGCAGCAAGCGGCCAACGACCGTGCCCGGGCTGAAGCCGACGCGCTGAAGGCGGCGCAGAAAGCTGAAGCGGAAACACCGCGTCAGTCGCCGCTCGAACTGCCGCAGCAGTAAGACGTACGGGGCGCTCAGGCGCCCCGTACGCCCTCTCTTATGAAGCTCGCTCCCGCTCAACTCGGCAAACACCTGCAAGGCGCGCTCGCGCCCGTCTATATCATCAGCGGCGATGACCCGCTGTTGTGCCAGGAAGCCGCCGACGCCATTCGCAGTGCTGTCCGCCAGCAAGGTTTCGACGAACGCCAGGTGTTCGCCGCCGACGCCAATTTCGATTGGGGGACCTTGTTGCAGGCCGGCGCCAGCATGTCGCTGTTCGCCGAAAAACGCCTACTGGAACTGCGCCTGCCTTCGGGCAAGCCCGGTGACAAGGGCGCTGCCGCGCTGATCGAATACTGCTCGCGCCCCGCTGAAGACACGGTGCTGCTGATCAGCTTGCCCAAGCTCGATGGCAGTGCGCAGAAGACCAAGTGGGGCAAGGCGCTGGTCGAAGGCCAGCAGACCCAGTTCATCCAGATCTGGCCGGTGGATGCCAACCAGTTGCCGAGCTGGATTCGCCAGCGTCTGTCGCAAGCCGGTTTGTCGGCCAGCCAGGACGCGGTCGAACTGATCGCCGCACGCGTCGAGGGCAACCTGCTCGCCGCTGCGCAGGAAATCGAAAAGCTCAAGTTGATGGCCGAAGGTGGGCAGATCACCGTCGAAACCGTGCAGGCCGCGGTGGCCGACAGTGCGCGCTTCGACGTGTTTGGCCTGACCGACGCCGTACTCAACGGCGAACCGGCCCACGCCTTGCGCATGCTTGAAGGTCTGCGCGGTGAAGGCGTCGAGCCACCGGTGATTCTCTGGGCACTGGCGCGGGAGTTGCGCCTGCTGGCCAATATCTCGCTGCAGTACAGCCAGGGCACGCCGCTGGACAAGTGCTTCAGCCAGGCGAAACCGCCTGTCTGGGACAAGCGCAAACCCCTGATGAGCAAAGCCCTGCAACGCTACTCGGCGCAACGCTGGGCGCAGTTGTTGCTCGAAGCCCAGCGCATCGATGCGCAGATCAAGGGTCAGGCCACCGGTTCCCCTTGGATGAGCCTGAGCCGGTTGGCGCTGTTGATGTCGGGCCAGCGTCTTTCACTGCCCGCCGAGTAAGACGTTCAACCGCATAACGCCCTTTCGCGGGCAAGCCCGCTCCCACAGTCGATCGCATTCACATGATAGAACTCGGTCGACTGTGGGAGCGGGCTTGCTCGCGAAGGCGTCAGAATATTCCTACGCAATAGAGGCTGGACAGACGCGCGGCTTCGGCAGATTATTCGCCCCGCAGCACCCACCTACCGAGAGAACCCTCATGAGCAAAAAGCCATCGAAACATGGCCCGAACAAGGCCAAATCCATCATCGCCCAACCCCTGTTCCGCAGTCGCCAGGAACGACCAACCAAGGGTAAAGGCAGCTACCGCCGCGAAGCCTTCCAGTCTAATAGCTGGGAGGCTTCTTACTTTCTGGCTGCCTGAAGCACAGCACCCCCTGGTCATGTTAAGGTCTGCACCTGATTCGTATCCCCTGGAACTGTGCATGCCCTTCAGTCTTTCCCGTCGTTGGCCCGTTCGCCAACTGATCGCTGCCTCCAGCTTCATTCTGCTTGTCGCCTGCGCGGAAAAACCTACCGCTGCCGATGCGCAACCCCTTCAAGCCGCCCCTGTCGCAACAGCCCCGGCAATCATCCCGCCGGTAGTGCCGTCCGCTGACCCTCTCGATTTACAGCCAACCCAGACCTTTGCCGAATGGCAGGCGGGTTTCCGCAAGGATGCCTTGGCAGCCGGGATCCGCGCCGATCTGTTCGACCGCGCGTTTGCCAATGTCAGCTTCGATGCCAGTGTGATCAAAGCCGACCGCAGCCAGCCGGAGTTCTCTCGTCCGGTATGGGAATACCTCGACGGCGCCCTGTCGCCGCTGCGGGTGCGCAAGGGGCAGGCGCTGATCAGTCAGTACGCCGACATCCTGCAAAGCATCGAACAGCGTTATGGCGTGGATCGCCAGGCACTGGTGTCGGTATGGGGCATGGAAAGCAACTTCGGTCAGTTCCAGGGCACCAAATCGGTGATCAACTCGCTGGCGACCCTGGCCTACGAAGGCCGTCGCCCCGCATTTGCTCATGCACAACTGATCGCGGCGCTGCAGATCCTGCAACAGGGCGACATCACGCCAGAAAAGATGCTTGGCTCGTGGGCCGGCGCGATGGGCCAGACCCAGTTCATTCCGACGACCTACAACACCCACGCCGTGGATTTCGACGGTGACGGCCGCCGCGACATCTGGGGCAGCCCGGCCGATGCCCTGGCCTCCACAGCGCATTACCTGCAAAGCTCCGGCTGGCAGCGTGGTCAGCCATGGGGCTTCGAAGTGCAACTGCCGAGTGGCTTCAACTACACCTTGGCCGATGGCGCGATTCGCAAGACCGTCGCTGAATGGCGGCAACTGGGCGTGATCCTGCCCAATGGCGGTCAGGCCCCGGCCGGCTCGGAACAACTGTCTGCCGCCCTGCTGCTGCCGGCCGGTTACCGTGGCCCGGCGTTCCTGATCCTCGATAACTTCCGGGCGATCCTCAAGTACAACAACTCGTCGTCCTATGCACTGGCGGTCAGTCTGTTGTCCGAGCGCCTCAATGGCGCAGGCCTGATCAATGGCACATGGCCGAAAGACGATCTGCCACTGAGCCGTTCCGAACGCATCGAATTGCAGAACCTGCTGAGCGCGCGTAATTACGATGCGGGCACGGCGGACGGGATTATTGGCGCCAATACCCGCAAGGCGATCCGCAGTGCCCAGCAGGCGTTTGGCTGGCCGGCGGATGGTTATCCGACGCATAAGTTGCTTGAGAGCCTGCGCTCCCAATAGAAAGATCGTCGTATGGCTGATGCCGCCTTCGCGAGCAAGCCCGCTCCCACATTGGTTCCGTGTACGACACAAATCAAATGTGGGAGGGGGCTTGCTCCCGAAGACTGACTCACTGGCAACCAAACCCTAGCGTTTGATCACTACATCCTGTTCCAACATCAATTCCTTCTTCCCCGCATCCAGTCGCACCAGCGCCCCCATCGGCAGCGTCAGGTTCGGATCACAATGCCCGCTGCGCCACCCCGACAGCACCGGAATCCGTAACGGCTCGAACGTCTGCTTGAGCAAGCGATTCAACGCCTCGACATCGACCCCGGCGACATCCCCCACCAGCACACCGCGCAATCTGGCCAGCTTGCCAGCCAGGCGCATCTGCGTGAGCAAACGGTCGATGCGATACAGCGGCTCGTTGACGTCCTCGATCAGCAGAATCACGCCCTCGACATCAATCTCATACGGTGTGCCCAGCGTTGCAGCGATCATCGCCAGATTGCCGCCGAGCAAACGCCCGTGCGCAATGCCCGGTTCGACGGTGGTCAAGGGATAAGCCACCGGATGGCTCAACACACTCCCCGCCTTCAACTGACCGCGCAGCATGGCGAAGAATGAGGTGACAGTCGGCGGCTCCTTGTCGCCCAGCAAATCGGCGTTGAGCAGCGGGCCGTGGAAGGTCACGAACCCGGCGTAGCGACTGATCGCCAGATGCAGCGCGGTGATGTCGCTGTAGCCGACAAACGGCTTGGCGTGACGACTCAGCAGATCGTAATCGATCCGGTCCAGCAGACGCGGCGTACCGTAGCCGCCGCGCAGGCAGATGATCGCGTCGACTTCGGGATCGGCGAAAGCGGCATGCAGGTCGTTGAGGCGTACGTCATCGCTGCCGGCCAGATAGCCGTCCTTCTCGTAGACACCGGGGAACACTTTCAACGCATAGCCGCGAGCGCGCATCCACTGCACAGCCTTTTCCGTGTCCAGTGCGCCGGGGCCGGCGGGCGCGATCAGGCCGATCAGCCCTTCGGACGGCAGCGCCGGTACGGGTTTATGCGGAAAAAGGCTGTGGTTCGGTCGAACGGTCATCCATGGGTCTCCCTGTGTAAAGTCTTGCAGACACAGTAGTCAGGTCCAGAGACAAACAAAAGAGTGCGCGGCAGACCCAAACAAAAATACCCGCCGAAGCGGGTATTTTTCGAGGCTATCAGCGCCGGATCAGGAACCGAGCAGTTCAGCCTTGACCAGTTTCGCCTGCTCGTCGGCGTGATACGAGGAACGTACCAGCGGGCCGGAAGCAACGTTCTTGAAGCCCATCTTGTAACCTTCCTCGGCGAACCAGGCGAAGGTGTCCGGGTGCACGAAACGCTGCACCGGCAAGTGGCTGCGCGACGGTTGCAGGTACTGGCCGAGGGTCAGCATGTCAATGTCGTGTTCGCGCATGCGCTTCATGACTTCGATGACTTCTTCGTCGGTCTCGCCCAGACCCAGCATCAGGCCGGATTTGGTCGGGATGTGCGGCATCATCTGCTTGAAGCGTTGCAGCAGGGTCAGCGACCACTGGTAATCCGAACCCGGACGCGCAGCCTTGTACAGGCGCGGCACGGTTTCCAGGTTGTGGTTGAACACATCCGGCGGCTCGGCAGCGGTGATTTCCAAGGCGATGTCCATGCGGCCACGGTAGTCCGGGACCAGGGTTTCCAGCTGCACGTTCGGCGACAGCTTGCGGATCTCGCGGATGCAATCAGCAAAGTGCTGGGCACCGCCGTCACGCAGGTCGTCGCGGTCAACCGAGGTGATCACCACGTACTTGAGCTTGAGGTCGGCAATGGCGATCGCCAGGCTCTCCGGCTCGTTGACGTCCAGTGGTTTCGGACGACCGTGGCCAACGTCGCAGAACGGGCAACGACGGGTGCAGATGTCGCCCATGATCATGAAGGTCGCGGTGCCGCCGGAGAAGCACTCGCCCAGGTTCGGGCAGGAGGCTTCTTCGCAGACGCTGTGCAGCTTGTGCTTGCGCAGCAGACTCTTGATCCGGTCGACTTCCGGCGAAACCGGGATGCGCACGCGAATCCAGTCGGGTTTCTTCGGCAGTTCGGTGGTCGGAATTATCTTTACCGGGATGCGTGCAACCTTCTCGGCGCCGCGCAGCTTGACGCCGGCTTCAACCTTGGGACGCGGGGCCGGGCGCTCGGTCACGTCGAGCGTCGGGATCATGGTTTGCACTGCATCAGTAGTCATATCAGTCGATTCCGCCCGTCAGGGTCGTCTGCTCAGCATAGTCGAGGTGTTTGACGAGCTGCGCGCGCAGCCGGGCACTTACCTCGGCAAATTCAATCGATCCTGCGTGATCGCTCAGCTGGGTCATCGCCAGCCCGGCATAGCCGCAGGGATTAATCCGTCGAAACGGCTCCAGGTTCATATCCACGTTCAGGGCCAGGCCATGAAAGGAGCAACCGTGGCGAATCCGCAAACCCAGAGAAGCGATTTTCGCTCCGTCGACGTAGACGCCGGGAGCATCTGGCTTGGCTACAGCGGTCACGCCGTAGCTGTCCAGCAATTCGATCAGGCACTGTTCCATGCGCGTGACCAGATCACGTACGCCAAAGCCCAGCTTGCGCACATCCAGCAACAGGTAAGCCACCAATTGGCCCGGGCCATGATAAGTCACCTGCCCGCCGCGATCGACCTGTACCACCGGGATATCGCCCGGCAGCAACAGGTGTTCGGCCTTGCCGGCCTGGCCCTGGGTGAACACCGGTGGGTGCTCGACCAGCCAGATTTCGTCGGCGGCATCGCTGCCGCGTTCGTTGGTGAAGCGTTGCATGGCATGCCAGACCGGCTCGTAAGCCATCTGGCCAAGTTCGCGAAAGCCCAGCGTGCCCGGCATCACAACACCATGTGCACGAAACCGGAAGCCCGCAGTTCGCTGTTGATGTTGTACAGCTGATCCTGGTCTGTCGCGACGATGTGCAGCTGAATGGTGGTGTACTTGCCGTTGCTGCTTTGACGCTCGTCGATGCGCTCATCATTGATGGTCGCGTGTTTCTTGACGATGTCGATGATTTTGTCTTTGTTGCCGACGCCCGTATCGCTGATCACCTTAATCGGATAATCAGTCTGCGGAAATTCGATCTTTGGCGCCTTTACTTCGGAATCGGTCATGGCGTAACGGCCTCTAGAGCGCAAGCCGTGGTAACGCACATGGCCCCGCACCGGATCGGGGCGGGGCCATGCAGGTCAACACAAATCAGTTGAACAAGCCGTAGAAGAATAGACGGATGCTATCCCACATGCGGCGGAAGATACCACCCTCCTCGACAGCGTCCAGAGCGATCAGGTCGGCGCTGTGCACCACCTTGTCGTCCAGTTTCACTTCGACTTTACCGATCACGTCGCCCTTGGCGATTGGTGCGGTCAGTTGCGGGTTCATGGTCATGCTGGCAGCGAGCTTTTTCAGCTGGCCTTTTGGCAGGGTCATGGTCAGGTCTTCAGCCAGGCCGGCCTTGACTTGACTGGTGGTGCCTTTCCACACCGGGGCCTGAGCCAGTTCGGTGCCCTTCTGGTAGAAGGTCTGGGTTTCGAAGAAACGGAAACCGTAGGTCAGCAGCTTCTGGGTTTCAGCGGCACGCGCCACTTCGCTGTTGGTGCCGAACACCACGGCGATCAGACGCTGGCCATCACGTACAGCCGAGGACACCATGCAGTAGCCGGCTTCGTCGGTGTGACCGGTTTTCAGACCGTCAACGGTCTTGTCGCGCCACAGCAGCAGGTTGCGGTTAGGCTGCTTGATGCCGTTCCAGAAGAACTCTTTCTGCGAGTAGATCGCGTAGTGAGCCGGGTCTTCGTGGATGATCGCACGGGCCAGGATCGCCATGTCGTGAGCCGACGAATAGTGCTCAGGGTTCGGCAGACCGGTCGGGTTCATGAAGTGCGAGTTGGTCATGCCCAGATCGGCGACCGTCTTGTTCATCAGGTCGGCGAACGCGTCTTCGCTGCCGGCGATGTGCTCGGACAGCGCCACGCTGGCGTCGTTGCCGGACTGGATGATGATGCCGTGCAGCAGGTCGCTGACGGTCACTTGCGAGCCGACTTTGATGAACATCCGCGAGCCGCCGGTACGCCAGGCGTTTTCGCTGACGGTCACCGGGTCGTTCTCACCGATCTGGCCACGACGGATTTCCAGCGTAGCGATGTACGCGGTCATCAGTTTGGTCAGGCTGGCTGGCGGCAGACGCTGGTCACCGTTGTTCTCCACCAGCACGTTGCCGCTGCTGGCGTCCATGAGCACGTAGGCTTTTGCAGCCAGTTGAGGTGGCGACGGCATCATCTCGGCCGCGAAAGCGGCTGGCGAGAGGAGCAGCGGGACTAGCAGACACAGGCGTTTGGCAAAGGTGGTGATGTTCATCCGTCTCTCGAAATCGCTAATGGAAACTTGCCCGAAGGCAAAACTATTCAGACAGCCTTCTAACGGGCCATCGCGTGTTCAGTTGCTCACTCCAGTCACCCTTGCCGGGCTTTTGTTCTTCGACGAGCCAACAACCTGGTTCACCCCCCAAAACCGCAAGTGAACCGTCAATCAAGTGCTACGTTTCTTACTCGGTGACCACGCTCGGCGAGCCGAGATTGGCCAGGCGCACGCTGTTCTGCACCTGCGCGATCTCACCCGGCGACCCGATCGGCCCCAGGCGTACCCGGTGCAGGGTCTGCTGATTGCGCACGATCGAGCTGATGAACACCGGAGCGCTCACCATCCCGCTGAGCTTCGACCTCAGGAGTTCTGCAGCGTCCGGGTTGGCGAACGCGCCCACCTGCAGATACTGGCCAGACGCTGGTGCAGAAGCGTTTTTTTTTGCGCTGATCTGTACAGGGACAGTATCAGAGGCATGTTGCTGCGGCGGCGGGGTCCACTGCTCGATGGTACCGGCCGACGCCGTGATCACCGGGGCGCTATTCTGCGCGACTTGCGGCTCGTTGAGCATCAGGGGCGCCGGACGGCCCTTGGCGGCCCACCATTGCTGCGGATCGATGCCCTCGACCTTGACCCGCGCGGTGCCGATTTCGGCATAACCGAGCTTCTTCGCGGCCGCGTAGGACAAGTCGATGATCCGGTCCGAATAGAACGGCCCGCGATCGTTGACCCGCAGGATCACGCTCTTGTTGTTGTCCAGGTTGGTCACCCGAACGTAACTTGGCAGTGGCAGAGTCTTGTGAGCGGCACTCATGCCGTACAGGTCATACACCTCGCCGTTGGCGGTGTTCTGCCCGTGGAACTTGGTGCCGTACCAAGACGCCGTGCCCGAGGCGACGTAGGTCTTGGATTCCTGCAACGGGAAATAGGTCTTGCCCAGCACGGTGTACGGGTTGGCCTTGTACGGGCCGGTGTGCAGGGTCGGCGTGGCGTCCGGGATCCGCGAAACATCGACATCCCACCACGGCGCGCCGTCTTTGTGCGCGCGGTTGATGTCCAGCCCCGGCTGCGCGCGTACGGCGGTGGACGAAGTCTTCTGGGTTGGCGCGCGGCTGGTCGAACAGCTGGCGACCAGCACCGCCAACGCGGCGAATGCCACCAGCTTCAGGGGTTTATTGATAGGCAATGCCCGCATTACTTGACGCCCCGTGCTTTTACCAGCTCTTCAGACAGTTGATGTACGGCCATGGCGTACATCACGCTGCGGTTATAACGCGTGATCGCGTAGAAATTCTTCAGGCCCATCCAGTATTCAGGGCCGTTGTCGCCTTCGAGGCGAAATGCAGTAACCGGCATATCATCGCGCAGCGCATCATGACTTGACCAGCCCAACGCCCGCAACTCTCCGACCGTTTTCGTCGGCTCGATGCCGGTGGTCAGGCCTTCATCGACCTGCTCGCCGCGCACATCGGCGCGACTGACCACTGGTTCCCCGGCGACCCAGCCATGCCGTTTGAAGTAACTGGCCACGCTGCCGATCGCATCGTCCGGATTGGTCCAGATATTGATGTGACCGTCACCGTCGAAATCCACCGCATAGGCGCGAAAGCTGCTCGGCATGAATTGCGGCAGGCCCATCGCCCCGGCGTACGAGCCTTTGAGGGTCAATGGATCGACCTGTTCTTCACGGGCCAGCAGCAGGAACTCACGCAATTCCTTGCGGAAAAATTCGGCACGGGGAGGATAGTCGAAACCGAGCGTGGACAACGCATCAATCACCCGGTAATTGCCGGTATTACGTCCGAAAAAGGTCTCGACGCCAATGATCGACACGATGACTTGTGCCGGTACACCGTACTCCTGCTCGGCACGGGCCAGCACGGCCTCGTGCTGGCGCCAGAAGTCCACACCACGGGCGATGCGCGCGTCGGTGATGAACATCGGGCGATATTCTTTCCACTGCTTGACCCGCTCGGCGGGTTTGGAGATGGCGTCGAGAATCGCCTGCTTGCGCTGCGCCTCGCGGAACACCGCCATCAGTTGCTCGCCGGCAAAACCGTAGTCGCGGGTCATTTCACCGACGAATTCGGCCACCTGCGGTGAGCCTTCGTAATCGCCGGCCAGCGCTTCCTGCGCGCTGCCAAGGATGCCGACCAGGCCGACCCACGGCGCGTAACGAGTCGCCCAGCTGCGCATGACTTGCATTGAACTCTTCACCTTATTCAAACCTGTGCGATCCACTTGCGATGCGTATGAATCGACATCAAAACCCCAAACGCTGACAGCAGTGTCACCAGCGAAGTTCCTCCGTAGCTAATGAAGGGCAACGGCACCCCCACCACCGGCAACAGGCCACTGACCATACCGATGTTGACGAAAACATAAACAAAAAACGTCATGGTCAGCGCGCCGGCGAGCAATTTGCCAAACAGCGTCTGCGCCTGGGCGGTAATCACCAGGCCGCGACCGATCAGCAACAGATAGATCAGCAGCAGCGCGCAGATGCCCACCAGGCCGAACTCCTCGCCCAGTACGGCGATGATGAAGTCGGTGTGGCTTTCCGGCAAAAAGTCCAGGTGCGACTGGGTGCCCAGCAGCCAACCCTTGCCGAACACACCGCCGGAACCGATCGCGGCTTTCGACTGGATGATGTTCCAGCCGGTGCCGAGCGGATCGCTTTCCGGGTCGAGGAAGGTCAGGATCCGCTGCTTCTGGTAGTCGTGCATGATGAAGAACCACATGGCGATCGCCACCGGTACGGCGGCGGCCAGCACGCTGAGGATCCAGCGCCAGCGCAGCCCGCCCATGAACAGCACGAACGCGCCGCCGGCCAGAATCAGCAGTGACGTACCAAGGTCAGGCTGGCGCACGATCAGAATGAACGGCACGCCGATCAGCATCAGGCTGATGCCGACATGCTTGAGTTGCGGCGGTAGCGTGCGTTTGGACAGATACCAGGCAATCGTCGCCGGCATCAGAATCTTCATGAACTCCGAGGGCTGGAAGCGGATCACCCCGGGGATGTTGATCCAGCGCGTCGCGCCCATGGCGTTGTGGCCCATGATGTCCACCACCAACAGCAGCACCACGCCGATCACGTAACCGAGCGGTACCCAACGCGCCATGAACCGTGGTTCGAACTGGGCGATGACAATCATCGACACCAGGCCGATGCCGAACGAAGTGGCTTGTTTGCCCAGCAGATCCCAGCTTTTGCCACTGGCCGAATACAGCACGAACAGACTGCCCGCAGCGAGGATCAGCAGCAGGATCAACAGCGGGCCATCGATATGCAGGCGTTGCAGCAGCGTCGCCCGGCGACGCATCACATCCTCACTGGAGAGCATGCGATCAAAATTATTCATCACGGGCCGTAGCCTCCGCACTGATAGGACCGGCGTATTCGGCCTTCAATCGACCATCCTGATCCAGAAGCCAGGCATCCATGACCTGACGCACCACTGGCGCGGCGACACCGGAGCCGGACTCACCGTTCTCGACCATCACCGAAACCACTATTTTCGGGTTGTCGGCCGGGGCGAAACCAACGAACAAGGCGTGGTCGCGGTGGCGCTCCTGAACCTTGGAACGGTCGTATTTTTCACCTTGTTTGATCGCGACGACCTGAGCGGTACCGGACTTGCCGGCGATGCGGTATTGCGCACCGATTGCTGCCTTGCGCGCAGTACCCCGGGCGCCGTGCATCACCTGCTGCATGCCGTGGTTGACCTTGGTCCAGTCCGACGGATCGCGCAGGACGATGTCCGGCATCGGGTTCTCGTCTACCGGTTTGGCGCCCTCAATGGTCTTGGCCAGGTGCGGCCGGTTCCAGATGCCTTTGTTGGCGACCAGCGCCGTGGCCTGCGCCAGTTGCAACGGTGTGGACTGCATATAACCCTGGCCAATCCCCAGAATCAGAGTTTCACCCGGGAACCACGCCTGCTTGCGCGTCGCACGCTTCCACTCGCGGGACGGCATCAGGCCGGGGGATTCTTCGAACATGTCCAGCGAGACCTTCTGGCCGATGCCGAACTTGTTCATGTAGGCCGACAACCGATCGATGCCCAGCTTGTGCGCCAGGTCATAGAAGTAGGTGTCGTTGGAACGCATGATCGCCGTGTCGAGATCGACGAAGCCGTCACCGGTGCGGTTCCAGTTGCGGTACTTGTGATCGTAGTTGGGCAGCATGTAGTAACCGGGGTCGAACACCCGGCTCGACGCTGTCACTACGCCAGAATCGAGACCGGCAATCGCCACCGCCGGCTTGATCGTCGAACCCGGCGGGTACAGGCCGCGCAGCACGCGGTTGAACAGCGGCCGGTCGATGGAATCGCGCAGTTCGGCATAGGCCTTGAAGCTGATGCCGGTGACGAACAGGTTCGGGTCGAAACTCGGCTGGCTGACCATCGCCAGCACTTCGCCAGTCTTCGGATCGAGCGCCACCACCGCGCCGCGACGCCCGCCCAGCGCGGCTTCGGCCGCTTCCTGCAGTTTGATGTCCAGGCTCAGGACGATGTCCTTGCCGGGAATCGGATCGGTACGCTTGAGCACGCGCAATACGCGGCCCCGAGCGTTGGTTTCGACTTCCTCGTACCCCACCTGGCCGTGCAGCTCCGGCTCGTAGAAACGCTCGATGCCGGTCTTGCCGATGTGGTGGGTGCCGCTGTAGTTGACCGGGTCGAGGGTCTTCAGCTCTTTCTCGTTGATGCGCCCCATGTAACCCACCGAGTGCGCAAAATGCGCGCCCTGCGGGTAGTGGCGCACCAGCTGCGCGACCACTTCCACCCCAGGCAGGCGGAACTGGTTAACCGCGATCCGGGCGATCTGCTCTTCGGTCAACTCAAACAGGATCGGCACCGGCTCGAATGGCCGACGCCCCTGACGCATGCGTTTCTCGAAGATCACCCGGTCCTCGGGCGTCAGTTGCAGCACTTCGACGATCACGTCGAGCACTTGCTGCCAGTCGCCGGAACGCTCGCGGGTCATGCTCAGGCTGAAGCTCGGGCGGTTGTCCGCCACCACCACGCCGTTGCGGTCGAAGATCAAGCCGCGGGTCGGCGGAATCGGCTGCACATGGACGCGGTTGTTTTCCGAGAGCGTCGAGTGGTACTCGTACTGGATCACCTGCAAGTAGTACAGCCGCGCAATCAGCACGCAGATCAACAGCATGACCGCAATGGCCCCGAACACGACGCGGCTACGCACCAGGCGGGCGTCCTTTTCGTGGTCCTTGATGCGGATCGGCTGAGACATGAGGGCAGGACTACTTGTGGTAAGGGTGACCGGACAGCACGGTCCAGGCACGGTACAGCTGTTCGCCGATCAGGATCCGCACCAGCGGGTGCGGCAAGGTCAGCGGCGACAACGACCAGCGCTGATCGGCGCGGGCGCAGACTTCCGGCGCCAGCCCTTCGGGGCCACCGACCATGAAATTGACCGTGCGCGAATCCAGCCGCCAACGGTCGAGTTCAACCGCCAGTTGCTCGGTGCTCCAGGGCTTGCCGTGGACTTCCAGCGTGACGATCCGCTCGTTCGGCCCGACCTTGGCCAGCATGGCTTCGCCTTCCTGGCGGATGAAACGGGCCACGTCGGCGTTCTTGCCACGGGTATTGAGCGGAATTTCCACCAGTTCCAGCGCCAGCTCGGACGGAAGACGCTTGGCATATTCATGCCAGCCTTCTTCCACCCACTTGGGCATGCGTGAACCGACGGCGATCAGTCGCAGTCGCACAGCAATCCCTTACAGCTGGTCTTTGTTGAGCTTGGTGAAATGCTCGTGGGTGTTTTCCGGGCTGTGGTGCTTGGCGTCTGCCGCACGGCTTTGCTCGGCACCGGCCCACAGGCGTTCCAGGTCGTAGAACTGACGCGCCGAGGCAGTCATCATGTGCACGATCACCAGGTCCAGGTCGAGCAGAACCCAGTCGCTGTCGCCCTTGCCTTCTTCGCCCAGCGGCTTGGCGCCCTGCTTTTTGACTTCTTCACGGACCTTGTCCAGCATCGCGTTGATCTGGCGATTGGACGTACCGGTGGCGATGATCATGTAGTCGGTGATGCTCTGCTTGTCGCGCACATCGATGATCTGGATGTCTTGTGCCTTGACGTCTTCCAGAGCTGCCACGGCAACCTTGACCAGCTCGTCGCCCTTGAGCGGCTCGTTGGTGTTGGCGACTTCCGGCAGCGGTGCGCTCTTGAACGTGCCTTTGCGCTTAACTTTGCTTACGTCTTTGTCAGTCATATAAAACTCGTTTTGCTCGTATATTCGGCGGCTTGGCGATACGTGGATTCGTATCAGTGAAGCACGCCTTGTTCAGTTCGACGCACGGTAAAGACCGTGCGCATCGATGTAGGCCAGGACCGCGTCGGGCACCAGGAAACGTACCGACTTACCGCTGGCCAGCAGTTGACGGATCTGGGTGGCGGAAACCGCGAGCGGTGTCTGCCAGACGAATGCAATCTGTCCGCTCGGCCCTTTCAGGGCCAGCGGGTCGCTCACCGAACGCGCTGCCAGCAGGTTGCGCAAGGCATCCGGCGGTTCGCTGTCGGCGTCCGGGCGCTGTAGCACCAGGATGTGGCAATGCTGGAGCAACTCTTCCCAGCGATGCCAAGTGGGCAGGCCGCAAAATGCGTCCCAGCCCAAAAGCAGAAAAACCTGGGTCTCGGCGGCCATTTCGGCACGCATCAACTCCAGGGTATCAATGGTGTAAGACGGCTTGTCCCGCTGCAATTCGCGGGCGTCCACCACCAGCGGCGGCACTCCGGCCACCGCGCACTCAACCATTGCCAACCGATCCTGCGCCGACACCTGCGGCGTATCGCGGTGCGGCGGCCGGGCGCTGGGCATCATGCGCAGCTCGTCGAGCAGCAGCGCTTCGGCGACTTCCAGCGCACCACGCAAATGGCCGATGTGCACCGGGTCGAACGTGCCGCCCAGTACGCCGATGCGCCGGGGTCGGAATTCGCCGTCAGGCAGCGGCGCTGTCAAGTCGAGGTCGGTCAAGTCAGACCGTCGCCTGGCCGCGCAACTGGCCATCACCGACCACGATGTACTTCTCGCAGGTCAGTCCTTCGAGGCCCACCGGGCCGCGGGCGTGCAGCTTATCAGTAGAAATGCCGATCTCGGCACCCAATCCGTATTCGAATCCATCGGCGAAGCAGGTCGGGGTGTTGATCATCACCGACGCCGAGTCGACTTCCGCGACGAAACGCCGGGTGTCGGCGAGGTTTTCGCTGACGATCGAGTCGGTGTGATGCGAGCCGTAATGGTTGATGTGTTCGATGGCCTGATCCAGTCCGTCGACCACGCGGATCGACAGGATCGGCGCCAGATACTCGGTGCTCCAGTCGTCTTCGCTGGCCGCCACCGCGTCGATGATCGCCCGGGTGCGTTCGCAGCCACGCAGCTCGACGCCTTTCTCGCGGAACTGGGCAGCCATCGACGGCAGGAAATCCTTCGCAACACTTTGATCAACCAGCAAGGTCTCCATCGCGCCGCAGATGCCATAACGGTAAGTCTTGGCATTGAAGGCGATGCGCTGGGCTTTGGCCAGATCGGCGTGCTCGCTGACAAATACGTGGCAGATGCCGTCCAGGTGCTTGATCACCGGCACCCGGGCATCGCGGCTGATACGTTCAATCAGGCCACGGCCACCGCGCGGCACGATCACGTCGACATACTCGGGCATGCTGATCATCGCGCCGACGGCGGCACGGTCGGTGGTTTCGACCACTTGCACCACGGCTGCCGGCAATTCGGCCTCGGCCAGACCGCGCTGGATGCACGCGGCAATCGCCCGGTTGGAATGAATCGCCTCGGAGCCACCGCGCAGGATGGTCGCGTTACCGGACTTCAGGCACAGGCTGGCGGCATCGATGGTCACGTTTGGCCGGGATTCGTAGATGATCCCGATCACGCCCAGCGGCACGCGCATCTTGCCGACCTGAATCCCGGACGGACGAAAGCTCATGTCGCGGATCGCACCGACCGGGTCCGGCAGTGCCGCCACCTGACGCAGGCCGACGATCATGCCGTCGATGCGCGCCGGGGTCAGTTCCAGACGCTCCAGCAAGGCCGGCTCCAGACCATTGGCGCGACCAGCCGCCAGATCCTGTTCATTGGCTGCGGCCAGCTCGGCGCGAGCAGCGTCCAGCGCATTGGCAGCAGCCTGCAAGGCGCGGTTTTTCTGCGCGGTGCTGGCACGGCCGATGACCCGGGAAGCTTCGCGGGCGGCGCGACCCAATCGGGTCATGTAGTCAAGAACGGACTCAGTCATGGTCTGCTGGGGTCTTGGCAAAGAGGAAAGCGGCAGATTATAGCTGTCGCGTCCCGGGACTAACAGCGGTGACAGGCGGATGGTCGAAATGGACTGCAATTTGCCGACGTTCAGCCGTAATTAAGCCGCGGATTGTTATCATCACGACCTCCTTCGCCTGGATAAACACCGTTTGCCATGTCCAACCTGACCGATCGCGCCATCGCCGAGCGCCTGCGACTGGGCCTCCCGGACGCTTTTTTCGACCGTGACGCGCAAGTGCTGGCCCGCGATCTGCTCGGCAAAGTCATCCGCCACCGGGTCGGCGATCTGTGGCTCAGCGCCCGGATCATCGAAACCGAAGCCTATTACTGCGCGGAAAAAGGCAGTCATGCGTCTCTCGGCTATACGGAAAAACGTAAGGCTTTGTTTCTGGATGGCGGGCACATCTATATGTATTACGCCCGCGGTGGCGATTCGCTGAACTTCAGCGCTCAGGGGCCCGGCAATGCGGTGCTGATCAAGTCCGCTTACCCGTGGGTCGATGAGGTCAGCGGGCCGGCGAGTCTGGCGCAGATGCTGCTGAACAATCCCGATGCCCAAGGCCGGCCGCGTCCTTCGCAAAAGCTTTGCGCCGGGCAGACGCTGCTGTGCAAGGCGCTCGGGCTAAAGGTGCCGATGTGGGACGCCAAGCGTTTCGATCACGAGCTGATGCTGGTGGAAGACACCGGGCCGGCGCCGACCCAGATTATCCAGACCACCCGCCTGGGCATCCCCCATGGCCGCGACGAACACCTGATGTACCGTTTCGTCGACGCCGCGTATGCCCAGTGGTGCACGCGGAACCCGCTGCGCCGGGGCCAGGTCGAAGGTCGCGATTATTTTTTGCTGTCCTGAAGTGACACAGGTTTTGAACCCAATGCGCCCTTGTGGGAGCGGGCTTGCTCGCGAAGAGGGCGTGTCAGATACGAGCTCGTTGATGACACACCGCATTCGCGAGCAAGCCCGCTCCCACAGGGTACTGAGTGATTGCTGAAATTTTGTACAGCCTTCGGGACTTATTGAAGATTTGATGGAGTTGTGTGTATGGGCCCATGGCTCGATAGCGTGACCGGGTGGCTCGCCGCCAATCCGCAGTGGCTGGCCGCTGCGGTATTTATCGTCGCTTGCGTGGAGTGCCTGGCAATTGCCGGGCTGATCGTGCCCGGCACGGTGCTGCTGTTTGCCGTGGCCGTACTCGCCGGCAGCGGCGCACTGTCGTTGAGTGAAACCCTGCTGCTGGGCTTTCTCGGCGGGATACTCGGCGATGTGATCTCGTACTTCCTCGGCCGCCATTTCCATCAGAACATCCGCCGCCTGCCGGGACTGCGCCACCATCCGGAATGGATGGCCGGGGCCGAAACCTACTTCCAGCGTTACGGCATCGCCAGCCTGCTGGTCGGGCGCTTCATCGGCCCGTTGCGGCCGATGTTGCCGATGGTTGCCGGGATGTGCGACATGCCCTTCCCGCGTTTCGCCGCCGTCAGCCTGCTGGCCGCCGCCGGCTGGAGCGTCGCCTACCTGCTGCCGGGTTGGGCCACCGGCGCGGCGATCCGTCTGCCGCTGCCGGAAGGTTTCTGGCTGCAGGCCGGCATCGTTGCCGCCAGTATTGCGGTGATGGTCGGCATGAGCGTCAACAGCAGCTTGCGCCAGCATCGCCGGGCGACGATCTGGATCAGCAGCATGAGCCTGTTGATTCTGATCGGCCTGTTTATTGGCTATCCGTATCTGCACGCCCTCGACCAGGGCGTGATGACCCTGGTGCAGGAACATCGGCAGCCGATGCTCGATGAAATCGCGGTGACGTTCACCCTGATCGGTGAATTCCGCAATATGTTGATGTTCAGCGCCCTGCTCACCGGTCTGTTGCTGCTGTGCCGGCAATGGCGCCAGGCAATCTTTGCCGGTGGCGTGCTGCTGTGCACCGCGCTGCTCAATACCGTCACCAAACAGTTTTTCGCCCGGGTCCGCCCGGAGGTGCTGACCGATCCGCTGACCAGCTACAGCATGCCCAGCGGTCATGCCTCCGGTTCGTTCGCGCTGTTTCTGGTGCTGGCGGTTCTCGCCGGTCGCGGCCAACCGCCGCGCATGCGCCTGACCTGGCTGCTGCTCGGCTGTATTCCGGCGCTGTCGATTGCTTTGTCACGGGTTTATCTGGGGGCGCACTGGCCGACGGATATTCTGGCCGGCGCAATGCTGGCGGCATGCGTATGTGCGGCGGGCTTGTGGCTGAGTCAGCGCAAGGCGCCGCTCAACGCCATGCCGTTCAAGGTCTGGTGGCTGATTCTGCCGGCACTGCTGGTGCTGTTCAGCCTGTTCGTTCTGCGGCATCTGCCGGACACGATGTTGCGTTACGCCTACTGATACTCAGGCGAACAGCTCGCCCTGCAGCTCATCGAGCAGCGCCTGGATCGCATCCAGTCGCTGCTGCGGATCGTCGAGTTGCAGCAGGTCGATCTTGTCTTCTTCGGCGAACGGCAGCAGATACGCCAGCTGATTGGCCAGCGACTGCTGCCCCAGCGCTTCGGTGCCCATGTTCAACGCCTCGACCATCGGGTGCTCGGCCAAGGCCTTGAGCAGCGCCACCAGATCGGCGTCTTCGTCCTGCAACGGTTGCTCCGGCTCATCGTCCAGCCACTCGACGTCGGCGAGGATCAACTGATCGCGCTGCACTTCGGTGCGCAACACCTGAAAACGCCGCCCGCCCTGCACCCGGATCCCGAGCAGACCGTTGTCCTGTTGCTGGAAATCGGTGATCCGCGCTTCGCAGCCGACCAGGGCAAAGCCCTCTGGCGCAACGCCGACTTCGTGGCCATCGAGGATGCACACCACGCCGAAACCGCCGCCCTGTTTCATGCAGCGGCCGATCATGTCCAGGTAGCGCGCCTCGAATATCTGCAAGTCGAGGTTGCAGCCGGGGAACAGCACTGTGTTGAGCGGAAAAAGCGGCAGACTCATAGACATTTCCTTACACCACCATCGACACCGCCAACGGCAGGAACACCGCCGTGGCCACGCCCATCAGACTCATCGCCAGCGCCGCGAAGGCGCCGCACTCATCGCTTTCCTGCAACGCCACCGAGGTGCCGACCGCGTGTGCGGTCATGCCCAGCGCCATGCCGCGCGCCTCAGGGCTGTGCACGCCGAGCCGGGTCAGCAACGCCGGACCGAAGATCGCGCCGATCACCCCAGTGATCAGCACGAACACCGCCGCCAGCGCCGCCACGCCACCGATCTGCTCGGCCACCAGCATGGCAATCGGCGAGGTCACCGACTTCGGCGCCATGGTCATCAGAATCATGTGCTCGGCACCGAACCACCAGCCGAGCAACACGCCCATGCCCGTGGCGACTACACCGCCTATCACCAGCGTAGTAAAAATCGGCCAGAACAATTGGCGGATGCGTTTGAGGTTGAGATACAGCGGCACCGCCAGCGCCACCGTCGCCGGGCCCAGCAGAATGCTGAGGATTTCGGTGCTCTTGCGGTACTCGGCGTAGGTCAGGCCGCAGCCGACCAGCACGCCGATCACCACCAGCATCGAGACCAGCACCGGTTGCAGAAAGATCCAGCGGGTTTTCTCGAACGCCGCCAGTACCAGTTGATAGGCACCGAGGGTGATGCCGATGCCGAACAGCGGATGATGGATCACCGAAGCCCAGGCGCCTTGCCAATCGAAGAGCATCACGACTCCTCCGAGTGCGGCGCATGGCGCTTGACCAGGCGTTGCATCAGCACCCCGGCGAAGGCCATCGACAGGATCAACGACAACACCAGCGCGCCGACAATGGCCCAGAAGTCAGCGGCAATGTCGCTCGCATAAACCATCACGCCCACCGCCGGCGGCACCAGCAGCAGCGGCAGATAACGCAACAGACTGCCGGCCGCGAGGTTCAGCGGCTCGCCGACTTCACCGCGAATGATCAGGAACACCAGCAACAGCAGCAGACCGATGATCGGCCCCGGCAGCACCGGCAACAGCAAATGGTTGAGTGCCGTGCCGAGCAATTGGAACAGCACCAGCATGGTCAGGCCACGTAACAACATCAGACATCTCCCCCCGCAAGTCCTCGGCATTATAAGCACGGCAGCGCTATGGATCGGCATTCGCCAAAAGCATGGTCGGTTGACCGGAGCAAATCGCCATGTTGATCTACAGTGGTTCGCAGGGCGGTCAAATCCCCCACCTGAAAAACTATAAAACCGATGAACCCAAGGAGAGTCTCAATGCCCTATGTTCCCGTTGCAGAGCTCAAAGATTATGTCGGCAAGGAACTCGGACGTTCCGAATGGCTCACCATCGATCAGGAGCGCATCAACCTGTTCGCCGAAGCCACCGGGGATTATCAGTTCATCCATGTCGATCCGGTCAAAGCCGCGCAAACGCCTTTTGGCAGCACCATTGCCCACGGTTTCCTGTCGTTGTCGCTGATCCCGAAACTGATGGAAGACATCCTCGTGCTGCCGCAAGGCCTGAAGATGGTGGTCAATTACGGTCTGGACAGCGTGCGTTTCATCCAGCCGGTGAAGGTCAATTCAAAAGTGCGCCTGAAAGTCGATCTGGCCGAAGTGACCGAGAAAAAACCCGGTCAATGGCTGCTCAAGGCCACCGCGACGCTTGAGATAGAAGGCTCGGACAAACCGGCCTATATCGCCGAACCGCTGTCGCTCTGCTTCGTTTGAGTCACGGGATGCGAAACAGCGCACGCTGTTTCGCATCAGCGCTGTTTTCCCGGCTGTATAAGGTCACATAGCTGCGGCATACTCGGTCGCCTAATTGCCCGGATCCCGCTATGCGCCCACTCGCTTCTCTTGCACCCCTTGCCCTGACCCTGATGCTCACCGCGTGCGGCGACGGCGAATCGCTGTTGCCCCCGGATGCACGGCTGCCGGACGGCGGACGCTATCGCGGCGAACTGGTCAACGGCTTGCTGCAAGGCCAGGGCCGGGTCGACTACCCCAACGGCAGTTGGTACGCCGGGCAGTTCGACAAGGGCCAATGGCATGGCCAGGGCGAGTGGCACGGCAGCAACGGCGAAGTCTATCGCGGTCAGTTTCAGCAGGGGCTGTTCGATGGCCAGGGCAGCCTGACCACCAACGCCAGCAGTTACACCGGCGGTTTCAAGCAGGGCCGCCGCGATGGCGAAGGCACCCTCAAGGAAAACGCCATGACCTACCGTGGCGAGTTCAAGGCTGACCAGTATTCCGGGCTGGGCCGTCTGGAAATGGACGACGGCAGCTCCTATCAAGGCCAGTTCGCGCACGGCAAACCCAACGGCGAAGGCCAGCGCGGCGACTCTAGCGGCAATACCTTCAGCGGCCATTTCGTCAACGGCCAGCTCGAAGGCAATGGCACATTCAACAGTGCCGATGGTGACATCTATGTCGGCGGCTTCAAGAACAGCCAGCTGCACGGCAAGGGCCGCTACGAGAACGCCGACGGCGACGTGTGGCTCGGCCAGTTCAAGGAAGGCGCGCTGACCGGCAAGGGCGAATTGATCGGCGCCGATGGCAGCCATTACATCGGCTTCTTCAACGACTGGCGCTTCAGCGGTCAGGGCCGCTTGAACCTGTCTGACGGCAGCTTCTACATCGGCGGGTTCGACGGCGACAGCTACGCCGGACGCGGCACTCTGGTGCTGACTGACGGCACCGTGCTCAGCGGTACCTGGATCAACGGCCAGCGCGTACGTGACGCCGACGGCAAGCTGTTGCCCGACACCCTCGAACTCGGCCTTCTGGCCCAGGGCCGCCTACTCGATAACGCGCTGGCCGCCGTGCCCGCCTCGACGCCGGCAGTCGAGCTGTACACCCTGACCCTCGGTGGCGACGGCAAGCAAAGCGTGTTCCTGCGCGAGTCCGACTACGTCGCCAACATGCTCACCACACGTTTCGGTGCCTACGGCCAGATTCGTCTGGTCAACCACCGCGACCACCTCGTCGACCGGCCGATGGCCACTCGCGAGAACCTGCGCCGCGCCGCGCAGACTTTGGCTGAACGCAGCGGCCCGGAAGACCTGGTGTTCATCTACCTGACCAGCCACGGCACCGCCGAACACGAGCTGGTGCTCGATCAGCCGCGCATGGAGCTGGCCGATCTGCCCGCCGACGAACTCGCCGCCGTGCTCGCGCCACTGAAAAATCGCGACAAGGTGATCGTGATCTCATCGTGCTATTCCGGCGGTTTCATCCCCGCGCTGAAAGATGAGCGCACACTGATCATGACCGCCTCGCGTGCCGATCGCGTGTCGTTCGGTTGCTCGGAAGAAGCCAACTTCACCTACTTCGGCGACGCCCTGTTCGCTCAGGCCCTGAACCAGACCGACGATCTGGAGCAGGCTTTCAAACTGGCCAAGGCCACCGTCGCCGAGCGCGAACTGGCGGATAACTTCGAAGCCTCGGAGCCACAGATCTGGGCACCGAAAACCGTGCTGGCACACTGGCAACTGCTGCGTAAACAGCAGGCCAGAAAAGCGTTGCAGAGTGCTGCATTGAACGACGGAGCAACAAACAGCAACTAAGCTGAACAGTATCAAGGGAGAAACACTATGTACTTGACGCCTCAGCACGTATTGCTTGCCGGAGCCACCGGACTGACCGGTGAACATCTGCTCGACCGTTTGCTCAACGAGCCGACGATCACCCGCGTGCTCGCCCCGTCCCGTCGTCCATTGGCGGAGCATCCGCACCTGGAAAACCCGGTGGGCGACCCACAAGCGTTTCTGCCGCAACTCAGTGGTCGCGTCGATATCGCCTATTGCTGCCTCGGCACCACGATCAAACAGGCGGGTTCCGAAGCCGCGTTCCGCGCGGTGGATCTGGACATGGTGGTGGCCTTCGCCAAACGTGCGCGGGAGATGGGCGCGCGGCACCTGATCGTGATCAGCGCGCTGGGCGCCGATCCGAAATCGTCGATTTTCTACAACCGGGTCAAAGGCGAGATGGAGCAGGCGTTGCGCGCGCAGGACTGGCCGCAACTGACCATCTGCCGGCCATCGCTGTTGCTGGGTGATCGTACCGAACCGCGCCTGGGCGAACAGCTGGCGGCGCCGTTTTCCAAACTGATTCCCGGCAAGTACCGCGGCATCGAAGCCTGCCAACTGGCCCGGGCGATGTGGCGCCTGGCGCTGGAAGAACAGGATGGGGTGCGGATCGTCGAGTCGGATGAGCTGCGCAAGCTCGGCAAGTAAACACCGTACTTTGTGGCGAGGGGATTTAGCGAAACGTCGCACCGCCCCGATCGGCTGCGCAGCAGTCGTCGTTTTTCAGATTTTGGGGGCGTTGCGCCCCCCATCGGGGATAAATCCCCTCGCCACACTCCCCTACAATCCGCCAGTCGCCTGAAACCCCACGCCAATCACGGTCAGCAAAGACAACGGCAACAACAGCGTATCGAGCAACGCACTCGCCGGCAGGTCCACTCCCGGATAACTCGGCGCCTCAGCTCCGAAGCGGTCCATCGCACAGCACCCGCCATTCATCGCGTACAAATCCAGGCGCGTCCCGGAATACACCACCGGCGCCCCCGGCTTGGCGGCATCCAGCGTGCGCGCGGTGGCGCAGCCGGCCAGTTGCAGCGCCAGCGCAATCATCAACAGCTTATTCATCGCTGCTCAGATGATGCTCGCCCCAACGCGGCAGCATGTCCTGTGGAATGCCCAACAGATTGAGAATCCGCGCGACGACGAAATCGATCAGGTCGTCGATGGTCTGCGGCTGGTGATAGAAGCCCGGCGAAGCCGGCAGGATGGTCACGCCCATGTTCGACAACTTGAGCATGTGCTCCAGATGAATGCTCGAATACGGTGCCTCGCGCGGCACCAGAATCAACTGGCGCCGCTCCTTCAAGGTGACGTCCGCCGCGCGCTCGATCAGGTTGTTGCACGCGCCCGTGGCAATCGCCGACAAGGTACCCGTGGAACACGGCACCACGACCATCGCCGCCGGCGCGCCGGAGCCCGAGGCTACCGGCGACATCCAGTCTTCCTTGCCGTACACACGGATCTGCCCGGCAGCCGCCCCGGTATATTCGGTGAGAAACGCCTGCATCATCTGCGGCTTGGGCGGCAGCGTGACATCGGTTTCGGTGGCCATCACCAGTTGCGCGGCCTTGGAGATCAGGAAGTGCACTTCGCGATCTTCCCGTACCAGGCAGTCGAGCAGGCGCAATCCATACTGCGCGCCAGACGCGCCGGTCATCGCCAGCGTGATGCGTTCCGGGCCGCCGCTCTGGGCAAAAGTGTTCATTGCAGTGCCTCGGCGAGTTTGCCGTGCAGACCGCCGAAGCCACCGTTGCTCATGATCACCACGTGAGTGCCGGGCTGGGCCTGGCTCTTCACGCGTTCGATGATGCCTTCCAGCGAGTCGCTGACAATCGATGGCACGCTGCACAGCGCGGCGGTGGCGCCCAGATCCCAACCGAGGTTGGCCGGGGCGTACCAGATCACTTGATCGGCATCGACCACGCTGTCCGGCAGACCGTCACGGTGCGCGCCGAGCTTCATCGAGTTGGAGCGCGGCTCGATGATCGCGATCAGCGGTGCGTCGCCGATGCGCTTGCGCAAGCCATCGAGGGTGGTGGCGATCGCAGTCGGGTGGTGGGCGAAGTCGTCGTAGATGGTGATGCCGCGTACTTCCGCAACTTTCTCCATCCGGCGTTTGACGTTCTTGAATGCGCTCAAGCCGGCGATGCCCATCGCTGGCACCACACCGACATGCCGCGCCGCTGCCAGCGCAGCCAAGGCGTTGGCGACGTTGTGCTGACCGGTCAGCTCCCATTCGACAGTGCCCTGGGACACGCCTTCGAACATTACTTCGAACGCCGAGCCATCGTCTTTGAGCAACCTGACCTGCCACTGACCGCCGACGCCGGTGGTCTGCACCGGGGTCCAGCAGCCCATTTCGATCACGCGCTGCAGGGCAGGTTCGGTGGTCGGGTGGATCACCAGACCTTCGCTCGGAATAGTCCGCACCAAGTGGTGGAACTGCCGCTCGATCGCCGGCAAATCGGGGAAGATGTCGGCGTGATCGAACTCAAGGTTGTTGAGGATCGCGGTACGCGGACGGTAGTGGACGAACTTCGAACGCTTGTCGAAAAACGCGCTGTCGTACTCGTCGGCCTCGATCACGAAAAACGGCGTACCGCCCAGACGTGCGGACACCGAGAAATTCTGCGGCACGCCGCCGATCAGGAACCCCGGGCTCATCCCGGCATGTTCCAGCACCCAGGCGAGCATGCTGCTGGTGGTGGTCTTGCCGTGCGTGCCGGCAACCGCCAGCACCCAGCGCCCTTGCAGCACGTGATCGGCCAGCCATTGCGGGCCGGAGACGTACGGCAGGCCTTTGTTCAGCACATATTCCACCGCCGGGTTGCCGCGGGACATGGCGTTGCCGATCACCACCAGATCCGGTGCCGGATCGAGCTGGGCCGGGTCGTAGCCCTGGGTCAACTGAATGCCCTGGGCCTCAAGCTGCGTGCTCATCGGCGGATAGACGTTGGCGTCGGAGCCGGTCACGTGATGGCCCAGCTCTTTGGCCAGAACCGCCATCGAGCCCATGAAAGTCCCGCAGATACCCAGAATATGAATGTGCATAGTCGACCTCGTAAAACATGGCCGCAGGTTAGCGTAGGGTGGGGAAAATCGCACCTGGTGTTTCGCCTGCGCCGACGCCTTCGCGAGCAAGCCCGCTCCCACAAGGTTGGCGCTGATCCTGTGGGAGCGGGCTTGCTCGCGAATGGCGCGACGCGGTTTAACGGGAGATCGCGTGCTTACGAAGCTTTCTATAGAGGGTATTACGGCTGACCCCGAGCTGCTGCGCGGTCTGGGTCATGTGCCAGCGCGTTTGCTCCAGCACATCGAGCAACGCCAGACGTTCGGCATCTTCCAGCGGATGCTCGGATTCAACCGACTTCAGTTCCAGCGTTGGCCGCCCCTGCCGAATCATCGCCGGCAGATCCTCCAACCCGATTCGCCCTTCATCACACAATGCCGCCAATGTGCGCAGAACATTGCGCAACTGCCGAACGTTGCCCGGCCAGGTGAAGGCCAGCAACGCCTGGCGCGCCGGGTCGTCGATCACGATTGTTTCGCCGCCGGCCTCCTCGGCCAGCAGGAAATCCAGCAACTGCGATTTATCACTGCGTTCCCGCAACGCCGGTAGCGCAACTTCGAGGCCATTGAGCCGGTAATACAGATCTTCGCGGAAGGTGCCGTCTTCGACCCGTTCCAGCAGATTGCGGTGCGTGGCGCTGATGATCCGCACGTTGACCGCTTCCGGCTCGCCGCCAATCGGCACCACCTGCCGGTCTTCCAGCACCCGCAACAACCGGGTTTGCAGCGCCAGCGGCATGTCACCAATTTCATCAAGAAACAACGTGCCGCCATCGGCCTGCTGCAGCTTGCCGCGCATGCCGTCCTTGCGCGCGCCGGTGAAACTGCCGCCGCGATAACCGAACAGCTCGCTCTCGATCAGGCTTTCCGGGATCGCCGCGCAGTTGAGGGCGACGAAGGCTTTATTGGCGCGCTGGCTGGCGTGATGCACAGCCTTGGCAAAGGCTTCCTTGCCCGAGCCGGTTTCGCCATTGATCAGCAGCGGCACGTCGCGTTCGAATACCCGCAGCGCCTTGCGGAAATCCGCTTGCAGCGCCGCGTCGCCGAGGCAAATGCCCGCCAGCGCTTGCGGCTTGGCCACGACCGGAGCCGGCAGGATCGGCGCCGGCTTGCGCGATTCGCCACGCAGCAAGGCAAACAGATGCCGTCCGTCGCGGGTGCGCAGCGGCCAACTGGCGCTGGCATTGGCGCTGGCCCGACCGAGCAACTCGTCCAGCGAACAATCGAAAAATGCTTCCACCGGTTTGCCGAGCAAACCACCGCGAATATGCCCGAGCAGGTTCAGCGCGCTCTGGTTGACCGCGCTGATCCGCCCTTCCCCGTCAAACGCCAGCAGCCCTTCGCTGAACAAGCCGACGGATTCGGCCTGCAAGTGAAAACGCAGCAGCCACTGGTTATCGAAGCAGCGCAGGAAATAGCAGCTCTCGATCATCTTCGCCGACAGATTGACCAGCGCCATGGTGTGGAACTGGCTCTGCCGCGAAACGTCGTGGCGCGCCGAGGACACGTCGAGCACCGCCAGCAGTTCGCCGTGCGGGTCGAACACCGGGCTCGCCGAGCAGGTCAGGCCGGTGTGGCGGCCGCGAAAGTGTTCGTCCTGATGGATGGTCAGTGCCTGGCGCTCGACCAGGCAGGTGCCGATGCCGTTGGTGCCTTCGCAGGCTTCGCTCCAGTCGGCGCCGAGCCAGAGACCGGCACGTTCGAAAATCTTGCGCTCGGCAGGTGCGGTGACGCAGTTGAGGATCACCCCGCGCGCGTCGGTCAACAGCACCGCATGACCGGCGCCCGACAGTTGTTGATGCAGGCTGCTCATTTCATTGCCGGCGATCTGCAACACCTGTTGCAGGCGTTCGCGGCTTTCAAGCACGCGCCCGTGTTCGAGCACGGTGGGCGCCATGGTCAGGGCCGGGTCGAGGTGATAGTCCTCAAGACAGCGCAGCCACGAGCGGGCAATCGACGGATCGGCACCGGGCCCGTGCAGGTGCGGCTTGCCCTGACTGACGGTGAGAACCTGCTGGGCATGGCGACTCAAATGGTTATCGTGCATTTCTTATTATTCTCCCCGAGATCAGTGCCGCCTCTTTATTGGCTGGCACATACCTTGTGGTGAGGGGATTTATCCCCGATGGGTTGCGAAGCAGCCCCAATCAAACCAACGTGGCTTCTTAGATTCACCGCGTACACCGGATTTACGACTGCTGCGCAGCCGATCGGGGCGGTGCGACGTTTCGCTAAATCCCCTCGCCACAAGGGGTGCATCTGGGCGATTGGCAGTCAGCATCCTCCAGCCATCGGCGCATTGCAATGCTGGCAAGACCAGCCGGTCACTGGCTGTGCCAAAAGCGGTACAAACTGTCACCCCCTCTGTACCGAAACCATCACAGGCGCCGCCCGCCCGTCCGACAAAAAATACGCAAAGCCTTGATTTGCCTGCCCTGCACGGCAGTGGCCCGACCTTTGCTCTACGCTTATAGCAAGCGCACTTGCGCGTTTCTCTAATAAGTACAAAGCCAAGGAGAACAAATCATGCGTTACGCTCACCCCGGTACTGAAGGCGCCAAAGTCTCGTTCAAGAGCAAGTACGGTAACTACATCGGCGGCGAGTTCGTCGCGCCTGTCAAAGGTCAGTACTTCACCAACACCTCGCCAGTGAATGGCCAACCGATTGCCGAATTTCCTCGCTCCACTGCCGAAGACATCGACAAGGCACTGGACGCCGCCCACGCCGCTGCCGATGCGTGGGGCGCGACCTCCGTGCAGGCGCGCTCGCTGATCCTGCTGAAAATCGCCGACCGCATCGAACAGAACCTCGAACTGCTGGCGATCACCGAAACCTGGGACAACGGCAAAGCCATCCGCGAAACCCTCAACGCCGACATCCCGCTGGCAGCCGACCATTTCCGCTACTTCGCCGGTTGCCTACGCGCCCAGGAAGGCAGCGCTGCCGAAATCGACGGCAACACCGTGGCCTATCACATCCATGAACCGCTGGGCGTGGTCGGCCAGATCATCCCGTGGAACTTCCCGCTGCTGATGGCCGCGTGGAAACTCGCTCCGGCACTGGCCGCCGGTAACTGCGTGGTGCTCAAGCCTGCCGAGCAAACCCCGCTGGGCATCTGCGTGCTGATGGAGCTGATCGGTGATCTGCTGCCACCGGGCGTGCTCAACGTGGTGCAAGGTTTCGGCAAAGAAGCCGGCGAAGCCCTGGCCACCAGCAAACGCATCGCCAAGATCGCCTTCACCGGCTCGACCCCGGTCGGCTCGCACATCATGAAATGCGCCGCCGAGAACATCATTCCATCGACCGTGGAACTGGGCGGCAAGTCGCCGAACATCTTCTTCGAAGACATCATGCAGGCCGAACCGACCTTCATCGAAAAAGCTGCCGAAGGCCTGGTGCTGGCGTTCTTCAACCAGGGCGAAGTCTGCACCTGCCCGTCCCGCGCGCTGGTGCAGGAGTCGATCTACGACGAATTCATGCAAGTGGTGATGAAGAAAGTCCTGCAAATCAAACGTGGCGATCCGCTGGACACCGACACCATGGTTGGCGCGCAGGCGTCCGAGCAGCAATTCGACAAGATCCTGTCGTACCTGGAAATCGCCAAGGGCGAAGGCGCCGAGCTGCTGACCGGCGGCAAGGTGGAAAAACTCGAGGGCAATCTGGCGACCGGGTATTACATCCAGCCAACCCTGCTCAAGGGCACCAACAAAATGCGCGTGTTCCAGGAAGAAATCTTCGGCCCGGTGGTGAGCATCACCACCTTCAAGGACGAAGCCGAAGCCCTGGCGATCGCCAACGACACCGAGTTCGGCCTCGGCGCCGGCCTGTGGACCCGCGACATCAACCGCGCCTATCGCATGGGCCGTGCGATCAAGGCCGGTCGTGTGTGGACCAACTGCTACCACCTGTACCCGGCGCACGCCGCGTTCGGCGGGTACAAGAAGTCCGGCGTCGGCCGTGAAACCCACAAGATGATGCTCGATCACTATCAGCAGACGAAAAACCTGCTGGTGAGCTACGACATCAATCCGTTGGGCTTCTTCTAAAACCCGGGGGCGATACAGATATTTCTGTGTCGCCTGTTCAACCGCCTTCGCGAGCAAGCTCGCTCCCACAGGGATCTGAATTCGATCTCAATAATGGGTTCACCACATAAACCTGTGGGAGCGAGCTTGCTCGCGAAGGCGTCCTAAATGACACGACACAAGGCCTGGCCGCTCTGGCACGGCCCTTGCGTACCCGTCATTCAGGTTTTGCACAAAAACTGCCGCTGCGTGAACAGCATCCATCCACCTCAACCACTGCACCCGAAAGTCCAACAGATCGAACAATAAAAAACAGAGAGGACTTATGACTTCCACCACACAGCTCAAACCCACACTCGGCACCCTGCACCTCTGGGGTATTGCCGTCGGCCTGGTGATTTCCGGCGAATACTTCGGCTGGAGTTACGGCTGGGGCACCGCGGGCACCCTCGGATTTCTGGTCACGGCGCTGATGGTCGCGACCATGTACACCTGCTTCATCTTCAGCTTCACCGAACTGACCACCGCGATTCCCCACGCGGGCGGGCCGTTTGCCTACAGCCGCCGGGCGTTCGGCGAAAAAGGCGGACTGATCGCCGGCATCGCCACGCTGATCGAATTCGTCTTCGCCCCACCGGCGATCGCCATGGCCATCGGCGCCTACCTCAACGTGCAGTACCCGGAGCTGGATCCGAAGGTGGCAGCGGTCGGCGCGTATTTCGTGTTCATGACCCTGAACATCCTCGGCGTCAGCATCGCCGCGACTTTTGAGCTGGTGGTCACTGTGCTGGCGGTCGCCGAACTGCTGGTATTCATGGGCGTGGTCGCGCCGGGCTTCAGCTTCAGCAACTTCGTGCTCAACGGCTGGTCGGGTGCCAACGAGTTCACCCTGGGCTCGATCCCCGGAATCTTTGCCGCGATCCCGTTCGCGATCTGGTTCTTCCTCGCCATCGAAGGCGCGGCCATGGCCGCCGAAGAAGCGAAGGATCCGAAACGCACGATTCCCAAGGCCTACGTCAGCGGCATCCTGACCCTGGTGTTCCTTGCCATCGGCGTGATGGTGATGGCCGGCGGTGTCGGCGACTGGCGCCAACTGTCGAACATCAACGATCCACTGCCGCAGGCGATGAAAGCGGTAGTCGGCAACAACTCATCGTGGATGCATATGCTGGTGTGGATCGGCCTGTTCGGCCTGGTGGCGAGTTTCCACGGGATCATCCTCGGCTACTCGCGACAATTCTTCGCCCTCGCCCGCGCCGGTTATCTGCCGAAGAGCCTGGCCAAGCTGTCACGTTTCCAGACCCCGCACCGGGCGATTCTGGCCGGTGGTGTGATCGGCATCGCGGCGATCTACAGCGACGGTCTGGTCAATCTGCAAGGCATGACCCTGACCGCAGCGATGATCACCATGTCGGTGTTCGGCGCGATCGTGATGTACATCATCAGCATGCTCAGCCTGTTCAAACTGCGCAAAACCGAACCGAACCTGGAACGCACCTTCCGCGCCCCGGGCTATCCGGTGGTGCCAGCAATTGCGCTGTTTCTGGCCGTGGTGTGCCTGGTGGCGATGGCGTGGTTCAACACGCTGATCGGCTGTGTGTTCCTTGGCTTCATGGCCGCTGGTTATCTGTACTTCCAGCTCACCGCCAAGCAACGCGCCGAAGCCCCGGCAGACGCTATGCTCGAAGGTATCTAGTTGCACCGGCACCGGGCCTGTCGCCCGGTGCCCGCTATATAGAAGTGCATGAAGGTCCCCTGTGGGAGCGGGCTTGCTCGCGAAGGCGTCGTGTCATCCAACAACGATGTCGTCTGACACGACGCTTTCGCGAGCAAGCCCGCTCCCACAGGGAGACCGAGTTACCCACAGAATCAGGAGGACACCGCCCCATGGCCGCATTTGCCCATTCCGTCGGCGCCCAGACCTACCGCTTCGACAGCCTCAAGGACGTCATGGCCAAGGCCAGCCCGGCGCGCTCCGGTGACTTTCTGGCCGGCGTTGCCGCGCTCAATGACGGCGAGCGCGTGGCTGCACAAATGGCGCTGGCCGACATCCCGCTCACGCATTTTCTGCAGGAAGCGCTGATTCCCTACGAAGCCGATGAAGTCACCCGACTGATCATCGACACCCACGACAAACAAGCCTTCGCCGTGGTCAGCCACCTCACCGTCGGTGGTTTCCGCGACTGGCTGCTCAGCGACGCGGCAGACGAAACCAGCCTGCGCGCCCTCGCCCCCGGTCTGACCCCGGAAATGGTCGCCGCCGTGTCGAAAATCATGCGCGTGCAGGATCTGGTGCTGGTGGCGCAGAAGATCCGCGTGGTCACAAAATTTCGCGGCACCCTCGGCCTGCGCGGGCGCTTGTCGACCCGGCTGCAACCGAACCATCCGACCGACGAGCCCTCCGGCATCGCCGCGAGCATTCTCGACGGTCTGCTGTACGGCAATGGCGACGCGATGATCGGGATCAACCCGGCCACCGACAGCATCGCCTCGATCTGCGCGATGCTGGAAATGCTTGACGCGATCATCCAGCGCTACGACATCCCGACCCAGGCTTGCGTGCTGACCCACGTCACCACCTCGATCGAGGCGATCAACCGGGGTGTGCCGCTGGACCTGGTGTTCCAGTCGATCGCCGGCACCGAAGCGGCCAACGCCAGTTTCGGCATCAACCTCAATGTATTGCAGGAAGGCTATGACGCGGGGCTGAGCCTGAAGCGCGGCACCCTCGGGCAGAACCTGATGTATTTCGAAACCGGTCAGGGCAGCGCGCTGTCGGCCAACGCCCACCACGGTGTCGACCAGCAGACCTGCGAAACCCGGGCCTACGCCGTGGCGCGGCATTTCAAGCCGTTTCTGGTGAATACCGTGGTCGGCTTCATCGGCCCGGAATACCTCTATAACGGCAAACAGATCATCCGCGCCGGCCTCGAAGACCACTTCTGCGGCAAGTTACTCGGCGTGCCGATGGGCTGCGACATCTGCTACACCAACCATGCCGAAGCCGATCAGGACGACATGGACACCCTGCTGACCCTGCTCGGTGTGGCCGGAATCAACTTCATCATGGGCATCCCCGGCTCCGACGACATCATGCTCAACTACCAGACCACCTCGTTTCACGACGCGCTCTACGCGCGCCAGACCCTGGGCCTGAAACCGGCGCCGGAGTTCGAGCAATGGCTGGCGAACATGGGCATTTTCACCCAGGCGGACGGCAAGGTTCGCTTTGGCAACAACCTGCCGCCGGCCTTCCGCCAGGCGCTGGCGCAACTGGGATGAGTGTTATGGAAAAACCGCCTGTCGACCCGCAAAACCCGTGGCTGGAACTGCGCCGCCTGACCCCGGCGCGCATCGCTCTGGGCCGTACCGGCACCAGCCTGCCAACCAGCGCCCAGCTGGATTTCCAGTTCGCCCACGCCCAGGCGCGGGATGCGGTGCATCTGCCGTTCGATCATGCCGGGCTCAGCGCGCAACTGAGCGAGCGCGGGCGTGACAGTTTGTTGCTGCACAGCGCGGCGACCGATCGCAACAGCTACCTGCAACGCCCGGATCTGGGGCGCAAGCTCAGCGACACCTCGGCGCAGAGCCTGCGGGATTACGCGCAGGCCAACCCCGGCGGGGTCGATCTGGCGATTGTGGTGGCGGACGGCCTGTCGGCACTGGCGGTGCATCGGCATACCCTGCCGTTTCTGACCCGCCTGGAGGAGCAGATGAGCGCCGACGGCTGGTCGCTTGCCCCGGTAGTGCTGGTGGAACAGGGCCGCGTCGCCATCGGTGACGAGATCGGTCAGTTGCTGGGTGCAAAAATGGTCGTGATGCTGATCGGAGAGCGTCCGGGCCTCAGCTCGCCCGACAGCCTCGGTTTATATTTCACCTACAATCCAAAAGTCGGGCTGACCGATGCCTACCGCAATTGCATCTCCAACGTGCGGCTTGAGGGCTTGAGCTACGGCATGGCGGCGCATCGCCTGCTGTATCTGATGCGCGAGGCCTGCCGGCGGCAGCTGTCGGGGGTCAATCTGAAGGACGAAGCACAGGTGCAGACGCTGGAGTCGGAGGCCGGTGCGGACATGAAGGGAAACTTCCTACTCGATCCGCCCACAACCTGAACCGTTTCCGCATTGCGTTTCTGCGCTGCTTTCAGGCAGGATCGATGCACGGCCGCAGGGTTTCCCATCGCCGTCAGAGCAGTTGAAGACAGCCACTTGAAGACGAGACCTATCATGCGGATTATTCAAGCGACCCTCGAACACCTGGATTTGCTGACCCCGTTGTTCGTCAAATATCGCGAGTTCTACGGTTCCCTGCCCTACCCGGATTCCTCCCGCGCGTTTCTCGAAAAACGTCTGCGTCGCAAGGAGTCGGTGATTTATCTGGCCCTGGCCGATGATGACGACAAGAAGCTCATGGGTTTCTGCCAGCTGTATCCAAGCTTTTCCTCGCTGTCGCTCAAGCGCGTGTGGATCCTCAACGACATCTATGTCGCCGAAGACGCCCGCCGCCAACTGGTGGCCGACAACCTGATCCGCACCGCGAAGAAAATGGCCAAGGAAACCCAGGCTGTGCGCATGCGCGTTTCCACCAGCAGCAACAACGAGGTGGCGCAGAAAACCTACGAATCCATTGGCTTCAAGGAAGACACCGAGTTCAAGAACTACGTGCTGCCGATCAGCGACGAGCTCTAGCACTCATCAAGGGCCTGTTGTGGCGAGGGAGCTTGCTCCCGCCGGGCTGCGAAGCGGCCCCACCTCAGTCATCTCAACAGGTCAGGCAAATCAAGGCTTGGGAGTGCTTCGCCCTCCAGCGGGAGCAAGCTCCCTCGCCACACCAACCTTGCCGCCACCATCAATGCCTGCCTGACATTTGTTCACACCCCGACATCCCTCGCTACAAAACCAACGCGCTTTTCACCTCTCAGACCGTATAATCCCGAGCTTTCCGGCTTGTAAGAAAAACTACACCTCGCTGTAGGCTTACACCCGAATCATCCGCACAGGCCTGCCGAGTCGGGCCGTCACCACAGGTGCCCCCATGGATTTCAACCCGCTCGACCTTATCCTGCATCTCGATGTGTACCTCGATTTGCTGGTCACCAACTACGGGCCGTGGATCTACGCGATTCTGTTCGCTGTCATCTTCTGTGAAACCGGTCTGGTGGTGATGCCGTTCCTGCCGGGTGATTCGCTGTTGTTCATCGCCGGTGCCGTGGCGGCGGGCGGTGGCATGGATCCGGTGCTGTTGGGCGGGCTGCTGATGCTCGCGGCGATCCTCGGCGACAGCACCAACTATGTGATTGGCCGAACGGCGGGCGAAAAACTGTTCAGCAACCCGAACTCGAAAATCTTCCGTCGCGACTACCTGCAAAAAACCCACGATTTCTACGACAAGCACGGCGGCAAAACCGTGACCCTGGCGCGCTTCCTGCCAATCATCCGTACATTTGCCCCGTTCGTCGCCGGCGTCGGGAAGATGCCCTACCCGCGTTTCTTCGCGTTCAGCGTGTTCGGCACCATCCTCTGGGTCGGCGGCCTGGTGACCCTGGGTTACTTCTTCGGCAACGTGCCGTTCATCAAGAAGAACCTGTCGTTGCTGGTGGTTGGCATCATCCTGCTGTCGCTGGTGCCGATGATCATCGGTGTGGTACGCAGCCGTTTCGGCGGCGCGAAAGCCGAAACCCACTGATCCGATGTGGTCACTGAGCGCCTGGCGTCGCCGGCGCATTCTGGCCAGGCACCCGATTGCCGACGACCTGTGGCAACGGGTGCGCCATCACCTGAGCTTTCTCGACGGCATCAGCGCCGCCGAAGACCAATGGTTGCGTGAAGCAAGCGTGCTGTTTCTGGAAGAAAAACACCTGACCGCCCTGCCCGGTGTCGAACTGCATCAGGAACAACGCCTGCTGCTCGCCGCCCAGGCCCAGTTGCCGTTGCTCAATCTGGGCGATTTGAACTGGTATCAGGGTTTCCACGAAATCGTCCTCTACCCCGACGACTTCCTCAGCCCGCAACGGCATCGCGATGCCAGCGGGGTCGAGCACGAGTGGGACGGCGAACACAGTGGCGAAGCCTGGCAACAGGGGCCGATCATCCTCGCCTGGCCGGGGGTGATGGCCAGTGGTGGCTGGGAAGGCTACAACCTGGTGATCCACGAACTGGCGCACAAACTCGACATGCTCAACGGCGACGCCAACGGCCTGCCGCCGCTGCACGCCGACATGCGCGTCAGCGACTGGGCCGAGGTCATGCAACACGCCTACGATGACCTCAACCGCCAGCTCGACCGCAACCCCGACGCCGAAACCGCCATCGACCCGTACGCCGCGGAAAACCCGGCGGAGTTCTTTGCGGTCACCAGCGAATACTTCTTCAGCGCTCCGGATCTGCTGCACGCGGCTTATCCACAGGTCTACTTGCAACTGCAGCTTTTCTACCGGCAGGATCCGTTGGGCAGGCTGCGGCAACTTCAGGCCACAGACCCGGTCTATCAGGCGCACGAGTAAGCGCTGCACGACTTCTGGTACGTGGCGTCGACGTAGGAATATGCCTATAATCGCCGCCACTTTTTGGTCAATCCGGCCAAGTGTTTTTGGTCAACTACGGGGGCAACGCCCAATGAGCTACAGCAAGATTCCGGCTGGCAAAGACCTGCCGAACGACATCTACGTCGCGATCGAGATCCCGGCCAACCACGCGCCGATCAAATACGAAATCGACAAAGACAGCGATTGCCTGTTCGTTGACCGTTTCATGGCCACCCCAATGTTCTACCCGGCCAACTACGGTTACATCCCGAACACCCTGGCTGACGACGGTGATCCCCTCGACGTGCTGGTTGTGACCCCTTACCCGGTTGCTCCAGGCTCGGTGATCCGCGCGCGTCCAGTCGGCATCCTGAACATGACCGACGACGGCGGCGGCGATGCCAAAGTCATCGCAGTCCCACACGACAAGCTGTCCCAGCTGTACGTCGACGTGAAGGAATACACCGACCTGCCACCGCTGCTGATCCAGCAGATCGAGCACTTCTTCGCGAACTACAAAGATCTCGAAAAAGGCAAGTGGGTCAAGATCGAAGGCTGGGCTGGCGCTGATGCCGCTCGCGACGCGATCACCAAGTCGGTTGCTGCCTACAAGGGCTAAGCGCCGGCTGGCTGCATGATGCTTGAAGAAAACCCCGGTTGATCCGGGGTTTTTTGTGCCTGAGAAACGCCGCTTTAAACAGTGTGTTTATCGCGGACTACAGAAAAGTTTCGAAGTGAGTGATTTCCCACAAGCACGCCTTACATCCAGTCGCAAAATACAGGCTTTTTTTGAACAGCCGGTTTATTCAAACCGCTCTGGCACGGCCGTAGACTCGGTGTTTATGAGAAAGAACACTAGCGGTCCAAGATTCAAGGCACTCCTGGAAGCAGCGAACATCACCACCACGGGATTCGCAAAGTTCTGGGGCACGGAAGCCCAAAACATTCATAACTGGTACACCCGGGGCGTCCCGGCGTATCGCATGGAGGAAGTCTCACGCCTGCTCTCGGTCAACAGCGAGTGGCTGAAAACCGGCGAAGGCAGCAAAGAGTCACCCCGCCTGCAAACGCCTGCCAGCAACGGCGACACCTTCGACGCGCAGTCCGTCAACGGCGTCTATTCCATCATCAACCCCAACGACATCGAACTGCCGTTTTTCAAGGAAACACCTCTCAGCGCCGGCGCCGACAAAACCCACGTCATCCTCGACCCCGAGCAGACCGTCCGCCTGCCCCGGGCCCATCTCGCCCAACTGGAAATCCGCCCAAGCGACGCCATCTGCGCGCACATGATCGGCAACAGCATGGCCGAGCGCATCGAAGACGGCTCCATCGTCGGCATCGACCGCGGCCTGACCCAGGTGGTCGACGGCGAAATCTACGCCATCGAACACGACGGCATGCTGCGCATCAAATACCTGCACCGCATGCCCGGCAACGCCCTGCGCCTGCGCAGCCACAACAGCGCCGAATACCCGGACGAAATCTTCCGCGCAGCGCAGATCGATGAGCAGCGCATACACATTCTGGGCTGGGTATTCTGGTGGTCGACCCTGGGTAAACGCCGGCCGGTGGTGCCGTTTCTCTGATCTGATACGGATCTTCGATCCTGCACCAACCCCTGTGGGAGCGAGCCTGCTCGCGAAGAGGCCCCGAAAATCAGTACAAATTACGAATTTTGCCCCCCGCGGTGGCTCTATTCCGCAGTTGAGGCTGGGAATCCCCAACAAAACTCAGTATCCTGCGCCCCACATTTGCGCATCGCCCCGCTCCCGCGGCCCAGATGACGCCTGACGCGGTAGACCAACGTCTGACCAAGTCCCACAGCCGGACGCAGATCCGGGTGTACGTTTTGAAGGCTGACGCGGTTTACCAAAAATAAACCAAGCCAGTCCCCGAGAAGCCGGCCACAAGCCGGCTTTTTAATGCCTGCTAAAAAATATCCTATTCGGCCTTTCGGCATATAAATGAGCCGAGACACGGCGACTTACGCTTTTACCGCACCAGCGCTAACTCGCGAAGGCATCCTCAGCGAGCGTTAATTTATACTCGCCCGCCAGTCAGTTAAAAAACACCCATCAGCACAGGGATGCGCCCATGTCCGTTCCAACCTACGATCAGTTCATTGAGCCGATCCTGCGTTTTCTCGCTACAAAGCCCGAGGGCGCTATTGCTCGGGACGCGCACGAAGCAGCAGCGAAAATGCTGCAACTGACCGAAGCACAGCGCGAAGAACTGATCGCCAGTGGCCAAGCTACCTACAAGAACCGATCAGGTTGGGCGCACGATCGTCTCAAGCGTGCAGGCCTTTCCAGCAGTGCCAAACGCGGTTATTGGAAGTTGACTGATGCAGGCCTGCAGTACGCCAAGGAGCATGCATTTCCACTGTCGGCCAAGGATGTGGAGCATTTAGCAATCGGTTACATGAATGTGAAGCTGAAGGTCGCGCCTGATGCCGAGCCACTGGATGACCAACCAAATGTAGAGCCAGATTTGGCCTCCGCCACCGAAAGCCCCGACGACCGACTGGAGCGAGCGCTAAAAGAATTGCGCGATGCCACGGCGGCCGACCTTTTGGATAACTTGCTGCAAGTCAGCCCCAACCGCTTCGAAGTGATCGTGCTGGATGTGCTTCATCGCCTGGGTTACGGCGCCAGTCGTAATGATCTGCAACGTGTCGGCGGTTCCGGTGATGCCGGCATCGACGGCATTATCTCGCTCGATAAATTGGGGCTGGAAAAGGTTTACGTTCAGGCCAAGCGCTGGCAGAACACGGTTGGCCGGCCTGAACTGCAGGCGTTCTACGGAGCGCTCGCTGGGCAAAAAGCCAAGCGTGGCGTTTTCATCACTACGTCCGGCTTCACAGCGCACGCTGTCGACTTTGCCAAATCGGTGGACGGTATTGTGTTGGTAGACGGCACGCGGCTGGTGCATCTGATGATGGATCATGAGGTGGGCGTGACATCCCGTTTGTTACGGTTGCCAACGCTGGATCGCGATTATTTTGATGAGGAATGAGTTCAGTGGTGAGTCAATTTGGCCCGGTTATTCGATTCCCATATTGGGCTTGCCGTGAAAAGTGATGGCACACTAGAATCACGACAATTGTTCTACCAACCCCCACGGATCGAGGGTTACATCAGCACGGGGCGAGGCCGGGACTGAATTCAGTTTAGGTTGATGTGCAGGTCAAGGAGACCACTATGTCGGACGTTAAAAGCATCAAGGATCAGAAGCTTCTCTACCATCTCACTTCAGTTGAAAACCTGGATGGGATTTTCAGGGATGGCTTGAAACCTCGCGCCGGCCTCTCGGGTTTCAAAGACGTCGCAGATGCTGAAATCCTGAAAAAGCGGCAGGCTCTGCAGCTCGACAACTACGTCCCCTTCCACTGGTTTGCGAAGAATCCATTTGACGGAAGCGTTCAGCGCAATAGGCCAGAGGCACAATTTGTGTTGATCTCGGTCTACAGATCAACAGCCAAGCAATACGGCTGGAAAGTCATTCCACGCCACCCGTTAGCGGGCGACTCAATACAGCTACTTGATTACGAACAGGGTTTCGAAGCCATCGAGTGGGATGTCATGAGCAGTCGCGATTACCTGGATCCTCATTGCAAAAGCATCTGCATGGCAGAGTGTCTCGCACCGGGGATTGTTAAACCTGATGCCTTCTTCAAAATCTTCACCCCCAGCGAAGAAGTTGATGCACTTTGCGTAGCTAAATTACAGGCGGCCGATGTTAATGTGCAGACCAGCGTGAACCAGAGAATGTTTTATCAATGATCTATACCAACCTGAATCCAGAGAAAGCTCTGATTTGGCGTATCGTCCATCGCGATAACCTGCCCTGGATTCTGGACAACGGTCTGCATTGCGCAAACTCGGAAGCAAAGGCACCTCAGTACGTGAATATCGGCAACGTCGACTTGATCGACAAACGCCGTTTCCGTCAGGTGCCTATCGCACCCGAAGGCGTACTGGCCGACTACGTGCCCTTCTATTTCACACCCTTCTCGGTGATGATGCAGAACATTCACTCTGGCTGGAGTGTTCAACAACGCGGCAATGACGAGATCGTGATTCTGGTCTCAAGCCTCTATCGCGTTGAAGAGCTTGGCCTACCGTTTGTCTTCACAAACGCTCATGCCTACCCGAGTTGGACAAACTACTACAGCGATCTGGCGAATCTCGACCAGATCGATTGGTCTATCCTTCAACGGCGCGACTTCAAGCGCGATCCTGACGACCCTCGCAAAATGGAGCGTTATCAGGCTGAGGCGCTGATCCACCAACATTTACCGATTACGGGACTACTGGGCATCATGTGCCACACCGATGCAATGAAAGTACGCATAGAAGCAGACGTGGCCGTTAGAGGCTTGACGTTGCCGGTCCATGCGCGTCCCAAATGGTATTTCCAATGATCAGATTCACCCAAGGCAACCTGCTGGAAGCCAAAACTGAAGCGCTCGTCAACACGGTGAATACCGTGGGTGTAATGGGTAAGGGCATCGCACTGATGTTCAAGGAACGCTTTGCGCAGAATTACCGACTATATGCAGCCGCGTGCAAAGCCGGGGATGTCGAAACCGGCAAAATGCACGTGACTGCCACCAACGAACTCGATGGACCGCGCTGGATTGTGAATTTCCCCACCAAGCGCCACTGGCGGTACCCGTCGCAAATGGCATGGATAACTGAAGGCTTGCATGATCTGCGACGGTTTCTGCTTGAAAACGATGTGAAGTCCGTCGCCGTTCCTCCGCTGGGCGCTGGTAACGGTGGTTTGAAGTGGCCTGAAGTGCGCGAGCAGATTGTAGAAGTGCTCGGTGACTTGGATGTCGACGTATTAGTGTTCGAACCCTCCAGTCAGTATCTGAATGTCGCTAAGCGCGATGGCGTTGAGCAACTCACTCCGGCACGCGCACTGATCGCTGAACTGGTCCGGCGTTATTGGGTTCTGGGCATGGAATGCAGCCTGCTCGAAATTCAGAAACTGGCTTGGTTTCTTGAACGCGCAATCGAGAAAATTCCAGGTACTGAGAATCCGCTGAACCTCAAATTTGTCGCTCATAAATTCGGCCCGTATGCCAATCGATTGGAGCATCTGCTGAACAATCTGGATGGCAGCTATCTACATTGCGACAAGCGCATCAGTGATGCTGGAATCACCGATGTCATTTGGTTTGATCAAGATCGCAAAACGTTTTTGCAGACCTACCTCAAGACCGAAGCTAAGGAATACTCTCAAGCTTTAGAGCGGACGGCTGAATTGATCGATGGTTTTGAGTCACCTTTCGGCATGGAGTTGCTGGCGACCGTTGATTGGTTGCTGATTCGGGAAAGGATTGCTCCAACCGTTCCTGCGGTACGTATAGCACTGAAGAACTGGGATGGTGGGTCCGGAGCTGCGGTGCGTAAAAACAAGTTATTCGATGATCAGGCACTAGGAATCGCGATCACTCGTCTGACATCCAGCAGTTTCAGCCCGGAAATAGCGGCCTGACATCGTTATGAAATGGGGCAAAAAGTACTTGCCCTCTTACCGCGCCCTGACTGAAACGTGCATCGCAATAAGCCATTAGCACATCCGCCCTAATTGCCCCGCGCCCGACCTCACCACTAAATTTCCATTCTGTTTTTGTGCATTACAAAAGCGCCAAGGAATGGAGCAACACCATGTCGTCGTTTTTCAAACTCAATCAATCCGTTGTTCTACTGACCGCACTCCTGACCGCTACCTCTTCAGCCATGGCAGAGGAGCAGAAGCTTGTTGGTGACTGGTGGATCATTTACGGCAACGGTATTCCCCACAAGAACATCATGTATGTCGCCGACAGCACTTCAGTCGTGCCGTCGAAGCACACCAAGGGGGCCAAGTTGGTCGCCGTGACGCTGGTCTATGAGGAACCCGGCAAACCGATGATTGATGCCTACAACCTCGAAGTTCAGTGTTCGACGAACAAGGTCCGAATGCTCAATGGCCAGTCGGTTGATCGCATCGCTTACATGATGCGCAACTTGAAAGTTAACGACCAATGGCAGCAGCCGAAGGAGTTCTGGGTGCAGCGCACCAGCGAGTTTGTTTGCTCACCCAATAAAAAGGACATGATTGCGCTGGGCAAGATGGAGTACCTGCAGATGATTCAGGGTATGCAGCAGATGTTCTTCAAACTGGCGCCGATTCAGGAGAAAGGCCAGATGATGGACAACCTCGACTCGATCCTGGGCAACAAGTAAGCGGCGGGAATCACGATGAACCCATGGACTAAAACGTTATTGGCGCTGCTGATAACGCCCGCTGTTTTGCTGATCAATGGTTGCCACTTGATTGCCCAGTCGCGCTGGGAAGGACGCGATGTTCAGGAAGCGCTCGATCTGTTCGGCAAACCCGACTCGATGAAAAAACAGACCGGGGCCAACGGCGAGAATCTGGCTGTGCTCACCTGGTACAAATCGTCCAGTTGGACCACCACGGAAGCGGCCGGTACTTCAATGAATCACACCGGTAACGGCATGGTTTACACCGAGTATTACCAGACGGTCGGCCACAGTTCCGATTGCAAACTCGAAGCCACCGTCAACAAGGCGAAAAAGATCGTGCTGTTCAGGATCGAGGACGGAAAGATCATCCACGGCAAGTGCATCAACGTGCCGTTCGTGCCTGGTTATATTCCGCCTGGTTTCTAGTGCAACCCTGAGCAGGCTGCTGCTCAGGGATAGCTGAACGACTTCACCAGCGTCAGTTCACCCACCGCCCGCATCGGCACCACAAACGTCTCCATTTTCTCGCTTGGCGTGCCTTCCTCGGTAATCACCGTCACCTGCGCCGTGGTCAGCGGCTGCACCGCCTCCTCCCCGCCTTCATCATCCCCCCGATACCCCCCGCCGAAGTAGTTCACATACACCAGATACTGGCCCTTGATCGGCGCCGGCATGGCGAAGATTTCCGGGCCGTAGCCGGTGGTGACGTCGACGTCGAGCGCGGCGCCATTGGGTGCGACGCGGTCGCCGTACCAGATGTGCGCGCCGTCGGGGGTGATCAGGTGCAGATCGAGGTCGGTGCCGTCGCTGTCCCAGGAGAGCAGCACGCGCAGTTTGGCCGGGGTGGCGCCGCCGCTGGCGTTGAGGAATTGGGTGCGGTGGCGTTGCTGGCCGTCGGGGCTGCGCACTTCGACGCTGTTGCTGCCGTTGGGGAAGGAGAACGGGCGGTCGAAGCGGCCACTGTCGTCGATTTTCAGCGGCATGCTGACACCGTTGACGATCAGCCGGCCGGGATCCTTGCTCTTGGGGGTGGCTTTGATTTCGCCGCTGATGCGCGCGGTGTTGGCCTGGCCGACCGGGGTGTTGACCGAAGAGGCCGGGTAGTTGACGGTCTGGCGGAAGTTCTCGCCTTCGCCCTCGGGCGCGCCGGTGCGCCAGCCGCCGACCGGGGTGTCGAGTTTGACGCTGTCAGCGGCCATTGCCATCGGCCATGCATTGAACGCGCAGAGCAACAGCAAGACCTGTGGATAACGGAGTGTCATGGTCTATTCCAGCAAGAGGTGACGGGCGAGCCCTTCGATGTAGGTTTCATCCTGGCCATTGGGATGTGCTTCAAAGGCCAGGTGCAGGTATTCGTGAGTCAGGTCGAGGCGATCCTGCAGCGTGAGCACGCCGCGCACGTAAATGCGCTGGCGTTCGCGATCAACGAACGGGCGGCCGAACGCCAGTTTGCACACGGCGAACGTACTGACTTCGTTGTAGCCGGTTTCGCTTTCCAGCGTCGGACGCCAGCCGCGGCGCTGCTTTTGCAGCCAGTCCTGTGCGGCGGGCAGTGCTTCGCAGGAAGCAACCGGGTTGTCCCAACGGCTGAGGCTCGCGCGCGGATAGGCGTGCAGCAGAATCGCGTCGTAGCGCTGGCCGGCGTTGGCCTGCTCGACGGCTTGTTGCCAAGCGAGTTTGTCCGGGCCGGGTTGATCGGAGTGATAGGTGACGGTGCTGCCGGCCAACACCAGATCCGTGGTCCATGCCGCGATGTTGCGCGACTCGGCGGAAGCTGGACGCGGAGCGACGCGCTGACGGTTGCTGCTGTCGTCGATGCTCAGGCAATCGCCGTTGCGCGTGGCGTTTTGCAGCAGATAGGTGCGGATCGCCACGGCCAGTGCCTTGGCAGCTTCGGCGGGTTCAGGTCTGGCTTCGCGCTCAAGCACACGGGCGACGTATTCTTCGCGATCGAGGCGTGCAACCAGTTTGTCGTTGAGTAGAAACAGTTCGCCGGCGCTGTGGATATCCAGCGCATTACCGTTGGCGAATTCCACGCGGTAGTCGCCCAGCAAAGGCCCGGAGCCAGCAACGCGCTCACCCGACAGGACTCGCAATACCGGATACCGCGAAAACAGTCCGACCTCGACACAACGCCCTGCTTCCGCCGGCCACGATGTGGGCAGCACCGTCGCCAACGCCTGCCCGTAATGGCGCAAAACCATCTGACTGGTGCCGCGCCCACCAGCCCAGATCGGCGAGCCGTCCGCCGTCCAACCGGCAAAACCACCCTGGCGCGATTGCGGATCCTGATCGCCGAGCCAGCTCCAGGTCTTAACCCGCAGGCGACCACCCAGTTCGCCGACGACATTGCCGTCCGCCGCATTCAGCACGACGTCGAGCAACACGCGGCGCATCTGCTCCTGCGCTGGCAGCACCGACAACACCTTCAGCAAGTCAGTCACGGAAACCCGCGTGGCCGGTTGCACGGTTGGTAAATCCAGCAACCACGAAGGCGCCTGCCGCACCTGCCAATACGTGCGCCAATCGGCAGCAGCGATGCCCAATCGCGCCGGCTCAAAGTACAACCCGCAGGATTTGACCAACGCCTGATCACGCTCGATCTTGCCGCCCGCCGAGCAGCAATAAACCTCCTCCTTCGATTGCCCGCGACATTCATACGCTGGCTCGCGCGCGCCGGTATCCACCAGCCACGCGTAGACGAACAATTTCCAAAGACTGCCCAGCGGCGTATCCAGCGTCGACGGCAACGGCTCGCGGGCGATCAGTTGCGTGTGATTCAACGACAGCAACTCGCCCTTGTACGCCAGCCGCAGCGGCTCATCCTGCGCCGTCGCCAGCGCAGGCATCACACACATCAGCAGCCACAGCAGCGGCCGGTTCATGTCAGTTGACCGTGACCTGACCGAGGGCGGCTTTCGCTTCCCGGGCCTGATGCTGCGGCGCGTAGACCTGAGTGAAACGCACCGGCGGCAGGTTGAACTGACCCTTCTGCGAGAAGCGCACCAGATGGCGCAGGCGCAATTCGCCGCTCAGCGCATCCACCGGCACCGCGTAGGCCAATTGCCCCGGTTCGAAGCGCGCCTTTTCCAGCGCGGTCGGCTCGGTGCCGTCCTTGCCCTGCAACTTGATGCCCCAGGTGGTGCGCTCGACATCGGCGCCCGGTGGCAGCGGCACTTCGAGCATGCCGTAGCGCAGCGGTTTCGGCGCCTTGCTGGCGAGGATCACTTCGTCCAGATACAGGCTGTCGCTGGACAGCGGTTTGCTGCCGACCGGCTCCAATTTGAAAGTGAACGCTTCGTCGCCCGGCACCAGCCGCGACAAACGGCGGGTGATAGTCACGGCCATTGGATCGACGGCCGGTTGCTGGGTCTGGAAGCTCAGTGCCGCCCGCAGCGGTCGCTCCTGAGTACCGGACACCGACAACACATTCGGCACTGGCGTCGCACCCTGCCAGGTCCAGTAAATCTCGCCGGTGGCGCCGTAGTTTTTCTTCCAGCCTTCACCCGGCAGCAGCGCGATGGTCGGCGAGGCCTGAGCGATGCTGCGTTGCAACCAGCTCAGCGCCAGGGCGCGTTCGAGGGTCGATTGCTGTGGAAGCAGACGTTGCAGCAACGCTGTCGCACGGGCCTGATCGAACGCTTGCAGCGACAGGTTCAGCGCTTCGACAAACGGCTGCGAACTGACCGCCAGACGCTGTTGTGCCGCAGCGACCTGGCGATTGAACGCGTCGGGCAACGCAACTTTCGACTGAGTCGCCAGCGCCGCGGTCAATACCCGCGCCGCCGCCAGACCGAGCGCCGAATCCGGGTCGCTCATCACCAGGCTGTCTTCGCCGTCGTCCATCAGGGTTTCGGCATTGCCTTCACCAGCCTTCGCCAGATCGTCCATCAAGCCGCTGAGCAAAGTGTTCACCGGCAGATGCATCTGCTTGGCGAACGACAGGATCAGTGCCCGCTGCAGCAGCGGCGTGTTCGGCGCTTGCTTGGCGTAGACCTCCAGCACTCGCTGCCAGTGCTCCGGTGGCAAGGTCAGCTCCAGCACTTGGCTGGCGTTCCAGTCGGCGTAGTAGGCGTAAGCGGTCAGGAATGCATCCGGCTCGCCGTCGAAGCCCCACCAGGTGAAGCTCGCCGACGGCCCGGCCATTTGCACCAGACGCAGACGGCTGTTCTGCATGATCAGGCGCAGGCGATCGCGGATCTGCGGGCTCGACGCCAGCGACGGATAAGCGATGCTCAGCGGCAGCAAACGGCTGGCCGTCTGCTCGACGCCGCCGTACGGGTAGCTCAGCAGATCATCGAGCGCGGAACGGAACAGCGCTTGCGGACTGTCATCCAGACGCAGACGAATGTCGGTGGCGTCGGCCGGCAGGCTCAACGGGGTGTCGCCGCTGGCCACGTCGAGGCTCTGGGTTTGCGTGACTTGCCAGCCGTCACCGGTCGCGCTCAGGCGCACGGCAAGGGCGTCAGCGGTTTTGCCGTCCTGCACCAGCTCGGCAGTCCACTCACCCGAGGCCAGGGCGAACGCTGGCAGCGGCACGTAGTTGATGCCGTTGATCAGGGTCACCGGCAGGCGCTGTTCGGCGCCAGCGTAATGGGTGACCAGCTCAGCCTTGACCGGTTTTTCGGCCTGGCTGAAGGCAAACACACCGAGTTGCGGCTGATCGCCCTTGCGGAATTTGCTCGGCCCGCTCCACTTCAGGTACAGCGGTTTTTCCGAACGGACGAACTGCTTCTTCTGCCCGACCTGGCCGTCGTCGGCGATAGCCCGGGCGGTGATGCGCCAGCGGGTCAGCGAGTCCGGCATCTTGAAGGTGAAACGGGTTTTACCGTCGGCACCTGTGAGCAATTCCGGCTGCCACGCGGCGGTGTCGACGTCTTCACGACGTGGGCGCTCCAGCACTTTCACCCCACGTTCGCTGCGGTTGGCCTTGCCCGGCGCGCCGGGGCTGCCCGGCAACGCCACGTCGTAACTGATGAACGACAGGCTGGCGCTGGTGCGCACATTATTGCGACGCGGGTGGTAGAAGAACTGGTCGATGGTCGGCGCGACTTCCGGTTGCAGCGCGTAGACCATTTCATCGACAACACTCACCGTCAGATGCGCCGGAACTGCTTTACCGGCGAACTGCGTAGTCAGGTCGACGGTCACCGTGTCGCCCGGCAGATACACCTGTTTGTCGGTGCTGATCGCCACGTCGATTTGCGGGGCAATCACTTTGATCCCGGCGTTCTGGAAGCTGTACTGCCCGCCCTTGGTGTAGAGCACCGAGAAGGTCAGGTTCGGCGCGAAGTTGTCCTTCACCGGAATGCGCGCGCGGTATTGGGTGTCGCTGAGTTTTTCCAGTTTCAGCCAGTCGCCGCCCTTGGCCAGCAGCGCGGTGGCTTCGACCTTGTCGCGCTCCAGCGACAGCAATGCATCGCTGACCGGCTCAGGGAAGGTGATCAGTGCCAGCGCTTCATCGCCGGCCTTGTACTCGGGCTTGTCGAGGACGATTTCCACAGTGCCCGGCACCGCTTTGACACCGTCGCCGGTGACCGAATGGCCGGTGGCGCCGAGGACGCGACCGTGTTGATCTTTCAGCGTCAGGTTGTAAGTACCCGGACGTTCAAAGGCCAGACTAAAGCCTTTGTCAGTCGCCGCGAGTTTGCCTTCGCCAGTGCTCTGGTCTTCCAGACGCACCCAGCTGTAGCTGCTTGGGGTCACGGCTTTGCTCTGCTCGCTGCCGCCCTCGTTGGCGTAGCTGAACGCGACTTTGTCGTTGACTGCGCTGAAACGTTGCGGCGCACTCAGGCGGAAGCTCGCGGCGCCACGGTCGATGAGGATTTCCTTGGTGGTCTTGACCCGATACGCCGCGCCATCGCTGGCAAACACGGTGAGCATGTAACGGCTCGGTTTGTCGGCGGCCGGCAGGTCGAGGGTCGCGTTGCCCTTGCTGTCAGTGGTCAGTTCGGTGCTGGTCAACTCCACCGGGAATTGCCCGAGGTATTGCAGCTCATTGTCGACCATCGACAGTTGCTGGGCACGCAGGCTCAGGCTCAGTTTGGCGTTGGCCACCGGTTTGCCGTCCGGGTACAGCAGCACCAGACTGCCCTTCACCGGCTCGCCGGTGCGGTAATCCTGCTTGGCCAGATTCAGCGAAATTTCGAAGTGCGGCTTGATGTACTCGGCCACACGGAAAGCGCTGCTGTAGGCCTGATCCTTGTAGTTGAAGCGGATCTCGTAACCACCGGCCACAGCGTTATCCGGCAACTGGAAGCGGCCCTGGGTACCGGCCTTGGAATCGAGTTTCAGGTCGAGGCGTTGCAGCTCGGTGCCGGTGGCATCAAGCACACTGACGTTGACGTCAGCAGCGCCCGGCAGCACCGAATCCCGCGCATTCTTGAACTCGCGACCGACGATTTTCAGCGACACCCAATCCCCCGGGCGATACAGCGGTCGGTCGGTGAACGCATAGAGTTTGGTGTCGTAGATTTCGCTGTCGTAATAGAAGTTTTCCGAGACGAATACCCCGCCCTCTTCGTCCTCGCCAATCACGAACGAACGCTCGGGGCTGACGTGTTTCAGGCGCAGCAAACCATCGGCATCAGTGGCACCGCTGCTCATCACGCCGAGGCCGTCAGTCCACAGCACATTGACCTTCGGCACCGAACTGCCTTCGTGTTTGCGTGCGGCCCAGACCAGCAATTCATCGCCGGCAATTTTGCTCACCGCCACGGTGTTGGAAACGAACACCATGGTGGTCGCGCGGTACTTGCCGATCAGCGCTTCGACCAGGTACAGGCCCGGTTTCAGGTTGCCCAACGGGATGTACACGTTACCCGGCGCAACGCTGACGAACTCGCTGGAAGACCCGGCCAGGTTGACCCCGGCCGGCGGCTGGATCGGCTTGGCTTGCCACAGCGGATAACGGAACTGGCTGACCACCGGCAGACCCGGAATCAGCGCGAATTGCGGCTGCGCGTCGTACGGCGTCGGCGCGGTGATGGCGTTGCCCATCTTCAGTTCCGGCACTTCCTCGGTGACCTGCTTGCGCGACTCGTAGGAGAACGCGCGCTGCATCACCCGCCGCGATTTGCGGTACCAGTTGTCCCAGAGGTACGCGAGGGTGTTGGACAAGCCCTCGCCCTTGAACTGACCGTCGCTGACAACGCGGTGCAGGTTCTTCTGACGCTTGAGGAAATCCAGCGGCTTGTCGATGCGGTACACGCGAATGTCGGCGCCACCGTACGGCTCCATGCGGAAACGGCGGTAGTCGCGGCCCGGTGCTTCGAGACGCACCATCGCCTGCTCGTCGGCGGCGAAACTGCTGTCGGCCAGCAGGAAGAAGCTTTCACCGGCGACCGGCGTGTAGCCACTCGGCTCCACCGAATCTTCAGCGTTGACGGTCGCCAATGGCAGCAACAGCGCCAGCAGCAGGGGAATTCGAGCGCAGAGTCGCAGCATGCGGGCACCGGTCATTGGGAGAGAAAGTTCAGTCGATAGACACCGATGAAGTTGGGGTTGGCTGCGTCGGGTATCCATCGGGTGTCCTTCCATGTCATGAGTTGCTGCAGGCTTGCCGAACGCATGCCGTTGTCAGTGGGGGTGGTCGTGCCGGTGTGATAGGCGATGTAGCGGCCCATCCAGATCATCAGGTGCTGGTCGTCGCCCTGATCGAAAAACATCAGGTCGCCGGGGCGTGCCTGGGACACGTCGCGGCTGACCAGATGGCTGTTGAACTGAATCAGTTTGATCGCGTTGACGTACGGCCCGACCTTGCCGCCGCCCTGCTGCCATTGCTGGGCGAGCTTGCGCTGCTCGTCGCTGAGCGTCAGCTCCGGCGGCAGGTAGCGATTGGACAGGCCATTGCTGCGCAGCCACTTGTCGTCGTGGACTTTCAGCGCTTCGTTGGCGGCGAAACGCACAAGGCCTGCGCAGTCCTGCTGATACCAGCGCGGGCTCGGGCCCTGGCTCAGTTGTTCCTGAGCGATGCGCACGAACCAGGCGCGGAACACCTGGGACTGCGCCGGATCCAGCGCCGGCGTTTCGACGGCTCGGGCGCCCGCGCTGAGCAGTAGCGCGAGCAGGCCGAGGCTGCGGATCAATGCCGTCACAGCGCTTTCCACTCCAGCGGCAGCCATTGCCAGTGGCCGTCAGGCTCGCTGCCTTCAGGCAGGGTCAACGCGTATTTGCCGTAGCCGCCGAGGGTGCGCAGTTTCGGGATCAGGTAGGTTTGCGCGGCGTTGTAGAACACCGGCTCCATGTCCTGCGGCAGGCTGTCGAGGGTTTCCTGCTGCATCAGTTGCGCCATCGAATCCGGACCGAAGTAGATCGGCAGCAGCACATCTTTCGGCAGCACGTCGGCCATCGGCGGGAAGCGCTTGTCGAGAGTACCGAGAGCCTTGTCCACCAGTTTGTCGTCGAGGGAAAACAGCAGCGTCGAACCGTGACGGGCGAGGCTGACTTTCATGAACGCTTTACCGCTGATCGCATCCGGATTCTCGGCAGTCTTGGCGGCGTACGGGCCGAAATTGGAGCTGACCTGACGCTGCCAGACATGGCTCTGGCCTTCCTGTTTCTCGACCACCGGGAATGCGTGTTCATCGACATTCGTCTCGTAGGCGCCCACCATCGAACCGAACAACGTGCCCAGGTCGCCATCGAGCTTGCCGCTGTCCTCGTCCTTCAGGCTGGCAACCAGCAACGGCGTGTACAACCGCGAATCGGCGTACCAGCACAGGCCCGCCGCGCCAGCCACATACTCGGTGAGCTTCTGCGCCACCGCTTCGTCGGCGCCGAGTTTCACCAGCAGCGGTTTCTGCGGTTCGGCCGCTACCGGCAAGGTCACGCAGGCACTGGCGCCCAGCGGCATGGCTTGCCACACCGGTTTGAAATCGAAGTCCGGCTGGTTTTCCAGTTCGTCCATGGCGAGGTAGCTGTGCCAGCCCTTGTCATCCATGTCGAAACGCAGCCCGGCGAAGTTCGGGATGAAGCGCTGATAGCCCATCGCAAGGACGCTGGAATTGACCGACAGGCGCTGTTTGATCTCCGGTGCCTTGGCCGGCAGACCGAAGGCCTCGGGGAACAGTTTGTCGCCGTTGAGCAGCGCTGCCAGCGCTTGCGGCGAGACATGCCCGGACTCTTCCGATTCGCCATTGGCCGGGTCGTAATATTTGTTCGGGTTGGACAGCACCACCAGTTTGTCGCCGCGCGACGCGAACAGCAGCGATTTGCTGGCGTTGTAGCTGAGCTGGTACAGCGGCACTTCGTCACCGCCGACCTTGAGGCTGCCGAAGACGCTGAGTTGCGAATCGTCCAGCGCCACTTTCGCCAACGGTTCGAGCAGTTTCGCCAATCCGCCGCGATCCATCACCAGCAGGAAATCCTTGAGCCGGCCATCCGCACCGCGCCACAACGCCACATCTGCCGGTTGATCGAAAAGCTGTTCGATCAGGCTGTCCTGCAGCTTCAGGTCGTGTTCGTAGATGATCCGGCGCAGGCTACCGATCAGCCCCAGGCGATCGGCGTGGGTTTCGTAATAGAAGACGAAATCCTCAGTGAGCGTAGCCTTGAGGAACGGCACCGTCAGCAGGTCCTTGGGCAACTGGCTCAGGGAGCGGGTTTCCAGCAGCGCATCCGGACGACTCAGGCCGAGCTTGTCGCTGGCAAGTGCCGCCGCCGGCACCTTGGGCTTGTGCAGGAGCCAGCCAAGACCACCGGCCACCCCGGCTACCAGGACCAGGCCGATCAGCAGCGCCGGCCAGCGCCGGGAAGGTTGGCCGGCAGGTGTCGGGACGGCCGGAGAAGCAGCGTTATCACTCATGTTCACAAAACCCGAAGTTCATCCGTGGAGCGGGATGCTTAATAGTTGAAAGTCTTGACCAGCAGCAGATCACCGATCGCCCGCAGGGGCACGATGAATGTTTCGCGTTTTTCGTCGACCGTGTTTTCGTTGAGCACCAGCGTGATTTGCGAGGTGATGACCTCGTTCTGATTGCTGGCCTCCTCGAAGTTATAGCCGCCGTCGCCGAAGTTGCCCCAATAGTTGACGTAAACCAGATAGGTGCCATGCAGCGGCGCGGTCATGGTGAACATTTCCGGGCCGGGGCCATCGACGCCATCCGGATCCAGACCGCCACCGTTGGTCAACGCCGTATGGGCGAAAAACGCGTGCTGGCCGTCCGGGGTGATGATGTGCAGGTCGAGCTCGGCCTTGGGATCGTCCCAGCCGAGCACCACACGGATCTTCGCCGGGGTGCGCAGGTTGTTCGCTTCATAGAACTGCACGCGCTTGAGCGACTGGCCCTCGGCACTGCGCACTTCGACACTGTTGGAACCGGCGCCGAACGCATACGGCCGGGCGAATCGCCCGTCATCGTCGGTGTACAGATTCAATGGATTGCCGTTGACCGCCAGCGTGTGCGGCCCGCGCTGATTGCCGATGGCCTTGAGCTGGCCCTGAATCATCGTGCGATTGCGCTGAATGCCGCGATCGATCGGCGGCGTGGGATAGGCGACTTGCGGGTTTTCACTGCGATCAAGCAAGCCGTTATAACGCCAGCCACCGGATGGTTCCGACAGCTCGGCAGTCGGCGCTGCCAGCAGCGCAGGCGCGCAAGCCAGACCGATCAGCAGCCAAAGAAATGAACGCATGTAATGCCTCCTGCCATGCCTGAACGAAACCTTGCACCCGATCCTCGGTACTTCACAGCGGTGGAAACTGCGTTTCGTCTGAAAGACCCCGTGACTAGCGGGTCGTAGAAGGCGCGAAGATTAGCGATTCGGCAGTTTTTTAACAATCGGATACATCTGGATTTGCGGTGGGAATCACGCCGTACGGGTGGACTGTGAGCCGAATAGCCGTCATATTCGGCTCACTAAATGAGCCGAATAGCATTTCTATTCGGCTCACGGCCCTATTACAGGCAATAACCGATGATCACTCAATGGATCTGGCAGCAGCCGGATTGGCCTGATTTCAACTGGCAGGCAGAACGTCTGGCGCCGCTGCTGCGTGAATGCGTTCAGGCACAAGGCCAATTGATGGGCATGGCTGGATCCGTGGGCAACTCCCTGAGCGCTCAGACCGAACTCGACGCACTGTTGCAAAACATCGTGACCTCTTCGGCGATTGAAGGCGAGCAGTTGAATGTCGGCTCAGTGCGTTCGTCATTGGCTCGACGCCTGGGGCTGGAGTTGCCCGATAGCGATAAAGTCAGTCAACGGAGCGAAGGCCTGGCACAACTGATGCTTGACGCCACCCGGCGCTTCGCTGAACCACTGACGCTGGAGCGATTACTGGAATGGCATCGATGGCTGTTTCCGGATCAGGAAAGCGACTTCACCGCAAGGTCGATGCATGTCGGTGCGCTTCGCGGTGACGAACCGATGCAGGTAGTTTCCGGTCGTCTCGACCGTCCCACTGTGCATTTCGAGGCCCCTGCGCGCCAAGGTCTCGAACGGCAGGTGGATAAATTTCTCACTTGGTTCGAGGCCAGCCAGCATCAAACAGCGCTGGATCCGTTGCTGCGTGCTGGCATTGCGCATTTCTGGTTTGTCACGCTGCATCCGTTTGATGACGGCAACGGTCGCCTGACTCGGACCATCACCGATCTGGCGCTGGCGCAAGGTGAAGCCCAGGCGATCCGCTTTTACGCGATGTCGGCCAGCATCCTCGATGACCGCAACGGCTACTACCGAGTACTCGAGGCCAGCCAAAAGGCCACGCTGGACGTCACCCAATGGCTCACCTGGTTTCTGCAGACTCTTTTACGCAGTCTGCAGCAAGCCATCGCGCGTATCGAAAGTGTGCTGGGTAAAACCCGCTTCTGGCAGGCGCACCGTGAATCCGAGCTTTCGGTGGAGCAGAGTAAAGTGCTCAATCGCCTGCTCGACGGTGGAGAACGAGGCTTCGAGCACGGCATCAGCGCGGCACAGTATCAAGCGGTGGCCAAGGTCTCGAAAGCCACGGCAACCCGCCATCTGGCGGAACTGCTGGAAAAGGGCTGCCTGCAAAGAATGCCGGGGGGGGGACGGAGTACCCGCTACAAAATCAATTACCCGGGCGATTCCTCAAACTGACCACTGGCGTCTGTAGTGAGGGGATAAGGGTCGGCCGCGCCCCGCTCATTTGCCCATAAACCCCCTATCTGCTAGTGTCGCGCCGGTTTAACGTCAACCGGAAATCGCCGCCATGGCCCGCAAAAAAGCTGCACTGGATTTCGAACAGTCCCTCGCCGACCTGCAAACACTGGTCGAACGTCTGGAGAACGGTGAATTGTCGCTGGAAGACTCGCTGACCGCTTTCGAGCAGGGCATCGGTCTGACCCGTGACTGCCAGGCAGCGCTGGCCCAGGCCGAGCAGAAGGTGCAAGTGCTGCTGGAGCGCGATGGCGAACTCGCCGAGGAACCCTTCGACGCGGAACAGCCAGAATGATTGCAGCGTATTCGGCGACCAGCCAGGCGCGGGTCAATGCGGCACTGGAAATCCTCTTCAAGGCACCGCTGCCGGAGCTGTCGCGCCTGTATGAGGCGATGCACTACAGCGTGATGATCGGCGGCAAACGCGTACGTCCGCTACTCGCCTACGCTGCGTGCGAAGCGCTAGGCGGCAAGGCTGAGCAAGCCAACGGTGCGGCTTGCGCGGTGGAGCTGATCCACGCTTATTCGCTGGTGCACGACGATTTGCCGGCGATGGACGACGACGATCTGCGTCGCGGCCAGCCCACCACCCACAAGAAATTCGACGAAGCCTGCGCGATTCTCGCCGGTGACGGCTTGCAGAGCCTGGCCTTCAGCGCCCTGCTCGACCCGCGCCTGAGCAATCTGGATGCCGACATCCGTCTGCAACAGGTCACGGCGCTGGCGCACGCGGCCGGCCCGGCAGGCATGGTCGGCGGTCAGGCCATCGACCTCGGCTCGGTCGGCCTGAAGCTGGATCAGCAAGCGCTGGAGCAGATGCACCGACACAAGACCGGCGCGCTGATCGAAGTCAGCGTCAAGCTTGGCGCCCTGGCCAGCGGCCGTGCCGAAAAAGACCAACTCAAGGCTTTGCAGACTTATGCACAGGCCGTCGGTCTGGCCTTTCAGGTGCAGGACGACATTCTTGACGTCGAAAGCGATACCGAAACCCTCGGCAAACGCCAGGGCGCCGACATCGCCCGCGACAAGCCGACCTACCCGGCCCTGCTAGGGCTGGACGCGGCCAAGGTCTACGCTCTGGAACTGCGCGATCAGGCCCTGCACGCGCTGCGACCGTTTGACGCGGCAGCCGAGCCTTTGCGCGACCTGGCCCGGTATATCGTCGAGCGGCGCAACTGAACGCCAACCTGCCAAAAAAGACCAACGCGTGGGCAGGGGGCGATGCATCAGGTAAACTGCCGCATCTTTTATACCTATAACGATTCGCCTGATGCCCACGACGTTTCATGAGATTCCCCGCAAGCGCCCGACCACGCCCCTGCTCGACCGCGCGAACACGCCGGACGGCCTGCGCCGGTTAGGCGAAGCCGAGCTGGAAACCCTGGCCGATGAGTTGCGCCTGGAATTGCTCTACACGGTCGGCCAGACCGGTGGGCATTTCGGTGCCGGCCTGGGCGTCATCGAGCTGACCATCGCGTTGCATTACGTCTTCGACACCCCGGATGACCGGCTGGTGTGGGACGTCGGTCATCAGGCGTATCCGCACAAGATCCTCACCGGTCGCCGCCAGCGCATGGAAACCCTGCGCCAGAAGGACGGCATCGCCGCTTTCCCGCGTCGCGCCGAGAGCGAGTACGACACCTTTGGCGTCGGCCACTCCAGCACCTCGATCAGCGCCGCGCTGGGCATGGCAATTGCCGCCCGCCTGCAAAACAGCGATCGCAAGGCGATTGCGGTGATCGGCGACGGCGCGCTGACCGCCGGCATGGCCTTCGAGGCGCTGAATCACGCGCCGGAAGTCAACGCCAACATGCTGGTGATCCTCAACGACAACGACATGTCGATCTCGCGCAACGTCGGTGGCCTGTCCAATTATCTGGCGAAGATTCTTTCCAGCCGTACTTACGCGAGCATGCGTGAGGGCAGCAAGAAAGTCCTGTCGCGCCTGCCCGGCGCCTGGGAAATTGCCCGCCGCACCGAAGAATACGCCAAAGGCATGCTGGTGCCCGGCACCCTGTTCGAAGAGCTGGGCTGGAACTACATCGGCCCGATCGATGGCCACGACCTGCCGACCCTGATCGCCACCCTGCGCAACATGCGCGATCTGAAAGGCCCGCAGTTCCTGCATATCGTCACCAAAAAAGGCAAAGGCTTCGCCCCGGCGGAAGTCGACCCGATCGGTTACCACGCGATCACCAAGCTCGAGCCGGTCGACGCCCCGGCTGCTGCGCCGAAAAAGGCCGGCGGGCCGAAGTATTCGGCAGTGTTCGGCGAATGGCTGTGCGACATGGCCGCGGCTGACCCGCGTCTGGTCGGGATCACCCCGGCGATGAAGGAAGGCTCGGATCTGGTGGCGTTCAGCGAACGTTTCCCGCTGCGCTACTTCGACGTGGCGATTGCCGAACAGCACGCCGTGACGTTCGCCGCCGGCATGGCCTGCGAAGGCGCCAAACCGGTGGTGGCGATCTACTCGACATTCTTGCAACGCGGTTACGACCAGTTGGTGCATGACGTCGCGGTGCAGAACCTCGACGTACTGTTCGCCATCGACCGCGCCGGTCTGGTGGGCGAGGACGGCCCGACCCACGCCGGCAGCTTCGATCTGTCTTACCTGCGCTGCATTCCGGGCATGGTCATCATGACCCCGAGCGATGAAAACGAATTGCGCAAAATGCTCACCACCGGCCACCTGTACAACGGCCCGGCGGCGGTGCGCTACCCGCGCGGCACCGGCCCGAACGCGACCATCGACAAGGATCTCGAGCCGATCGAAATCGGCAAGGGCATCGTCCGTCGTCAGGGCAGCAAAGTCGCCCTGCTGGTGTTCGGCGTGCAACTGACCGAAGCGCTGAAAGTCGCCGAGAAGCTGGATGCGACCGTGGTCGACATGCGCTTCGTCAAGCCGCTGGATGAAGCGCTGGTACGCGAGATCGCCGGCAGCCACGAGTTGCTGGTGACCATCGAGGAGAACGCAATCATGGGCGGCGCCGGTGGCGCGGTCAGCGAGTTCCTGGCGCGCGAGAACATCCTCAAGTCGATGCTGCATCTGGGCTTGCCGGACATCTACGTCGAGCACGCCAAACCCGCGCAGATGCTGGCCGAGTGCGGGCTGGATGAAGCGGGAATCGAAGCCTCGATTCGCGAGCGCCTGGAACTGCTCAACAAGTAACACGCAATACCCATGTGGGAGCGGGCTTGCTCGCGAAGGCGCCGGTTCAGTCGATGATGAGTTGACTGAACCGGCGCCTTCGCGAGCAAGCCCGCTCCCACATTTGATTTGTGTACATCAGAAATATCCACTGGAACACCGATGAACCTCTCGCGCCTCGCCCTGCCCTTCTTCCTGCTGCCAGCCACCAGCACCCTCGCCGACAGCTTCGAACGCGATCAGGCCCTGAAGCTGCCTGACACGCTGATCAGCGCCAACCGCCAGGTCGAAGCGCGCAACGACAGCAGCGCCGCCAACACCGTGTTCACCCGCGAAGACATCGACCGCCTGCAACCGGGCAGCGTCACCGATCTGCTGCAGCGGGTGCCGGGTGTGCAAGTAGCGCAGGCCGGTGGGCGCGGTAGCCTGCCGGGGATCTACATTCGCGGCACGCAATCGGCGCAGAGTCTGGTGCTGGTCGACGGCCAGCGCATCGGCAGTTCGACCTCCGGCGACAGCAACCTGCAGCACCTGAACATCGACCAGATCGAACGCGTGGAAGTGTTGCGCGGTTCGCGCTCGGTGATTTACGGCAGCGATGCGATTGGCGGGGTGATTCAGATTTTCACCCGGCGCGGCAACGAGCAAGGCCTGCAGCCGCGCTTGCACGTCGGCTTCGGCAGCAACCAGACCTGGGAACGCGGCCTCGGCCTGTCCGGTGGCGATGACAAGACCCGCTTCAACCTGGGCGCCAGCCTCGATGACACCGCTGGCCTCGACCGCACTCACGAGTCCTATCCCAGCGACGGCGATCACGATGCCTACCGCAATAAATCCGTCAGCCTGAGCCTCAGCCATGCGCTGACCGATGACATCGAGGTCGGCGCCAACCTGCTGGATAACCGCGGCAAAAGCGAGTTTGACAACCCGTTCGGCCGCTTCGACACGAGCACCTTCGAGTCGGTGCAACAGCAGCCCTACAGCGACTTCAACGTCAGCAGTGTCAGCGGCTACGTCGATGCGCGGGCCAACGAAATCTGGAAAACCCGCATCGAATTCGGTCACAGCGAGAATCGCGAGAAAACCTTCGACAAGCTCAGCGACGAGCGCACGGTGTTCAACACCTATCGCGACTCGGTGAACTGGCAGAACGACCTGACCCTGGATGCGCGCAACAGCCTGATTCTCGGCGGCGACTGGTACGAAGACCGGGTCAACAGCAGCACCGCATTCAACGAAGACAGCCGCTGGAACCGCGCCGCGTTCATCCAGCATCGTTATCAGGCCGACAGCTTCTCCACCGAACTGGGCCTGCGTCACGACGACAACCAGCAGTTCGGCAGCCAGAACACCTGGAGCGGCACTTTTAGCCTGCCGCTGAACCCGGACAACGATCTGTTGCTGAGCTACAGCGAAGGCTTCCGCGCGCCGACCTTCAACGACCTGTACTACCCGGACTTCAGCAACCCTGACCTGAAGCCGGAAACCTCGAAAAGCTACGAACTGCAATGGCGCAGTCAGTTGAGCGATAGCAGTCGGCTGGAGGCATCGATTTACCGCACTGATCTGCAAGACGCGATCATCTTCGGCAGCAACTCACGCCCGGAGAACGTGGCCTCGGCGCGGATCAATGGCTTTGAAGCGGCGCTGAAACAGGAACTGTTCGGCTGGCAGAGCAATCTCGGTGTGGCGATTATCGACCCGCGTGATCGCGATACCGGGCACACGTTGGCGCGTCGTGCGCGGCGCACGATGAGTTGGGATCTGGATCGACAGTTTGACCGGTTGGGCGTCGGCGCGAGCTGGCAATTGGTCAGCGGCAGTTACGACGATCTGAACAACACCCAGCCGTTGGGCTACGGCACGCTTGGACTGCGCAGCAACTGGGCGCTGAATCGCGAGATCAAACTGGATCTGAAGGTCGATAACCTGCTGGACAAGGGTTACAGCCGCGCGTTGTACAGCTATGACGGCAGCCAGTATGGCTATCGCGAGGAAGGTCGGGCGTGGGTGTTTGGGGTGACCTGGACACCGGGGCTCTGATCCGGAATTGACGCTGTTTTGACTGGCCTCTTCGCGAGCAAGCCCGCTCCCACAGGGGTAACGCATTCCACCTGTGGGAGCGGGCTTGCTCGCGAAGAATTCACCTCGGTCTCAGCGCTCAGGCGCGATCAATTGGCAGAGTTTGGCGGTGGCTTCGATCATCTGGCCGCTTGGGCGCTCCAGGCCTTTGTCGCTGATCAGCAGCAACTGACCATGTGCCACCGCACTCACCTGCGGCCAGGCCTTCCACGCATCGAGCTGGGCCTGATCACCTGCCAGAATCACCTGCGGATCACGCTGCAACACGGCTTCGATGCTGACCTGTGGCGCCGGCAAACTCAGATCGGCAAACACATTGCGTGCGCCACAGACTTCGAGCGCATCGCTGATGATCTGCCCGCCACCGACGGTGTACAGCGGCTTGTCCCAGACTTGATAGAACACGGTCAGCGGCGTGTCCCGGCGATAGCGTTGGCGCAGGTCATCGAGCTTCTGGCGCAGGTCCGCCGCCAGTTTCGTCCCACGCTCAGGTCGCCCCAGTTGCGCGGCAATCGTCTCGATCTGCGCAGACAGCTGTTCGAGATTGTGCGGCTCGGCGACGTAGGTCGGAATGTTCAGGCGTTTGAGCTGATCGCGTTGTGCCGGGCCGACACTGCCGGGCCACAGCAGCAGCAAATCCGGCTTGAGACTGAGCAGGCGCTCCATGTCGAGTTGGCCATAACGCCCCACCGAGGGAACATCGGCAATGGCAGCCGGACGCTCGCCGGCATCGAGCACGCCAACCAGCAGATCAGCCGAGCCCAGCTCGACAACGATTTCAGACAGAGAAGGCGCGAGACTGACCACTCGCAGACTCGCCAGCACCGGGCCGGCGCAGGCCAGCAGCAGAACCGCCAGCCGCAGACGACGCATCAGCCGAGTTGACGCGGGATGCGATAGAGGTAGAACAGCACCGCCGTGGACAACGCCAGCAGCATCAGCGGTACGGCTTCGAGGCCGACGAACACCGCCAGCGCACCGATCCATGCCGGCAACGATGCCGCGAGCAATGCAATACGGCGCTGAGTGGCCAAAGCAATCCAGGCCGCCGGTTCATCAGGGGTGTCGAGGGCTTTCTGCGTGGCGATCAACGCGTGTTTGTAGCGCCCGAAGAACTTCAGGCTGACAAACATCGACGCAACGCCGGCAATGAATAACGGCATAGCCAGCACCGGCAGAATGCCTTCGCCCTGGCCGAACAGGCCATTCAGGACAAACAGGGGTACCAGCGCCAGCGCCAGGTATTTCCACCAGTCGACCGCCAGACGGCGTCGCACCTGACCGCGGGTCACGCGCGGTCGACCTCGCCCTGATGCTCGTTGCCCATCATGTGGTCGAGCTTGCTGGCCTTGGTCGCCAGGTACAGCTTGTTGTGCGGGTTGTGGCCGGTGTGCAGCGGCACGCGCTCGGCGACGACGATGCCCATGTCGCTCAGGGCTTTGACCTTGCGCGGGTTGTTGGTCATCAGACGCAGCGACTTAACGCCCAGATGCTCGAGCATCGGCAGGCACATGGCGTAGTCACGCTGATCGGCGGCAAAGCCCAGACGCTCGTTGGCTTCAACGGTGTCGGCGCCGCCGTCCTGCAACTCGTAGGCGCGGATCTTGTTCAGCAGACCGATGCCGCGACCTTCCTGACGCAGGTACAGCAGCACGCCACGGCCTTCACGGGCGATGGCCTTGAGCGCCGCTTCGAGTTGCGAGCCACAGTCGCAGCGCTGGCTGAACAGGGCGTCACCGGTCAGGCACTCGGAGTGCAACCGGCCGAGAACCGGGGCACCGTCGGCGAAATCACCCAGGCTCAGCACCACGTGCTCGCGGCCGGTGGCCTCATCGAGAAAACCGTGCATGGTGAATTGCGCAAAAGGCGTTGGCAGCTTGGAAGCGGCGACAAAAACGACAGGCACCGGTGTGCTCCTGATCTAAAAATTCTGAAAATTCGCAGGCCGGCATTGTAACAGCAGGTTCCTGCAGACGCTTAGGCTGAATTATCGGGCATAACGATCAAAAAGTTTGATAACACCCGACTTGCCTGGCCCCCCCTGTGGGAGCGGGCTTGCTCGCGAAGGCGTCGTGTCAGTCGGCAATAGGCTGGCGGAACCACCGTATTCGCGAGCAAGCCCGCTCCCACAGGGGGCACAGTGTTGGGCACAAGATTCGCAATCAGGGCGTATCAAATGGATACGGCTGCTTCCACTGCTCGAAAATCGGCTTCAGCTCGCCGCTCTTCACCAACTGCTCCATGCGCCTGTCGAACAGCGCCATCAGCGTGCGCGCTTGCGGCGTATCGGCGAAGCACAGGTACAGCGGCAGTTCGGCGATATGCGTCTTGCGAAACTGCGTCGGTTCCCTGGCCCGGCCAAGCACGTAATCGATTTCGGTCAAAGCATCGATGTAATAGTCGGCGCGGTTGTGGGTGAGCATCGAGAGGATCCCGGTACGTCGCACGACCTCGTTGAAGTTGCGCACGCCGGGTAGATAATTCTGATAGTCGTAACCACGAACCCAGGCCAGCCGATATTGACCGAGGGTTTCCGGGGTCGGTGCTGGATTACTCGCCAGGCCCAGGGCGTAGATGTGGTCGGTGTCGAAATTCCAGCGCGGATAGAGCAGGTCGCTGAATTCTTCATGATAAGAACCGACACAAGCATCGACCTCGCCACGCTGGGCCAGCCCAACTGAACGAGTGTACGGTTCGCTGCGAATGTCGAGTTTCACTCCCGCCGGTTCGAACACCTTGCGCAGCACGTCCCAGCCCAGGCCGTGGCCGTCGGCGGCGGTGTAGTCTTCCCAGTCTTCGCTGGCCAGATGGATGACCGACGGCGCGTGCGCGGTTTCCTGCGCACTGGCGACAGTGCCCAGCAAAGTCAGAAACACCAGCGCCAGCCAGCGTCGAGCCATCCCTAGTCTCCTCACTGAACCCGGACAATCCGGATCAGGCGAAAATCCACACCAGCCCCTGCATCGCCAGCCAGGCGAATACGCCGGCCAGCACGTCGTCGAGCATGATGCCGACGCCGCCGTGGACATGCCGGTCGATCCAGCGGATCGGCCATGGCTTGAGGATGTCGAAAAAGCGGAACACCAGAAAACCCGCGAGCAACCAGTACCAGCCCTCCGGCACCAGCCACAGGGTGATCCACATCCCGACCATTTCGTCCCAGACGATGCCTTCGTGGTCGTGGACCCGCAGATCGTCGGCGACCTTGCCGCACAGCCAGAAGCCGAACAGCATGGTGATTCCGAGCATCAGCCAGTAACCCCAGTCGGGCAACATCTGCCACAACGGGATAAAGGGTAGCGCAACTAACGAACCCCACGTGCCCGGCGCTTTCGGCAAGGTGCCGGAGCCGAAGCCGAACGCGAGGAAATGCCAGGGATTGCGCCAGACCGACGGCGGAACGAATTCGGCCGGAACCTGTTTCGGGTGATCTGTCACGGTGTCTCCTGAAAATGTTGATAACCCCGGATTTGCGGGGTGATGTCGTGTCCTTCGCGATCCAGCAGGACCACACCCTGGCCCTGCGCCACACGCCCGATCACATGGATCGGCCAGCCATCGGCCAGCAGCGCCGGCAACTCGACGGACGGTAGCGTGAAGGCCAGTACATAGTCATCGCCGCCACTCAACGCCGCCCGTTCGGCACCGCGCTGACCGAGAAACGCCACTAAAGCATCGGACAACGGTACGCGCTCACGTTCAACTTCGAGGCGAACCTGCGAGGCCAGGGCGATATGCCCACAGTCGGCGAGCAGGCCGTCGGAGATATCGAGAGCCGCAGTGGCCTTGCCACGCAGCGCCTGACCAAGAGCCAGTTGCGGCTGAGGCGACCAGTAATGATCGAGCAACGGCTGGGCGATATCCGGTTCGGCTTCACGCTGGCCAAGCACCAGCGGCAAGGCACCGGCGGCATTGCCCAGTTCGCCGCCGACGCAGAGCAGATCACCCGGTTGTGCGCCGCTGCGGGTCAAGGCCTGCCCGGCCGGCACGCGGCCGAACACCGTCACCGTGAGGCTCAACGGGCCGCGCGTGGTGTCGCCGCCGACCAGCGCGATGCTGCAGCTCTGCGCCATGCGGTTCAAACCGTGGGCATAGGCTTGCAGCCAATCGGCAGTCACCGTCGGCACAGTCAGGGCAAGGGTAAAGGCAACGGGCGTGGCGCCCATGGCGGCCAGGTCGCTGACCGCAACGGCCAGCGAGCGCTGACCGAGCAGAAATGGATCGCAGGGATCGGCGAAGTGCACGCCGGCCACCAGCGTATCGGTGGAAATCGCCAGCTGTTCCCCGGGGGGAACCGCCAGCAAGGCGCAGTCGTCGCCGATCCCCAGGGCAACGCCCTCGCCGCCCTGCGCACAAGGCGCGACGGCGAAGAAATTGCGGATCAGCTCAAACTCGCCCATGAGGTCTCAAGCGCGTATCAGCGCTTGAACGCCTTCACTTCAGCTTCACGCAGGCGCGGAGCCAGCTTGTCGAGTACGCCGTTGACGAACTTGTGGCCGTCGGTCGAACCGAAGACTTTCGCCAGCTCGATACCTTCGTTGATCACAACGCGGTACGGCACATCGACGCGCTTGAGCAGCTCCCAGGTGGACAGGCGCAGAACCGCCAGTTCAACCGGGTCCAGCTCTTCGATTTCGATGTCCAGGCACGGCTTGAGCGCGGTGTCGATTTCGGTGCGGCTCGCCGGAACCCCGTGGAGGATTTCGCGGAAATACGCGCCATCGACATCGGTGAAATCGTTATCAACGCGGAACTGCGCTTCGATCTCGTTCAGCGAAGCCTTGGCCATGTGCCACTGATACAGGGCCTGAGTCGCGAGCTGACGGGCTTCGCGACGCTTGACGCTTTTCGATGGCTTGCCGGCATCCGCAGGTTTCGGATCGCGCGGGTTGAAACGATCGCTATCGTCGCTAATCACTTGGCCTCCAACTGCGCCAGCAGGCTGACCATTTCCAGAGCGGACAGGGCAGCTTCAGCACCTTTGTTGCCGGCCTTGGTGCCGGAACGTTCGATGGCTTGCTCGATGGAATCAACGGTCAGGACGCCGAACGCGACCGGTACGCCGAACTCCATGGACACCTGGGCCAGACCCTTGGTGCACTCGCCTGCCACGTATTCGAAGTGTGGAGTGCCGCCACGAATGACCGCGCCGAGGGCGATGATGGCTGCGAACTCGCCTTTCTGGGCGACTTTCTGCGCAACCAGCGGGATTTCGAAGGCGCCAGGCGCGCGGATGATGGTGATGTCGCTTTCGCTCACGCCGTGGCGAACCAGGGCATCAACTGCACCGCTGACCAGGCTTTCAACCACGAAGCTGTTGAAACGGCCCACTACCAGAGCGTAGCGGCCTTTAGGGGCGATGAAGGTACCTTCGATGGTCTTCAGGGTCATTCGTCAGATCTCTTAAAGAGCCGGGACACGTTTCGTACGCATCCCTCAGTGATATTAGCCACAAATTCATGACCGGAAACACCGCATTGCTGTTCGACTACACCCCTGTGGCGAGGGGATTCATCCCCGATGGACTGCGCAGCAGTCCCAACCAAATAGGGCCGCTACGCAGCCCGTCGGGGATGAATCCCCTCACCACAAGGATCTACATCAACAATGCCGAATTCACCGGGTCATTATTCGGAGGGCACGTATTCTACAACTTCCAGATCGAAACCGGATATCGCATTAAATTTCATTGGCGCCGACATCAGGCGCATTTTGCGTACACCGAGGTCACGCAGGATCTGCGAGCCGGCACCGACGATGCTGTAAGTGGTCGGTTTTTTCACCGCCGCCTGCTCACCGGTTTCGCGGATATGCGCCAGCAGCACATCGCCGTCCAGCGGGTGACCGAGCAACAGCACCACACCGCTGCCGGCCTCGGCCACCGCAGCCATCGCGGCGCGCAGGCTCCAGCGGCCCGGTTGCTTGACCATCAGCAGGTCGCGCAGCGGGTCCATGTTGTGCACGCGAACCAGGGTCGGTTCTTCGGCGCAAACGGTGCCCAGCGTCAGGGCCATGTGCACATCGCCTTCCACCGAATCACGATAGGTCACCAGGTTGAATTGGCCCAGTTCGCTGTCCAGCGGCTGCTCGGCAATCCGCTGAACGGTACGTTCGTGGATCATCCGGTAGTGAATCAGGTCGGCGATGGTGCCGATCTTGATGTTGTGTTCGGCGGCGAACGCTTCCAGCTCAGCGCGACGGGACATGGTGCCGTCGTCGTTCATCACTTCGCAGATCACGCCGCTTGGCTCGAAACCGGCCATGCGCGCCAGGTCGCAGGCGGCTTCAGTATGACCAGCGCGCGCCAGGGTGCCGCCGGCCTGGGCCATCAGCGGGAAGATGTGGCCCGGGCTGACGATGTCTTCAGCCTTGGCGTCTTTGGCCGCCGCCGCTTGCACGGTGCGCGCACGGTCGGCGGCGGAGATACCGGTGGTGACGCCTTCGGCGGCTTCGATCGATACGGTGAACTTGGTGCCGAAACCGGAACCGTTGCGTGGCGCCATCAGTGGCAGCTTCAACAGCTCGCAACGCTCGCGGCTCATCGGCATGCAGATCAGGCCACGGGCGTGCTTGGCCATGAAGTTGATGTGCTCGGCCTTGCAGCATTCGGCGGCCATGATCAGGTCGCCTTCGTTCTCGCGGTCTTCGTCATCCATGAGGATGACCATCTTGCCTTGGCGGATGTCTTCAACCAGTTCTTCGATGCTATTGAGCGCCACAAGGCACCCCCTTCAGTCAGGATTTGAGATAGCCGTTGGCGGCCAGAAAGCTTTCAGTAATACCGCCAGCGCTTGGCTCAGCAGCCTTGTCGCCGAGGAGCAGACGCTCCAGATAACGCGCCAGCAAATCGACTTCCAGGTTCACCCGGCGGCCCGGCTTGTAGGAAGCCATGATGGTTTCGCTCAGGGTGTGCGGAATGATCGTCAGCATGAATTCGGCGCCATCGACCGCGTTCACGGTCAGGCTGGTGCCGTCGACGGTGATCGAGCCTTTATGGGCGATGTACTTGGCCAGTTCCTTCGGCGCGCGAATGCGAAATTCCACGGCGCGGGCATTGTCGCTGCGCGATACCACTTCGCCGACACCGTCGACATGACCGCTGACCAGATGCCCGCCGAGACGGGTGGTCGGGGTCAGGGCTTTTTCCAGGTTGACCGGGCTGCCGCTTTTCAGGTCATTCATGGCGGTGCAGTCGAGGGTTTCGCGGCTGACGTCGGCGGCAAAACCGTTGCCCGGCAGTTCAACCGCGGTCAGGCACACGCCGTTGACCGCGATGCTGTCGCCGAGTTTGACGTCGCTCAGGTCGAGCTTGCCGGTTTCGACATGCACCCGCACATCACCGCCCTTGGGGGTCAGTGCACGGATACTGCCGATGGATTCGATGATACCGGTAAACATGGGGTTCTCCTTGAGAACGAAGCCAGCGCTAAGGCGATGGCCGGGAATTATACGCTCGCCGAAACGACTGGCGTCGCAGTGACTCGCCAGTCATCGCCAACCGCGCGGATTTCAGTGATTTTCAGCTCGGGAGCGTCCTTCATATAGGCCAGCGGCCAGTCCAGCAGCGGCCGCGCCGAGGAGCCGAGAAACTTGCCGGCGATGAAGATCACGAACTCATCGACCAGACCAAGCTGCGCGAACGCGCCGGCCAAGCGTGGGCCAGCCTCGACCAGCACTTCGTTGACGCCACGGTTGGCCAGTTCGATCAGCAGTTGATGCAGATCGACCTGACCGTCGTCACCCGGCACGATCAGGCATTCCGGGCCATTGGCGTATTGCTCTTCGACCGCCATGCAGGTGGCGACCAGCGCCGGGCCGGCCTTGAAGAACGGCGCATCCAACGGCACCCGCAGGCGCCCATCGATCAGCACCCTCAGCGGCGGACGGCTCATGGCCAGTGCGGTTTGTTCGGCATCCAGACCCAGTTCGTCGGCGCGCACGGTCAGGCGCGCGCCGTCGGCCAATACGGTGTCAGCGCCGGTCAACACCACGGCCGCCTGCGCGCGCAAACGCTGCACGGCGGAACGCGCGGCCGGGCCGGTGATCCACTGGCTCTCGCCACTTTCCATCGCCGTGCGCCCGTCGAGACTCATCGCCAACTTGACCCGCACGAACGGCAAGCCATGTTCCATGCGCTTCAGGAAACCTTGATTGAGCTGGCGCGCCTCGACTTCCAGCACGCCGCTTTCGGTGGCGATCCCGGCATCGCTCAGACGCTGCAAGCCACGCCCGGCGACCTGTGGGTTCGGATCGCGCATCGCGGCGACCACCCGAGCAACCCCGGCAGTCACCAACGCATCGGCGCACGGCGGTGTGCGGCCATGGTGGCTGCACGGCTCAAGGGTCACGTAAGCCGTGGCGCCCCGGGCCAGTTCACCGGCAGCGCGCAGGGCGTGGACCTCGGCGTGGGGTTCGCCGGCGCGCTCGTGAAAGCCTTCGCCGACAATCTGCCCGTCACGCACGATCACACAGCCAACCCGGGGATTGGGATGGGTGGTGTAGTGGCCCTTGCGCGCCAGCTCCAGCGCGCGCGCCATGAAGTGGGCGTCGAGGATCGCCTGCTCGGCGGCGCGGGTCATTCTTTCACCGGTTCGCGGGCGAGGCGGTCGATCTCTTCACGGAACTCGTTAAGGTCCTGAAAGCGCCGGTATACCGAAGCGAAACGGATGTAGGCCACTTCATCGAGCTTTTGCAGCTCGGCCATCACCAGTTCGCCGACCACGAGGGATTTGACCTCGCGCTCGCCGGTGGCGCGCAGCTTGTGCTTGATGTGAACCAGAGAGGATTCGAGGCGCTCGACGCTCACCGGACGTTTCTCCAGCGCGCGTTGCATGCCGGCGCGGAGTTTTTCTTCGTCGAACGGTTGGCGGCTGCCGTCGGTTTTGATCAGGCGCGGCAACACCAGTTCGGCCGTCTCGAATGTCGTGAAACGTTCGCCGCAGGCCAGGCATTCACGCCGGCGGCGCACCTGTTCGCCCTCGGCGACCAGACGCGAGTCGATGACCTTGGTGTCGTTGGCACCGCAGAAGGGACAGTGCATGGTGGCTGGCAACAAAAAAAGGGAGGGCCATGGTAGCGCATCCCGGTGGCAAGACAAGCCATAGGGTTTGCGGTATACAGACTGCCATGATCGTTTGATCCACGGATTTCATTTTCTGGAGCTGCCAATGTCGCTACGACCGCTCGTTTTGCTCAGTCTTTTCGCCCTGCTGGTGGCCTGCGGCAGCGACAAGCCCAAACCGCAACCGCCAACACCGGGACCTGCACCACAACAGGCGCAAAAAAAAGCCCGCGAGGCCGCTGATCTTGGTCCGCTGCCGGCCTATCAACGGGAACTGAGCGGCACCCTGCAAGGCGTGCCGGCCGGGGCCGAAGTCGAACTGGCGCTGCTGGTGATCGATGAAAAGTCGCGCCCGCAACAACTGCTCGCCAGTTCCAGCCTGATCGGCAACAACCAGATTCTGCCGTTTCGCCTGCGCTTCAATCCGGAGTCATTTCCGGCCGGCGCACGGGTTGAGCTGCGCGGTCGTGCCACGCAGTCGGGCCAGTTGATCCTGCACCTGCCGTCGCAAACCATTACCCAGCCGACCACCCAGGCGCTGGGCCAGCTGCAATTTGTCAAAGCACCATGACCGTACCGCTCGACCTGCAACAGGCGTTGGGTGAATTGCTCGGTGATGCGCGGCTCAAGGCCTGTGCTTTACCGGGCACCGATTTGCAGCTGTGGCTGATCGACGGCGACAACATGGATCGTGAATTCAGCCCGGACGAAACCCGGCGCATCCTTCACGAGCCGCCCTATTGGAGTTTCTGCTGGGCCAGCGGTCTGGCGGTGGCGCGTTATCTCGCGGAGTTCCCCGAGTGGGTGCGCGGCAAGCGGGTGCTGGATTTCGGCGCCGGCTCCGGCATCGCCGCGATTGCTGCGGTCAAGGCCGGGGCTTTGGAGGTGGTGGCCTGTGATCTGGATCCGCTGGCGATTGCTGCGTGCCGGGCCAACGCTGAACTCAATGATGTGCAGATGAGTTATTCGACGGACTTCTTTACCGAGGCCGATCGCTTCGATCTGATCCTGGTGGCGGATGTGCTCTACGACCGTGAGAACCTGCCGCTGCTCGACGCGTTTCTCAGCCGTGGCCGCGAGGCGCTGGTGGCGGATTCGCGGGTTCGGGATTTTCGCCATCCGTTGTATGAGCGAATCGAAATGCTTGAGGCGATGACCTTGCCGGATCTGGCGGAGCCGGAAGAATTTCGGCATGTGAGCCTGTACCACGCGCGGCGGAGCTAAAAAGCTTCGTCGGATCGCCGCCCGGAGCAAGCCCGCTCCCACATTTGGATTGCGTTCCCCCTGTGGGAGCGAGCTTGCTCGCGAAGGCGTCCTATCAGGCAACACATCTCTAAACCTGCCCCCGCTTCCGGCCACACCCCGCCAAGCCGTATAGTTGCCCCATCCACGCTTTTACGAGATCCCCCATGAGTCAGCAAACGCCGTACATCTTCGACGCCACGACTGCCGATTTCGACCAGTCGGTGATCGAAGCCTCCTTCAACAAACCGGTGCTGGTGGATTTCTGGGCCGAGTGGTGTGCGCCGTGCAAGGCGTTGATGCCGATGCTGCAAGGCATTGCCGAGAGCTATCAGGGTGAACTGCTGCTGGCCAAGGTCAACTGCGACATCGAGCAGGACATCGTCGCCCGCTTCGGTATCCGCAGCCTGCCGACTGTGGTGCTGTTCAAGGACGGTCAACCGGTGGACGGTTTTGCCGGTGCGCAACCGGAATCCGCAGTGCGCGCGTTGCTTGAGCCGCATGTGCAAATGCCGCCGCCGGCCGCCGCCGATCCGTTCGAACAGGCGCAGGCGCTGTTCGATGAAGGGCGTTTCGCTGACGCGGAAGCGGCGCTGGTGGTCATGCTCACCGAAGACAACAGCAACGCCAAGGCGCTGATCCTCTACGCCCGCTGCCTGACCGAACGCGGCGAACTGGGCGAGGCACAAACCGTGCTCGACGCGGTCAAGAGCGATGAGCACAAGGCTGCACTGGCCGGGGCCAAGGCGCAGATCAAGTTCCTGGGACTTGCCCGTGATCTGCCGGATGCTGCCGACCTCAAGGCGCGTCTGGCCAAAGATCCACAAGACGACGAAGCGGTGTATCACCTGGCGATCCAGCAACTGGCGCGTCAGCAATACGAGGCGGCGCTGGAGGCGTTGCTCAAGCTGTTCATCCGTAACCGTAGCTACGGCGAAGGGTTGCCGCACAAGACGTTGCTGCAGGTGTTTGAGTTGCTGGGCAACGATCATCCTCTGGTGACCGCTTACCGCCGTAAAGTATTCGCTGCGCTTTATTAAGATCAAAAGATCGCAGCCGTCGGCAGCTCCTACATTCGATCGTGTTCACCCGTATTTGCGGATGAACGCTGACCTGTAGGAGCTGCCGCAGGCTGCGATCTTTTGCGGCTCACTCGACCCAGCTGTAGAGCGGCGTATCGCCGCCGCTCGCCACTTTCACCTGTGAACTGTGGCGCAAGCGCACCAGCAGGCGTTTGCCTGCGGCCGCGCTGCCGGTCAATCCCTCAAGCTGCTCCAGAAGATCCGGCCCGCTGAGCTGCCCGGCTTTGCGCAGCAGATCCTGCGCGACCTGCCACAACGCATCGTCCTGGTTCAGTGGCTTCACTGCCGGCGTGCTCAATGCCGCTTCAGGCTGATCACCCTGCGGCTGCGCGCCAAGGGCTGCGCCGAGCTTCACCCAATCGCTGTCATCCAGCTCCACCGTCAAATCCACCGGCGTCGCGCCGACGGTTCCGCGTATCCGCAACATCTGCTTCGCTCCTGCACATTTCTGACCTGCATGCTCCCACGGGACTTGTGCAACGCCAAGCGCACGGGCAAACTCTGCGGACTTTCGTTATAAGATTACATAACAAACTCTTCACTTTACTTTCCGGAGACCGCCATGCGTCGTCTGCTGCTCGCTTTGCCGTTTGCCCTGTTGCCGCTGGCCATCGCCCATGCCGCCGATGAGCACGATCATGACCATGAGCACGGCAGCCTCGGCGCCCACGAACATGGCGTCGGCCGACTGAACGCCGCACTCGACGGCCAGACCCTGGAACTGGAACTGGAAAGCCCGGCGATGAACCTGGTGGGCTTCGAACACGCCGCCACCAGCGACGCCGACAAGGCCAAAGTCGTGGCCGCGCGCACCAAACTGGAAAACCCGCTGGCGCTGTTCAGCCTGCCAGCCGCCGCCGGTTGCAAGGTCACCAGCCAGGAACTGGAAAGCCCGCTGTTCGGCGACAAACCGGCTGCCGACGAGCATGACGATGATGACCACGACGAAGATGCCAAGGGTGGTGAAGCGCATCACCACGATCACAGCGAAATCCACGCTCACTATCAGTTCAGTTGCGCGGCCCCGGGTGCTCTGAAGACGCTGGATCTGGCGAACATCTTCAATACCTTCCCGGCCACTCAGAAAATTCAGGTACAACTGATCGGCCCGAGCGGCCAGCAGGGTACGGAAGTGACCGCCAAGGCGGCGTCCCTGAAATTCTGATCACACCGAAAATCCCCTGTGGGAGCGGGATTGCTCGCGAATGCGGTGGGTCAGTCAACATGGATTTGGCTGATCCACCGTATTCGCGAGCAAGCCCGCTCCCACAGGGTTAAGTGTTCACTCCTTGAAACTGGTGCCATGACCCAAGCACTCATCGAACTGTCCGACCTGGGCTTCAACTGGCCAGGTCACCCGCCGCTGCTGGACATCCCGGCGTTTCGCCTGGAACCGGGTGAAACCCTGTTCCTCAAGGGCCCCAGCGGCAGCGGCAAGACCACCCTGCTCGGCCTGCTGGGCGGGGTGCAGAAGCCCGGTCGCGGCAGCATTCGTCTACTCGGCCAGGAGCTGACCGAACTCGGTGCCGGCGCCCGCGACCGCTTTCGCGTCGATCACACCGGCTACATCTTCCAGCAGTTCAACCTGCTGCCGTTTCTTTCGGTACGCGAGAACGTCGAGTTGCCGTGCCACTTCTCCAGATTGCGTGCCGAGCGGGCGAAACAGCGTCACGGCAGCGTCGATCAGGCCGCCGCCACCCTGCTCGCCCACTTGGGCCTGAAAGATGAAAGCATCCTCGGTCGTCGCGCCGATTCGCTGTCGATCGGTCAGCAGCAACGGGTCGCCGCCGCTCGTGCCTTGATCGGCCAACCGGAACTGGTGATCGCCGACGAACCGACCTCGGCGCTGGATTACGACGCCCGGGAAAACTTCATTCGCCTGCTGTTCGCCGAATGCCGCGAAGCCGGCTCGAGCCTGTTGTTCGTCAGCCACGACCAGAGCCTGGCGCCGCTGTTCGACCGTCACCTGTCCCTGGCCGAGCTCAATCGCGCCGCCACGTCTGCCGAGGTCTGAGATGTATCTGTTTCGTCTGGCCATGGCCAGCCTGGCCAACCGCCGCTTTACCGCCCTGCTCACCGCGTTCGCCATTGCCCTGTCGGTGTGCCTGTTGCTCGCCGTCGAGCGCGTACGCACCGAGGCCAAGGCCAGTTTCGCCAGCACCATCAGCGGCACCGACCTGATCGTCGGCGCCCGCTCCGGTTCGGTGAACCTGCTGCTGTACTCGGTGTTCCGCATCGGCAACGCCACCAACAACATCCGTTGGGACAGCTTCGAACACTTCGCCAGCAACCCGAAAGTGAAATGGGCAATCCCGATGTCCCTCGGCGACTCGCATCGCGGCTACCGAGTGATGGGCACCACTGAAGCGTATTTCGAGCATTACCAGTACGGGCGCCAGCAGCATCTGCAACTGGCTGACGGCCGGGCGTTTGCCACCGACCCGTTCGAAGTGGTGCTCGGCGCCGAAGTGGCCGAAGCGCTGCATTACAAGCTCGGCGACCAACTGGTGCTGGCCCACGGCGTGGCGGCGATCAGTCTGGTCAAGCATGACGACAAGCCGTTCACCGTGGTCGGCATTCTCAAGCGCACGGGTACCCCGGTGGATCGCACGTTGCACATCAGCCTCGGCGGCATGGAGGCGATCCACATCGACTGGCACAACGGGGTGCCGGCCCGGGGCAACGGCCGGATCACCGCAGATCAGGCACGCAACATGGACCTGACGCCACAGGCGATCACTGCGTTCATGCTCGGCCTCAACAGCAAGATTTCCACCTTCGCCCTGCAACGCGAGATCAACGAATACCGTGGTGAGCCGATGCTGGCGATCCTGCCGGGCGTGGCCTTGCAGGAGTTGTGGAGCCTGATGAGCACCGCTGAAAAGGCGCTGTTCGTGGTCTCGCTGTTCGTGGTGCTGACCGGGTTGATCGGCATGCTCACGGCGATTCTCACCAGCCTCAACGAGCGTCGCCGCGAGATGGCGATTCTGCGTTCGGTCGGTGCCCGGCCTTGGCACATCGCAAGCCTGCTGGTGCTGGAAGCCTTTGCCCTGGCGCTGACCGGCGTAATCGCAGGACTGGCCTTGCTGTACATCAGCATCGCTGCCGCGCAGGGCTATGTGCAGGCCAATTACGGTTTGTATCTGCCGCTGGCGTGGCCGAGCGAGTATGAATGGACGCTGCTCGGTGGCATTCTGGCGGCCGCGCTGCTGATGGGCAGCGTGCCGGCCTGGCGCGCGTATCGCCAATCCCTGGCCGATGGCCTGTCGATCCGTTTATGAGGATGTTCACCATGCCCCGCGCCGTGCTTGCGCTGCTGTTGCTGGTCGCCCTGCCTGTGTGGGCAGCGGCGCCGAAAGACCTGACCTGGTCGGAGATGATCCCGCCGGACGCCGCGCCGGAAGTGCCGAACATGACGCCGTTGCACGACATGTCGAAGATGAGTGATGCGCTGTCCGCCGAGTCGGCGCCGGCGGCGAAACAGGACATGCCCAACGCGCCGGTGGTGCAGAGTCTCGACGGGCAGAACATCCGCCTGCCGGGCTACATCGTGCCGCTGGAGGTCAACGAAGAAGGACGCACCACCGACTTCCTGCTGGTGCCGTACTTCGGCGCCTGCATCCACGTGCCGCCACCGCCGTCGAACCAGATCGTGCATGTGAAAAGCGAGCTGGGCGTGAAGCTCGACGAACTGTATCAGCCGTACTGGGTCGAGGGACCGTTGCAGGTCAAGGCGTCCACCAGCGAACTGGCCGATGCCGGGTATCAGATGGCGGCGGACAAGATTTATGTGTATGAGCTGCCGGAGTGAATCCCGGTAGTTTTTGTATTGTTTGATCCGGCCTCTTCGCGAGCAAGCCCGCTCCCACAGGTGACCGCGTTCCAAAGTGGGAGCGGGCTTGCTCGCGAAGGGGCCGGCCAAGGTTCCACAAAAAACCGCGGCATCACTGTTTCATTGAGCTGAGTCAAAAGACCGTATCAGTTGGCTTCATACCATAGGACATCAGAAACTTTTAACGTCCTTTTGGAGCCCCCATGAACAAGTCCTTGCTCAGCGCCTCGCTGTTTGCCCTCGCGCTCGCAGCCCCGCTCGCCCACGCTCACGAAGCCGGCGACATCATCGTTCGCGCCGGTGCGATCACCGTCAACCCGAAGGCCGACAGCTCCAATGTCAAGGTCGATCAGGGTCCGTTGAGCGGCACCAACCTGGGCGGCAAGGCGACCATGAGCAGCGACACCCAACTGGGTCTGAACTTCGCCTACATGCTGACCAACAACATCGGTATCGAGTTGCTGGCCGCCTCGCCGTTCGAGCATGACGTGAAAATCAAAGGCACTGCGCTGCCAGCCGCCAACGGCAAACTCGGCACCCTGAAACACCTGCCGCCCACCCTCAGCGTCGTGTACTACCCGCTGGATGCGAAATCGCCATTCCAGCCGTACATCGGCGGCGGCATCAACTACACCTGGATCTACGACGAGCACGTCGGCAGCGAAGCCCAGTCCAATGGCTTCAGCAACTTCAAGGCGAAAAACTCCTGGGGCCTGGCCTGGCAGGTCGGCGCCGACTACATGCTGACCGACAACATCATGCTCAACGCCCAGGTGCGCTACATCGACATCGATACTCGAGCCACCGTCGAGAACAACGCGGTGGCACCGGGCACCCGTGCCAAGGTCAATGTTGATGTCGATCCGTTTGTGTACATGGTGGGTCTGGGCTACAAGTTCTAAGGCAGATTCAACCAGGAACGTTCACGTGGTGGTGAATGAGGCTTTGGGTGAGCAGGCTTAGAACTGACGACGATCACTTCGTGATCGATCGGGGATAAATCCCCTCGCCACAGGATTAGCGACAAATTCCGGCCGTGAAAAAGGCGCCTGTAAAAAGGCGCCTTTTTCATGTCTGCGATAAACCTACTTGCCGAGCAACCGCGCCAGCCCCACACGCATCGGCGTCGGCTCTGGCAGCTTGAAGCGTTGCAGCAAACGCGCGTTATTCGCCCGCGAGTGACGGATGTCGCCGGAGCGCGCCGGGCCGTAGCTGACCGGGGGCAGTTCGCCGACCACTTCCTGCAGCGCTTGCAGCATCTGCTTGAGGTTCATCGCCTGATTCCAGCCGACGTTCATCGCCCCCACTTCCACTTCAGGCTTGTCGATTGCCTGCACCAGCACGTCGACCAGATCCTCGACATAGAGGAAATCACGGGTCTGCTCGCCATCGCCGAACACGGTGATCGGCAGGCCTTTCTGTGCCCGCTCGCTGAAAATGCTGATGACCCCGGAGTACGGCGAGGACGGATCCTGGCGTGGGCCGAAGATGTTGAAGAAGCGGAAGATCACCGGCTCCAGGCCATGCTGGCGACGGTAGAAATCGAAGTAATGCTCGCCGGCCAGTTTGTCCGAGGCATACGGGGTCAGCGGGGCTTTTGGCGTGTCTTCGTCGATCGACTCGCCTTCACCGTTGTTGCCGTACACCGCTGCGCTCGAGGCGTAGAGCACGCGCTTGACCCCGGCCTGGCGCATGGCTTCGCAGACATTCAGGGTGCCGATGAAATTGCTCTGGTGCGTCTTCACCGGATCGTCCACCGACGCCTGCACCGAGGCCACCGCCGCCAGATGCGCGACGGCGCTGCAGCCTTGCATGGCCTGCGCGACCAGCGCGGCATCGGCGACGTTACCGACGATCAGTTCGACCTGTGGATTATCCAGCGGCAGGTTGCTGCGTTTGCCGGTCGACAGATCATCGAGAATCCGCACCGAGTGGCCGGTGGCGAGCAACGCGTCAGTCAGGTGCGAGCCGATGAAACCGGCGCCGCCGGTGATTAAAACAGGGCCTTCAGCCATGACGATAAAACCTATCCAGTAAAGCCGGGAGCGCGGCGCGCCAGGCGCGGGGCTTGATCCCGAAAGTGTGCAGAATTTTCTTGCAGGCGAGCACCGCGTGCTGCGGCTCCTCGGCGGCGTCCGGCCGCGCGGCGTGGGCCTGAGCGGTCGGTGCTTCGATTGCCAGCGGATGCAGGCTGCGCGCCTCGGTCAGAATCGCCTGCCCGAGCGCCAGCGGCGTGGTCGCTTCGTGGCCGGCGTAATGGTAAGTGCCCCACAGCGGCGCCGCGCAATCGAGTTGCTTGAGCACCGAAATGATCACCCGTGCCGCGTCATCCACCGGAGTCGGATTGCCCCGGCGGTCATCGGCCATGAGCAATTCGTCCGGTTGTTCGGCGCGGGCGAGGAAGCGCCCGAGGGTGCCTTCAGGACTGTCATCGAGCAGCCAGCCGAAGCGCAGCAACACGTGTTGCGGGCAAGTGGCGCGAACACTTTGCTCGATGCGCCACAGCGCCTGGCCGCGCAGGCCCAACGGCACCGGCTCGTCCTTTTCGCTGTAGGCAGTCGCCCGCGAACCGTCGAACACCCGATAGCTGGAAGGCTGCACGAGGATGATGTTGTGGTGCTGGCACAGCTCGGCCAGTCGCTCGATGGCGCGTTCCTGACCGGCCAGACGGCTTTCGCTGACGGTATCGGCCTGGAACCAGTCGAAATAGTAGGCGAGGTTGATCAACGCATCCGGACGGGTATCGTCGAGCAGTTGCGTCAGGCTCGCGGCATCCCAGCCGTCTTCTGGCGGGCGGGGGGCGAGGAAACCGATGTCTTCTTCCGCACCGAGGCGAATCAGCGCCTGCCCAAGGGCATTTCCGCCGCCCAGTAACATAAGGCGCATTCGCATAGAGTCAGCAGGCCCAGTCTGATTGGAACGATGGCTTTAGCGACGGTGCTGGTGACACCGTCATCGATAATTGCCGGAATCGTTGCATTTTGCGGGTTTAGTGCGCAACCGTCACCCGTAAAGTGTAGATCCCTGGCATTTGTGGCGTTGCAGCAGGCCTCTTCGCGAGCAAGCCCGCTCCCACAGTTGACCGCATTCCCCTGTGGGAGCGGGCTTGCTCGCGAAGAGGCACGGCCAAACGCTGAAGATCCCAGCGGTACTTGCATCTTGCCGCCCCCACCCGCATAACTTGAGCCATGAATCTGCCCATCCCCAAGGACGCGGCCCTGGCAGGCTTTCACCCCGCCGTCAGCGCCTGGTTCAGCAGCACTTTCCCGACGGTCACCGCCGCCCAGGCCCGCGCATGGCCGTTGATCCGCCAGCGCCGCTCGACGCTGATCGCCGCGCCCACCGGCTCCGGTAAAACCCTTACCGCGTTTCTCGCCGTGCTCGACGACCTCGTCCACCGGGGTCTGGAAAACCCCGCAGGCCTGCCCGACGCAACCCTCGTCGTCTACGTATCGCCGCTCAAGGCGTTGTCCAACGACATCCGCATCAACCTGCAGAACCCGCTGGCGGGAATCACCGAACAATTACGCCAGATGGGCCTGCCCGAACTGCAAATCACCACCGCTGTGCGCACCGGCGACACCCCGCAAAAAGACCGCGCCGCCATGCGCAAGCGCGCGCCGCACATTCTGGTGACCACTCCGGAATCGCTGTACGTGCTGCTTGGCTCCGAGTCCGGACGCAAAATGCTCGGCAGCACACGCACGGTGATCATCGACGAGATCCACGCCATCGCTGCTGGCAAACGCGGCAGTCATCTGGCGCTGAGCCTCGAACGCCTGCAGGCGCTGTGCGCAGAACCACTGACCCGCATCGGCTTGTCCGCCACGCAAAAACCGATCGACGCCGTGGCGCAGTTTCTGGTCGGCACCGATCACCCCTGCGAAATCATCGACATCGGCCACGCCCGGCCACGGGATCTGGGCATCGAGGTGCCGCCGGTGCCGTTGTCGGCAGTGATGGCTAACGACGTCTGGGAGCTGGTTTATGACCGGCTCGCCGAACTGGCCCGCGAACACCGAACCACGCTGATTTTCGTCAATACCCGGCGCTTGGCCGAACGCCTTAGCCGCCACCTCAGCGAGCGCCTCGGCAAGCACGCAGTCGCCGCGCACCACGGCAGTCTGGCCAAGGAATTCCGCCTCGACGCCGAACAGCGACTCAAGCGCGGCGAGCTGCAAGTGCTGATCGCCACTGCGTCGCTGGAGTTGGGCATCGATATCGGCGAAGTCGATCTGGTCTGCCAAATATCCTCGCCGCGTTCGATTGCCGGGTTTCTGCAAAGGGTCGGGCGCTCCGGGCACCAGGTCGGCGGCACACCCAAGGGCCGCTTGTTCGCCACCACCCGCGACGACCTGATCGAGTGCGCCGCCCTGCTCGACTGCGTGCGCCGTGGCGAACTCGACACCCTGCACATCCCACAAGCGCCGCTGGATGTGCTGGCGCAGCAGATCATCGCCGAAGTCAGTTGCCGGGAATGGGCGGAAGACGCGCTGCTGGCGCTGTTCCGCAAAGCCTCGCCCTACCGCGATCTCGACGAAAAACACTATCAGGCGCTGCTGACGATGCTCGCCGAAGGCTACAACGGTCGTCAGGGCATTCGCAGCGCCTATCTGCATCGCGACGCGGTCAGCCGCACTCTGCGTGGCCGTCGTGGCGCGCGACTGACCGCCGTGACCAGTGGCGGCACCATCCCCGACAACGCCGACTACAGCGTGTTGCTGGAACCGCAGGGCCTGAGCATCGGCAGTGTCAACGAAGACTTTGCCGTGGAAAGTATCGCGGGCGACATATTCCAGCTCGGCAACACCTCCTACCGAATCCTGCGGGTTGAAACCGGCAAGGTGCGGGTCGAGGATGCTCAGGGCCAGCCGCCGACCATTCCGTTCTGGCTCGGCGAAGCCCCGGGGCGCAGCGATGAATTGTCTGCGGCGGTGGCGCGGCTGCAAGCGACTCTCGACCTGTTGCTCGGCGCCAGCCCCGGCGATCTGCAACCGGCGCTCGACTGGCTGACCGCAACCCTCGGCCTGAACCGCGCCAGCGCCGAACAGCTGGTGGACTATCTCGCCCGCGCTCGCCTGACCCTCGGCGCCCTGCCCTCGCAGGACACGCTGCTGATGGAGCGTTTTTTCGACGAATCCGGCGGCACCCAGTTGATCATCCATTCACCGTTCGGCAGCCGCATCAACCGCGCTTGGGGCCTGGCCTTGCGCAAGCGTTTCTGCCGCACCTTCAACTTCGAGTTGCAGGCTGCCGCTAGCGAGGATGCGATCGTGTTGTCGCTGTCCACCAGTCACAGTTTCGAACTGGACGATGTCTGGCGGTACCTGCACAGCAACAGCGCCGAACACATCCTGATTCAGGCAATTCTCGACGCGCCGTTGTTCGGTGTGCGCTGGCGCTGGAATGCCGGGGTGGCGTTGGCGCTGCCGCGTTTTACCGGCGGGCGCAAAGTTGCGCCGCAATTGCAGCGGATGAAAAGCGAGGACCTGATTGCCAGCGTGTTCCCCGACCAGATCGCATGCCTGGAAAACCTCGCCGGCGAACGGGAGGTTCCCGAACATCCGCTGGTGGAACAGACCCTCGACGATTGCCTGCACGAGGCCATGGACAGCGACGGCTGGCTCAATCTGCTGCGGCGCATGGAGCGCGGCGAGGTGCGGTTAATCAGCCGCGATCTGCCGGCGCCGTCACCGCTGGCGGCAGAAATTCTCAGCGCGCGGCCGTACAGCTTTCTCGACGATGCGCCGTTGGAAGAACGCCGCACCCAAGCGGTGATCAACCGGCGCTGGAGCGATCCGCAGTCCACTGATGATCTCGGTGCGCTGGACGCAGACGCCATTAACGCGGTGCGTGAAGAAGCGTGGCCGACGCCGGCCAACGTCGATGAAATGCACGAGGCGCTGATGAGCCTGGCCTGCATCAGCGACCTTGAAGTTCAGGCTGGCGAACACTGGCGCGAATGGCTTGACGCGCTGACTGCGAGCGGTCGCGCCTGCCGCTTGGCCGTTCCGCCAGTAACGGCAAAAGAAAAGCTTCGCGAGCAGGCTCGCTCCCACATTCAACCGGGTTCCGCCAGTTGGAACACTGTCAACTGTGGGAGCGAGGCTGCTCGCGAAGACGGCCTCACCGTCACTACACATCCACAGCCTGGCTCGTTGTGGCTGGCGCGAGAACGCCTGACCTGCCTGTTGGCGCTTTATCCACGGGCCACGCTGCAACCGCAGCAAGAGGCCTTGCCCGGTTTCAACGAACCTTGGACGTTAGAGGAAGCGCTGGTCGAAGTGCTCCGCGCGCGACTGGGCGCATTTGGCCCGCTGCCGTTAGCCGCCATTGCCGAACCACTCGCGTTGCCGATACCGCAGGTCAATCAGGCCCTCGCGCAACTGGAGCGCGAAGGCTACGTGCTGCGCGGTAAATTCACCCCGGGCGCGACGGTTGAGGAATGGTGCGAACGGCATCTGCTGGCGCGCATTCATCGCTACACGGTCAAGCGTTTGCGCCGGGAAATCGAGCCGGTGGCTCTGCAGGATTTCATGCGTTTTCTGTTCGACTGGCAGCATCTATCCTCCGCTACGCGCGCTCAGGGCAGCGCGGTGCTGCCGGCGATTGTCGGCCAGTTCGAAGGTTACCCGGCAGCGGCCTCCGCGTGGGACAGCGACATTCTCCCGGCGCGCCTGAAAGACTACTCGCCGAGCTGGCTGGATGAGCTGTGCCGCAACGGCAAACTGGTGTGGACGCGCCTCAGTGCCCGACAGAAAGTCAGCGGCACGGCGTTGCGCAGTACGCCGATTGTGCTGCTGCCGCGCAGTCAGGTCGGGTTGTGGAGTGGATTGGCCGAGCAAACGCCGGTCAGCGAACTGTCAGCGAAAACGCAAAAGGTCTACGAGGCGCTGAGTCAGCACGGCGCGCTGTTTTTCGATGAACTGATCCATGAAGCGCACCTATTGCGCACCGAGCTGGAAATCGCCTTGCAGGAACTGGTCGGTGCCGGCCTGGTGAACGCCGACAGCTTCGCCGGTTTGCGCGCCCTGATTACCCCGGCGAGCAAGCGCCAGCAACGCAGCAGTCGACGCGGGCGCGGGGCGTTTGTCGGTGGCATGGACGATGCCGGGCGCTGGGCGTTGTTGCGCCGAGGGCCGCTCGTGGAGAACAGCCAGAGCGCTTCGCCGGAAACCCTCGAACATGTCGCCATGACGTTGCTGCGCCGCTACGGTGTGGTGTTCTGGCGTCTGCTGGAGCGCGAGGCGGATTGGCTGCCGAGCTGGCGCGAATTGCTGCGCACGTTTCATCGGCTGGAGGCCCGTGGCGAGATTCGCGGCGGGCGCTTTGTCAGTGGTCTGGCGGGGGAACAGTTTGCCTTGCCGGAGGCGATTCCATTGCTGCGCGAAGTACGACGGCGGGCGCATGACGGCAGTTTGATCGCGGTGTGCGGGGTGGATCCGTTGAATCTGGCGGGGACTTTGCTGCCAGGAGCGAAGGTGCCAGCTTTGGTGAGTAATCGGTTAGTGTATCGGGATGGCTTGCCGGTGGCAGCCGAGATTGCCGGCAAGCAGGTTTTCTGGACAGAGCTGGATCAGGTGGCCATGGAACAGGTGCGCAGCAAGCTGATCCGGCATTGATGTCGACAGTTCCGGCCCTTTCGCGAGCAAGCTCGCTCCCACAGGGGATCTGCGTCGTTCACAAATCCAATGTGGGAGCGGGCTTGCCCGCGAAGAGGCCGGCAATCCCAGCACAAAATCCGGCGGTCAGGTACTCGACCGTTGTGGCGCCTCGCTCGCCACCAGCCCCCCCTCACCCTGCCGCTTGGGCAACAAAACCTGCTGTGGATAAGTCTGCGCGAAATGCACCTCGGGACTGTTATCCACAAGCTTTTTCAAACGCTGGTTGAACGCCCGGCTCACCGCATACTGCCCACCCGACACAGTACGGAACTGCGCCGTCAGCACCACGCCGTTCAGGTCCATCCGGTCCACCCCGAACACATCCAGCGGCCCTTGCAGGTTGTACTTGAGGAACGGGTCTTCACGGATCGAATCACCAGTCTCGCGGATCAGCTCGATGGCCTTGTCGACGTCGGTGTCGTAGGTGAACTGCACCGAGAAAAATGCATAGGCGAACTGCCGTGATTGATTGGTCACTGCCTTGATCTGGCCGAACGGCACCGAGTGCACAAACCCCTTGCCGTCACGCAGGCGCAGGGTGCGGATGGTCAGGCCTTCGACGGTGCCGGCGTGCCCGGAGTCGAGCACCACCCAGTCGCCGATCGACAGGGTGTCCTCGATGATGATGAACAGCCCGGTAATCACGTCCTGCACCAGTTGCTGCGAACCGAAACCGATCGCCAGACCGACCACCCCGGCACCGGCCAACAGTGGCGCAACGTTGATGCCGAGGTTGGCCATGGTGGTGATCGCGCAGATCACCACGAGGATGATTTTGATCGCATTGCGCAGCAGCGGCAGGATGGTTTTCACCCGGGTGCTGGGCTGGCGCGACGAGCGTTTGCTCACCGGTGGTTTCAACGCTTCCTGAATCGCCGTGTCGAGCACCACCCACAACAGCCAGGTGACGAGGAAGATCAGGCCGATGCTGCTCAACGCGTTGCTGATCGCGCGGCCGATCGTGCTGCTCTGGGCGAAATCGAGCAGTGAAACGCCCCAGATCCGCCCGAGAATATCGATGAAGGCAATCGCAATAACGATCCGCAGCAGCGCGTGCAACAGGCTGAGAAAGCGCTCCTTGTAGGCGCTGCTGCGCTGGATCGCTTCGGCTTTGCGCGACTTGAACAGGTGCTGGAGGATGGTGCTGAGGAACACCGTGCCGATCAGCAGCACCGTGGTGAACAGCGCACAGCGCAGGGCCTTCTGATTGTCTTCGCCGATGCCGATCAGATTCACCGCCGAAACCAGCACCATCAGCACGATGGGCCAGTACCAGAGCCCGGAAAAAATCCGCAGCGACTCCTGTAACGAAGGCTGTTTAAGACGTTGCGCCAGTGGCCGATTACGGATCAGGTGCGCCACCGGCCGGCGCAGGCGAATCACCAGCAGACCGAAGATGATCGAGGCTATCAACCCAGTGAACACCGCGACGCTGCTGGTGATATTGCCGCCCAACTGACGGGCGATCTGTGGGCTGGTCAACGCATCACTGAGGGCGGCGAGAAAGCCGATCAGGAACAGCGGTTTCGGGCAGTAGTCGCGAATGATCCGCGCGGCCGGCCGTTTGTGCCCGACGTTGAACATCACCACCACGCACAACAACATCGAGGTGGAGAAAATCCCGCTGCTGGTGGCATACGCCAGACACAACGCCAGCGCCCGACCCACCGAGGCTTGCAGAAAGTGGCTGACGTACAGCGTCAGCGGCAGGCAGATCAGCGCCGGCACGGTGTACGGCAGCAGGTAACCCGCCAGATCCTGACTGCGCTGGCGGGTGCGCAGCCAACGACCCTGACTCAGCCGCTTGGCCAGCAGGCTGCCGAGCACCGTAAGCAACGCGAAGGCGCCAAGCCACACGCCGGACAGAGTCAGGAAATCCCCGGCGACGCTCCAGCCGGATCGGTTGGACGGCTGGTTAACCAGCTTGTCGACCTCGTCCGCCGCGCGATCGGCACGCAGGCGCCAGGCGTCGACCAGATGCTCGTTGAGATCGAGTTTGTCCTGCACGTCGTCGATGCTCGAACTGATCGCGCCGAGCAGACCGCCCTGCACAATCGGCTCGGGTTTGGCCGGTTCTTCAGCAGCGGCCGGAACCCCCGGCAGCGTGGCGGCTTCGAGTTCGCTGGCGCCGAGAAACAGCAGCGCTCCCAGCAAAATGGCGATCCTGAACTTGATCAAAACTCCGATCCCTCTTGGCTGAACCTGTAAGGAACTGATCGGTAATTGTCTGGCAAGTTCAAGAGCACCCTCACCCCAGCCCTCTCCCCGAGGGAGAGGGAGCCGACCGAGTTGTGCTCTCGAGCTACATCGACCTGAAATATCCAGCCGAACTCAATATTGAGTGCAACCGAGATCCGCTCCCTTCCCCCTCACCCCCTTGGGGGAGAGGGGGCCGACCGAATTGAGCTCTCGAGCTACATCGACCTGAAATATCCAGCCGAACTCAATATTGAGTGCAACCGAGATCAGCTCCCTTCCCCCTCGCCCCTTTGGGGGAGAGGGTTGGGGTGAGGGGGGAGCGCTTTTGACCTTTGCGTCCAAGGCAAATATCAAATGCCCAACCCTGTATTTTTCCGCACAACCCAAACCCCGACACTGCGCTCCATTCAAACCTCTACCGGAGTGCTGTCATGCCCATTGCCTTGCTCGCGCTGACCCTCAGCGCATTCGCCATCGGGACGACCGAGTTCGTCATCGTCGGCCTGTTACCCACCATTGGCGCCGATCTCGGCGTCAGCCTGCCGTCCGCCGGGCTGCTAGTCAGTCTTTATGCGTTGGGCGTTGCCATTGGCGCGCCGGTGCTGACCGCCCTCACCGGCAAAGTCCCGCGCAAACTGTTGCTGCTGTCGCTGATGGTGTTGTTCACCCTCGGCAACCTGCTGGCCTGGCTGGCGCCGGGTTATGAATCGCTGGTGCTGGCGCGGATCGTCACGGGTCTGGCCCACGGGGTGTTCTTCTCCATCGGCTCGACCATCGCCACCAGCCTGGTGCCCAAGGAAAAGGCTGCCAGCGCGATTGCGATCATGTTCACCGGCCTCACTGTGGCGTTGGTCACCGGCGTACCGCTGGGCACATTCATCGGCCAGCATTTCGGCTGGCGCGAAACCTTCCTCGCCGTCTCGGCGCTGGGTGTGATCGCCTTCATCGGCAGCCTGCTGTATGTGCCGAACAACATCGCCCACAGCAAACCAGCGTCCTTGCTGCAGCAACTGCAAGTGCTGAAACAACCGCGTCTGCTGCTGGTGTACGCCATGACCGCGATCGGTTACGGCGGCTCGTTCATCGCCTTCACCTTCCTCGCGCCGATCCTGCAGGACCTCTCCGGCTTCAGCGCCAGCACCGTCAGCCTGGTGTTGCTGGTGTACGGCGTGTCGGTGGCGGTCGGCAATATCTGGGGCGGCAAACTGGCAGACAAACGCGGGCCGATCAGCGCCCTGAAAATCATCTTCGCCCTGCTCGCGGCCGTGTTGTTCGTGCTGACCTTCACCGCCGCCAATCCATGGCTGGCGTTGGCGACAGTGCTGGTGTGGGGCGCGGTGGCGTTTGGCAACGTGCCGGGGTTGCAGGTGTATGTGGTGCGTCAGGCTGAACATCACACACCGCAGGCAGTGGACGTGGCATCGGGGCTGAACATTGCTGCGTTCAACCTCGGGATTGCCGGTGGGGCGTGGGGCGGCGGGTTGATCGTCGAACATCTGGGCCTGATTCACACGGCGTGGATCGGTGGGTTGGTGGTGTTGCTGGCGCTGGCGCTGACCGCGTGGAGCGGGCGACTGGATCGCCTCGGTCCGGCCTATGCCGAACCGGCTCAAGGCCGAGTATTCACGGGCCACTGAGTAACCCTGTGGGAGGGGGCTTGCTCCCGAAGTCGGTGTATCAGTCGCCATTGATGTTGACTGAACGACCGCCTTCGGGACCAAGCCCCCTCCCACATTAGCTTTGTGTTGCTCTCAGGGATGTACCGTCCGTAACGCCACCGAAACTTTCCCGAACCGCCCGCAGTCATCAACAGACACAGGCTGTACGAGGACTGACAACGGGAGGGCGGCATGGCAACGATTCACATCGGTATTTCCGGCTGGCGCTACGTTCCGTGGCGAGGGGATTTCTACCCGAAAGGACTGACGCAGAAGCGCGAATTGCAGTTCGCTTCGCGGGCGGTCAACAGCATCGAAATCAATGGATCGTTCTACGCCCTGCAACGGCCCGAACGTTATGCCCGGTGGTACAGCGAAACGCCCGACGACTTCGTGTTCAGCGTCAAGGCGCCGCGTTTCATCACCCACGTCCGGCGCTTGCGCGAGATCGAAAAACCGCTGGCGAATTTCTTCGCCTCCGGGGTGCTGGAACTCAAGGAAAAGCTCGGGCCGATCCTCTGGCAGTTTCCACCGAACTTCAAATTCGATCCTGAGCGCTTCGAACACTTCCTCTCATTGTTGCCCCACGATACCGAAGCCGCTGCCGCCCTCGCCCGCCAACACGATTCACATCTTCACGGCCACGCCAGCCTCAAAGCCTGGCGCAAAAAACCGCTGCGCCATGCCGTGGAAGTGCGCAATGACACGTTCATCGACCCCGACTTCGTGCGCTTGTTGAAACGCTACAACACCGCTCTGGTGATCGCCGACACCGCCGGCAAATGGCCGTACCGCGAAGACCTCACCAGCGATTTCGTCTACCTGCGCCTGCACGGTGCCGAAGAGCTGTACGCCAGCGGTTACACCGACGCCGCGTTGAACAAATGGGCTGAACGCATCGACGCCTGGCATCACGGCCGGCAACCCGGCGATGCGCATCTGATCGCGCCGCGCCTCAAGCCGCGGGCGCGTACATCCCGCGAAGTGTTCTGCTATTTCGACAACGACATCAAAGTCCGCGCGCCCTACGACGCGCGCAGTTTGCTCCACCGATTCGAGCTGGATAAAACGCTCGCCACCACCCCCGGTGAACCGGCTGCCGAAGGGGTGCTGGCATGAGTATTCCAGAGCCGGTCGGGTTCACCGACGAGCAGACCAGCGTTGAAGTGTCGGTGCGTCGTTTCACCGTGCTGACGGTCAACACACACAAGGGTTTCACTGCGCTCAACCGACGTTTCATCCTCCCGGAGTTGCGCGAAGCGGTGCGCAGCGTGGCCGCCGACGTGGTGTTTTTGCAGGAAGTCCACGGCACCCACGAGCATCATCCCAAGCGCTACAGCAACTGGCCGACGATGCCGCAATACGAGTTCCTCGCCGACAGTCTGTGGCCGCAGTTCGCCTACGGGCGCAACGCGGTGTACCCGGAGGGCGATCACGGCAATGCGTTGCTGTCGAAATTCCAGATCATCCGCCACGACAACCTCGACGTCTCGATCAGCGGCCACGAGAACCGCGGGCTGCTGCATTGCGTGCTGCGCCTGCCCGGCGATGGCGTCGAAGTGCATGCGATCTGCGTGCATCTGGGTCTGCGCGAAAGTCATCGCAATGCGCAATTGAAATTGCTCGGCGAGCGTCTGGCGGAACTGCCGGATGATGCGCCGGTGATCGTCGCCGGTGACTTCAATGACTGGCGCCAGCGCGCCGACGCGCTGCTCGAACCCTGCGGTCTGCGCGAGGTGTTCGCCGAGCATCACGGCAAACCGGCGCGCAGCTTTCCGGCGCGGCTGCCGACGCTGCGGCTCGATCGTATTTATGTACGCAACCTCAAGGCCAGCCAGCCGAAAGTCCTGGCCAACCGGCCCTGGTCACACCTTTCCGACCACGTCCCTTTATCGGTGGAGATCGAACTATGAGCAGCGCACCGCTGGAGAAATCCGCCGTGGAACCGATCAGCATCAACCCGCCGGTGCGCGAGCCCGGGCATGTCGATGTCGAGTACGGCTGGCAGGGCAATAACCGCGTCGAGTTGCTGGAAAACGGCGAGGAATATTTCCCACGGGTGTTCGACGCCATGCGTGCGGCGAAGAGTGAAATTCTGCTGGAGACCTTCATCGTTTTCGAAGACAAGGTCGGCGCAGAGTTGCAGCAGATCCTGATCGACGCCGCCCGGCGTGGCGTGCGCACCACTGTCAGCCTCGACGGTTTTGGTTGCGGCGAGTTGACCACCGGTTATCTCGCGGCACTGAGCGAAGCGGGCGTGCATCTGCAAATGTTTGACCCGGCGCCCAAGCACCTGGGCATTCGCACCAACTGGTTCCGCCGCCTGCACCGCAAGATTGTGGTGGTCGACGGACTGATCGCGTTCATTGGCGGGATCAACTTTTCCGGCGATCACCTGGCCGATTTCGGCCCCGAGGCGAAACAGGATTATGCGGTGCAGATTCAAGGGCCAGCGGTCGCTGACATCCATCATTTCGCCCTGCTGCAAAGTGGTCGTCCGGGACGCGCACGGTTCTGGTGGCAACGCCGGCGTCAGCGCCGGGCGGACATGGCTTTCAACGATCACGACGGTCAGGTACGTCTGGTGTTTCGCGACAACGATCAGCATCACACCGACATCGAAGATGTGTACTTGCACGCATTGCGCCGGGCCAAACGCCGGGTGGTGATCGCCAACGCCTATTTCTTCCCCGGCTACCGCCTGCTGCGCGAGATCCGCAACGCCGCGCGCCGTGGCGTCGAGGTGCGGCTGATCCTGCAAGGTCAACCGGACATGCTGGTGGCCAAACTCGCGGCACGCATGACCTACGACTACCTGCTCAAGGCCGGCGTGCAGATCCACGAATATTGCCAGCGCCCGCTGCACGGCAAAGTCGCGTTGGTGGATGAGGAATGGAGCACCGTCGGCTCGAGCAATCTCGACCCGCTGAGCCTGTCGCTGAACCTGGAAGCCAACGTGCTGATCCGCGATCGCGCGTTCAATCAGCATTTGTTTCAGCGCCTCGAAGACCTGAGCCAGAACCACTGCAAGGCGATGGACGCCAGCATGTCCCCGCGAGGACGGATCTGGCACATGACCGTGGGGTTTCTGGTATTTCACTTCCTGCGGCATTTCCCGTCGATGGCCGGTTGGTTGCCGGCGCACAAACCGCGGCTCAAGCCATTTCGGGGGCGCACGTCATGAGCCATTCCCACGCACAGTCTGCTCCCGCTACTCACTCTCGATGGAGTCGCTGGAAACGCCCACTGACGTTGCTGTTTTTCCTCGCATTGATCGTATTGCTGACGATGTTCGCCACCCGTATCGAATGGGCGGAAGTTCTGCAAACCCTGGCTGACTTCAAGGTGCGCACGCTGATCATCGCCGCCAGCCTGACTCTGCTGAGCTTTCTCACCTACGCCAGTTTCGACCTGATCGGCCGCACCTACATTCGCCAGGACCTGACCTGGAAACAGATCCTCCCGGTGGGGATCATCAGTTATGCGTTCAACCTCAATCTCAGCGCCTGGGTCGGCGGGATTGCCATGCGCTATCGGCTGTATTCGCGCCTGGGGGTGAGCAAAAGCAACATCGCCAAGATTCTCGGTCTGAGCCTGGCCACCAACTGGTTCGGTTATATGACGATTGCCGGCGTAGTGTTCAGCAGCGGCCTGGTGAGCATGCCGCCGGGCTGGAAAATCAGCAGCGCCGCGTTGCAGGGCATCGGCGTGCTGCTGTTGTTATTGAGTGCCGGTTACCTCGCCGCGTGCCAGTTCTCCAAGCGCCGCGAGTGGTCGATTCGCGGGGTGGAAATCAACCTGCCATCACTGCGCATGGCCGTCCTGCAATTGCTGCTCGGTGCATTGAACTGGTCGCTGATGGCGGCGGTGATTTTCACTCTGCTGCCGAGCAAACTGGATTATCCGTTGGTGCTCGGCGTGCTGTTGATCAGCGCGATTGCCGGAGTCATCACGCACATTCCGGCGGGGCTTGGAGTGTTGGAAGCGGTGTTTGTCGCGCTGCTGCAGCACGAAGCTTCGCGGGGCAGTCTGGTGGCGGGGTTGCTGGCGTATCGGGCGATTTATTTTCTGTTGCCGTTGTTGATTACGGTGGTGATGTATTTGCTGGTCGAGGCCAAGGCGAAGGCGTTGCGGATCGAAAAGAAACCTTCATGATTTTTTTGTTATGGCTGATGGCCCCTTCGCGAGCAAGCCCGCTCCCACAGGTAGAAAGCATTCCAAATGTGGGAGCGGGCTTGCTCGCGAAGGCGTCCGAAGAGCCACAACAAATCATGTGGACTGGATGATGCTCAACCGCTCACCCACCACCATCTCGGTAATCCAGTCCACCAGAATCGAAGTATAGGCCTGCTGCGAAACCGGCTCGCTCAAGGCATGGTCGGCGCCATCGATTATCCGGTGCGTCAGTGAATGCGTCTGCTGACAGGCGGCACGGTAGCTCATGATCGTCGCGTGGGGCACGTAGTCGTCGGTTTCCGATTCCACCAGCAGCACATCCCCGGTGAACTGTGAACAGGCGTGCAATGCACGGTTGCTGTCTGCACGGACCAACGTCGCCCGGTAGTCGCGCAGGTCGGCCTTGTCCAGTTCACGCTTGGGCGTGTGCCATTGCTCGTCGCGATACAGCGCCGGTACCCGCAGCGCCAGCCAGCGCACCGGACGCAACGAGGTGAGGATCGAAGCCAGGTAACCGCCATAACTGGTGCCAACCACCGCAATCGCCGAGGTGTCGAGCGCCGGATGCGCCAGCAGGCGGTCGTAAGCTGCGAGCAGGTCACGCAGGTTGTCTTCGCGCGTCACCCGCGTCAGCGGAATGCCGGTGCCACCGGTGTGGCCGCGCAGGTCGAAGGTCAGGCATACACAACCAAGCCCGGCGATGCCCTTGGCGCGTTCAAGATCACGCTCCTGGCTACCGCCCCAGCCGTGCACAAACAACACGCCGGGGACTTTCGATTTTGGACTGAGAAACGTCCCGCTCATCTGTTCATCATCAATGTCGATCTGAATGCTTTCGCTTCTAGCCGTCATAAGATTTGACCGTTACGTATTTGAGAAGGAAGTCGCTGTTCTCCGCTGGCCCGCGATAGATTTCGATGGCGTCCGCCGGCAGGCTTTGATCGCTATAGGTTTCTACGGTCGACACGCGGATCGCGGGCATCTGCGGATCATTGACGAAGCTTTGCAACGCGGCCAATTCAGCGCTGCTGGCACCGCCCATGCGCCAGGATTGTTCGAGCACCCCGCTACGGGGTTTGCCATTGCTGTCCAGGCCTTGGGCAATGTCGTAGTTGCGCCGCGAGGCGTAGAAATCTGGATAAGCCTCATCCGCCGCCCGGTCGAAAATCTGCGCCTGCTTGATGGCCAGTCGCACGTCATCCGGCAAGTCCAGCGCCAGCAGATCTTCGTAGCCGCCCTGCACTACTAACAGATTCGAACCACCATAGACGTCTTCGCCATAGGCATCCTTGGTCAAGTATTGATCACCGCAGTAGCTAAGCACTTTGTCGCCGATGAATGACTGGCCAACGCTGTGGGTGAAGACCTTGCTCAAGTCCTGTTCGAGCACCACGCCATCGCGAAACAACGCTTCCGCTTCTGCACGGGCCAGTACTTCATCGAACGCGTCGAGGCTGTTGATAACTTCCTGGCCACGACCGGCACAGGCGTGAATCGGCTTCAGGCGGATCGGTCCGCTGTACAGCAGATGCTCGGCAGCGGGTCGCGCATCTTCCACGGCAAACACCGTCAAGCCGTCGAGCACCACATCGCGCACGCGCTCGGAGAATTGCGGCGCCCAGCCTTGTGGCGCGTGAGCCAGATGACTGCGCAAGCCGTGGCTGATGGCTTTGGTGCAAATGAAATCGTGTTCGACGTACCCGCCCCACAAATCGCCGGGACCCCTGATCCCCAGATTACGCGCGCTGGCCGGGCCAACAATGGTCTGGGTCGGCAGCCAATACAAATCGCGACCGCGATGCTTCTGCGGGTCAAAACTTCCGCCGAAGCTGAGTCCGAGAATCTGCGCCAGCCAGCGGGCAAGTGCCTTGTTTGTCTGCACTTCATGTTGCGGCGCCCCGGCCCGAACCGAATGGGCGACGACCACTTTCCTGCTCGAGATCGGGGTCATGCGTCCCCCTTCAAGCCAATTGATGAATGTAATGAGAGAAGTGCAGAGATCAGGCCAATCGCCTGGCGCCGGGAATGCCCAATGATTCAATCGCTTGGAACAAGCATGGTGGCATCAGGCCTGTTTCAATCTGCACGACTGCCAGCGAATCCGCGGCAATTTGCACGAAACGGGACGCCGACTACTGCTGACTGACTTCCTTCCAGATGGCATCGAACATGACACAACGTTTGAGCATAGCCTGACGCCCGATTTGAATCGCAAGCCGCTTGGCTTCAGGCGTCTGGTGAGTCAGGCGTTGCAGAACTCCCAGCATGGTAATCGCGTGGTCCTCATCCTCTTCGATATGCAGGCGAAAGAACTCCAGCCCTTCCTCACTGACATTCAGTCCGTCCAGTGCCAGCAGAATCGGTTTGTAAATCAGCGGCACAATGGCTTCGGCTCCCAGGCAGAGTGCTGCGAGGCCCTCGACAGGATTTTCACTGCGGCAAAGCTGCATGATGCATTGGGTGAAATCCACGGTCTGAGGTAAAGGCAATTCAGCCAAGGGATGGGTGCCCAGGATCCGCAGCGACCTTTGAAACAGCTCGGAATGCGTGAGCTTGTTGTCACCATCTATGCCCATTTCCTCTTGCATGTTTTCCAACAGTAATTTGATGTCGCCAAGGGACTCGAGGCGATTGAGGATTGCGCATAGAAAGCGGGTAAAGTTTCGCGAGTAGTAATGATGCTGGATCAGAAAGTAACGCATCCCCTTCAGGGAAACATGACCGTTTTGCATTGCCAGCAACAGTTCATGATTAACCAATCTATCTAACGCATCAGCGTCCAGCCATTGGTCCCATAATGTGCCTCCGGTCATGAAGTTAATGACCTTCGCCCCATCGCCGCGATTCAACTTTTTATCTACTTCCAACTTTAAATTCCTTTTAATTCTTTATCAGCCATCCAGCCGATCGCAACTTTCCAGTTATTCCGAAACCCCGAAAAACTTACAAAACCGTATTCATTGTGCGTCGCTGTAAATGACCGGGCGCTCAAACCTGGCCAGAAAGTAAGCACATAGAGAGGCGAAAATGATGCACAGACCGCCTGACGCAAGAATCACAGCGCTGCTCGAGAAATGCAGTAACAGCCATCCACTCAGCAGGCTCGCGGGAGGAATCGCGAGGTAGGCAATGAGCCGTGTAACTCCGACCGTTCGCCCAAGAATGGTTTGCGGAACCACCTGCTGGCGATAGGTGAAAAAAGCGATGACCACCACGGATTGGCAACCTGTAGAAAGCGCCCACATTGCCGAAAGTGACCACGGATCGTTGGCCATCGCCCCCATCAGCGTGAACACCCCGGCCAGCAAACAGCTTCGACGGATAAGAATGCCGGCCGGATATCTCTTCACCAGAAACGCCCCCATAGCTGATCCGGCGACGGCACCTGCACCAATGAGCCCGTAGTAATAGCCCACATCACTCAATGGCACGGCCAGTAGCGTGGTGTAGACATAGACAAGGCTGGCACCGATCAAGGCAAAACCGAAATTGCAGAAAAAGAACAGCATGACAAACGAACACAGTTCTCGCTGCTGGATGACATACAACAGTCCGGCTTTGATTTCCGTGAATACCCGCGTGGTGGCCGGCGCAGGCTTACCCTGCTCTTTCAGCAAGAAGCAAAGCGGCAGGGATAGCGCAAATCCGACAATGCTGCCAATCAGCAACTGCTCCTTGGTACTGAAGGCCAGCAAGGCTGCAACGCCGATTGGTGCAACGATGCGAATGATGTTGTCACTGGCATTGACGATTGCATTGAATCGATGGAGTTTGGGCCCCTCGATCAGCGCAGGCGCAATACTCTGGAAGACCGGGTGGTGGGTGGCACCGACGCTTGCCAACAGAAAGCTCAGCAGTAACAGAGTAATACTCAAGCTGCTCCCGGACAGCGTAATCACGGCAGCATATATAAGGCAGCCGGTGACGATGTTGATCAGATCACCACCGATCAAAAAACGCCGTTTGCTGTAGCGATCACTCCACACACCGGCGAAGGGCGTGACCAGTATGTAGGGCGCCATCGCGGCGAAAAAAGCCAGCGACGTCCAGACTGGGGAGCCGGTCTGCTCATAAACATACAGCGGGATCAGAAACGCTATGGCCCATGAGCAGATGGACGTGATGGCATAGGACGCCAGGAGTTTGAACATCTAGACAGTCTCCGCCTGCGCCGACCGTTGCGCGTCCGCGAGATGTCCACACACCGTGCAGTCCGGATTCTGTTGCCAGACTTCGGCGACGCTGACGTCCAGGTCGTCGAATGTGAATTCCTTTAGCTTGTTGGTCAATTGTGGCGGTTGGCAGCCGGTGATGATCTTGACCGTTTCGCTGACCATCATCCCGGCGGTGACAGCCACCAAAGTCACAAGAGCCGGACCGGGATGCTCATAAGTGATGTCGTGCTGTTTGGCCATGGTCGAAACGCTGTTCACCAGGCTGCTCTTGTTACGCGCCGACGTCAGCCAGCAAGCACCGCAGCCCGAGGAGCCAGGCACCACCGAATAAAACACCGAGCGCCGTACATCAAGCCCGCCTGAAATGAAGGGTACGCCCTGTTTAACACAGGCCTCATTCAGCCAGTCGGCCATGTAGTTCGCGGGTTTATCAGCGACACAAATCACAATATCGTGGCCGCGTACGATGCCGGCGACGTCTTGCGCCGACTGGAGGCGGGTTTCGTGAGCAGTAATGTCGAGGTGACTGTTGAATTCAAGCAACCTGCGCCTGGCCGTTGCAACCTTCGGCATGCCAACGTCGGTTTCCTTGTAAAGGATCTGCCGGTTCAAATTGCTCAACTCGATCGTGTCAAAATCGAGGATCGTCAGATGGTGGACACCCAGCGCCACCAGGTCGAACAGGATATGGGTGCCCAGACCGCCGCAGCCCAGTACGCAGACCCTGGCCGTGCGCAGTTTTTCCTGGTGGGTGAACTTGTTCTCGCCCACAGCCGCTATCGACCCGAAAAAGTCGATGTTGCGGGAAAATCTGATGCGATCATGATCCGAAAGAGAAGTAGTCTCAAAGGCATCCGGACTCTCGACCAGCCGGTATTTGATCAGATCTTGCGCGACGCTTCGGATTTCGTCCTGATCCACTGCGGGGTAACGGTCTGCCACTTGGGTAATCAACTCCTCAAAGGGTGTACGGCCATCAAGTGCCTTGATGAACTCCCAGACAGCACCGTGTAGGTCGGGGATTTTTGCGTATTGACCGTTAAAACGCAGAACTACTTGACCATCAAGTTTGAACGGAATAATCGTCGGTTTAAGACAAAGCTTCATATTCGAGCCTCGATCGCTATTAAAACAAGTTAGTAAAAGAACCAGGGCCGCGAAGGCCCCGGCTCTTACTGATCAGATCAGCCGATCTGAGAATCGCCAGCGGAAGATGCTTTTTCGAAAGTCATAATGATTTCCTCAAAAGTTGAAGGGCCGGTAGTCCAAGCTGTGTTCCACCGGAGTGAAGGTGTGCACACCCCAAAACTAGAATAAGTTCTTAGTGGTTGCGAACCGACCTTGTTTCTTAATATTACTCACAAAAAACAAACTTCCTACGCTCTTACGAAGGGCCGCTATTACTTCTTACGGAAACATGCAAAAACAATGTAGGAATTATCTTCAATATTTAAACAATAAAAAATCACAGCGAGAGAATTGAGAAACAAACTCGCCTTCCAGACAATAAACATCAGTGATTAATCAGAAACACACTCCCCACCCGGGACAACGCTTGCGACCACCACCTCATCGGCGATGTCGACATGCCGAAAAAATCTCACGCGTGAGCCATTGATGGCATTTTGAATTGGTTGTAGTGTGGCTCACGCGTGAGATGTTCATAACGGAGTCATTGCCATGAAAAGTCGCTCCCCCACCGTTGCATCAGAGAGCCCACAGGGAGAGCGCTCGAAACCGTCCGCGAAAAAGCCGTCGAGCTTCTACATGAAGCAGATGCGCGCGGGCCTGGCTGCCGCCGGTTATGTGAAACACGAAACTTGGGTACTTCCGGAAAACCGAAGCTTGCTCAAGCAGATGGAGCAACAGCTACGCCAACCGATTCTGGCTGGCTCATTCATGTCGGAGAATTACATGAGCGCAGGCAACAACTGGAACATCGATAGCCTCTTCAACGCCCTCAAGGCACTGGACGAGGTGGCTTCGCAGGAGATCACGCTGTCTCTGATCCAGAGCTCCGAACCCAGCATCAAGCTGGAAATGAACGAATTCGGCGGTCTGCCGATTCACATCGCCGTGGCCGGTCAGCAGATCATCGTCGACACCGTGCTGGTGGACATCGATTCGATCACTGACGTGCGCGCCTTCAACGACGCCGTGCTGCGCAGCCGGGAAATGTTCCCGCTGTCGTCGATCGGTATCGAGTCGATGCCTAACGGCCAGACCGTTTACAACATGTTTGGCGCCCTCAGCGCCGACTCGAGCCTGACCAACGTCGTCACCGAGGTGAAAACCCTGGTCGACAACGTGCAGCGCGCGAGCGAAGCCTTCGAACACTTCTTCAAGTAATCAACAGGGAATATCCAATGACTCAGTCCATCTGGAGCAAGTTGTTCACCGCGCTGCGCGGCGGCGCCAATGAAGTCGGCGAAGCGATCGTCGACCAACAGGCCCTGCGCATCCTCGACCAGGAAATCCGCGACGCCGACACCGCGCTGTCGAATGCCCGCCGTGAGCTGGTCACCATCATGGCCAAGCACAAGCTGGCCGCTGATCGCGTGAGCGAGTACGACGCCAAGATCAAGGATCTGGAAGCCAAGGCGGTTTCCGCGCTGAACGCCGGCCGTGAAGACCTGGCGCTGGAAGTGGCCGAAGCGATTTCGACCCTGACCAACGACCTGACCGCCGAGAAAGCCCAGAGCGACGAGTTCGGCACCTACGCCGAAAACATGCGCAAGGACATCAGCAAGGCCGAGTCGCGGATCAAGAGCCTACGCCAGCAGGTGGACATGGCCAAGGCCCGTGAAAGCGTGCAAAAGGCGCAGGTCAGCGCGTCCATCGCCAGCGGCGGCGCCAATGGCAAGCTGGAAACCGCGGTGGGCACGCTGAACCGTCTGCAGGCCAAGCAGCAGCAACGCGCTGCCGAGCTGAGTGCCGCCGATGAACTGGCTGACGCTTCGACCGGCAATGACCTGGAACGCAAACTGCGCGACGCCGGCATCACGCCGAACGAAGGCAGCGCCAATGCGATCCTCGAGCGTCTGAAGCAGAAGTCCGCGCAGTAAGCGTTTGCACAAAACCTGTGGGAGCGGGCTTGCTCGCGAAAGCGGTGTGTCAGTCGGTACCTTAGCTGCCTGACACACCGCCTTCGCGAGCAAACCGCTCCCACATGGTTTACGGCGTGTCGTTCGTCGCCCGGCCCGGTACACTGGCGGCGTTTTTTACGACGAACACCTCCACCCGCCTCAAGGAATGTACCCATGGGATGGTTCAAAGATTTGCTGGGCACCAGCAACTGGCAGCCCGCTGCGCCCGCTCCGGTCGCCAGTGGCCCACTCGGGATGGCACAAGGCAAAGGCGTGCGATTCGATTCGACTCTGGCCTTGCTGCTCGATGGCAGCACCTCGGTGCAGGTTCCAGCGGCAGAGGCAATCTGGAGCGCCGGCTGGATCGACCTCGGCCAATCCAACAAGCTGCATCGCTACTACCTCAATAACGAAGACTTCTGGCTGCAGATCCACGTCACCGGTGACGACCAGATCGAGTCGGTCACCCTGTTCAACTACCTCAGCTACGTGACCGTCAACAGTGACGCCGAGCTGCAGCGCCTGGCCGGCCCCGAAAGCCCGATCGGCCTGCCGATCTATACCCACGACGGCGTCCAGTACAGCCGCGAATGGGGCACCGAACAAGGCCAGACCGAACTCGTACCGATGACCGAACATGTGGTCAACCCGGACGAGAGCTACACCATCGAACACCACTCCATGCTTTACGCGCGCGAGACCGGCCTGACCGATCGCCGCGAACTGCTGCTGTTCTCCGTCGAACAGGACGAGGAAGGCACCGTCAGCCTGAGTACCTCGCTGGGCATTTCGCTGTACACGACTGATTTGAGCACCATTTAAATAAGGAAGTTTTCCATGCTGGAAGTGCTGGCCGTTTCCCTGAACAAGACCGCACTGGTCGGTTTCGTCGTCTACCTGATCGGCGCCGTGCTGCTGTTCATGCTGTTTCAGTTCGTCTACACCCGCATCACGCCACACAAGGAGTTCGAGCTGATTCGCTCCGGCAACATCGCTGCCGCCATCGCTCTGGCGGGCGCGATCATCGGCTTCGCGATTCCGGCCAGCAACGTGATCGCGTTTTCGGTCAACGTTCTCGATTTCGTGCTGTGGGCGGTGATTGCTGCGGTGGTGCAGCTGCTGGCCTTCCTCGCCACGGGGCTGGTGCTCAAGGGCACGTCGCAGCGTATCGCCAACGGTGAAATCGCTTCGGGTATCTATGTGGCCGCAGTGGCCATCAGCGTCGGCATGCTTAACGCCGCGTGCATGACCCCGTCCAACTGATCGGCAGGAAGCCTTCGATGAAACGCAGCAAGTATGTTCAACTGTCCCTCGCCGCTTCGGTGGCCATGGCCATTTCCGGCGAAGCGGCAGCGCTGGACTCGCAACGCTTTCAAACGGTCGAACAGTGCGTCGATGCCTCGGTCGCGGCCGACGTCTGCTCCAACGCCTACGTCGCGGCATTGACCGAACATCGACGTATTGCGCCGGCCTACGACGACAAAGCCAAGTGCGATGCGGATTTTGCAGCCGACTGGTGCCAGAAGAATTCCGACGGTCGCTTCGTGCCGAAGCTCGGCGGTTTCAAGGTGCCGCAGAACGGCGAGGCGCCACAGGACCTGAATGCGCTTGCCAATGCGCAGATGCCTGCCGGTGAAGCCGCCGCCGCCCAGAACGTACAAAGCACTTCGCACTCGTCCGGCGGCGGCAACGGTTGGCTGACGGGCTGGCTGATCGGCAATGCGATGAGCAACAACGCCAATCGCACGGTCTATCGCGATCGCGATACGCGCCAGACCTACAACACCTCGGCGCAGTACCGCAAAATCGAGTCGGCGCCGGCAACTCGCACCGACACCCGCTACGACAACTCCCGAAGCAAACCGGTCAACGTCGCTTCGTCGACGTCCCGCGGCGGTTTCGGCAGCCAGTCTTCCGCCCGCAGCGGTTGGGGCGGCTGGGGCAGTTCGAGCAGCTGACCATGAAGAAGATCCACTGCGCCGAGCGCCCCGACTGGAAACAGACGGCCGAAAGCCTCGGTTTTCTGTTTCACACCATCGACGACGAGCCGTACTGGGACGAAAGCGCCTACTACCAGTTCACGCTCGCGCAGATTGAAAACGATCTGGAGGATCCGACCACCGAACTGCACGAGATGTGCATGGACCTGGTCGACCGCGTGGTGCACAGCGAAGAGCTGCTGGATCGCCTGAGCATCCCGGCGCCGTACTACGACATGATCCGCACGTCCTGGCTGGAAGGTCATCCGCATCTGTACGGGCGCATGGACTTTTCCTACAGCGGCAACGGCCCGGCAAAGCTGCTGGAACTCAACTACGACACGCCGACCAGCCTTTATGAGGCAGCGGCGTTTCAGTGGGGCTGGCTGGAGCAGTGCATCGAGCGCGGGATGCTGCCGCGCCATGCCGACCAGTTCAACAGCATCGATACCAAGCTGCACCAGGCGTTTGCCGAGTTGCAGCTCAAGCGGCCGTTCTACTTTGCGTCGATGAAAGACTCGGTCGAAGACAAGGGCACCACCGATTACCTGCGGCTGATTGCGGAAAAGGTCGGCATCGAATCCCGGCACATCGACATCGAAGACATCGGCCTGACCGCCGAGGGTCGCTTCGTCGACCTTGAGGATCGCTGGATCCCGCACCTGTTCAAGCTGCATGCCTGGGAATTTATTTTCCACGAGCCATTCGGTGCAGCAATCGCCGAAAGCGATACGCAGTTTTTCGAACCGGCGTGGAAGTCGATCCTGTCAAACAAAGGCGCGCTGCCTTTGCTGTGGGAGCTGCACAAGGGGCATCCGAATCTGCTCGCGGCGCACCTTGATCCGAATCCGGCCAGTGCGGTGCCCAAGGGCTGGGTACGCAAACCGTACTTCTCCCGCGAAGGCGCGAATATCGAACTGCAAACGGCAGAAGGTCTGATCGTCAAAGAAGACGGGCCCTACACCGATGCGCCATTCATCCTGCAGGAATTTGCGCCATTGCCGAAGTTCGACGACAGCTACACGCTGATCGGCTCGTGGGTGATTGGTGATCAGGCGGCGGGGATCGGCGTGCGCGAAGACAACAGTCTGATCACCAAGGATTCAAGCCGGTTTCTGCCGCACCTGATCCTCGACTGAAACACACACCCGCTCCCACAGGAGATCAGTGGTAATCGCGGACCTTGCGCCACAAAAAAGGCCCGTCGTGTTGAACGACGGGCCTTTTTTATTCAGCGTGGATGCAGCAGCGAATCAGAACGGGATATCGTCATCGAAGCTGTCGAAATCCGGAGCTGGTTGCGGTGCAGCCTGCTGTGGAGCCGGGGCTGGACGCTGTTGCGGAGCCGACTGCTGCGGACGCGGAGCCTGTTGGCGTGGCGCCTGCTGCTGGTAGTTGTTGCCACCGCCTTGTTGGTCGCCCTGTTGTGGACGGCCGCCGAGCAGTTGCATGGTGCCTTGCATGTCGACCACGATTTCTGTGGTGTAACGCTTGATACCGTCTTTTTCCCACTCGCGGGTCTGCAGCTTGCCTTCGATGTACACCTGCGAACCTTTACGCAGGTACTCGCCGGCGATTTCCGCAACCTTGCCGAACATCGAAACACGGTGCCATTCGGTCTTCTCGACCTTTTGACCGGTTTGCTTGTCGGTCCACTGTTCGCTGGTTGCCAGACTCAGGTTGGTCACGGCGTTACCGTTAGGCAGGTAGCGAACTTCGGGATCCTGGCCGCAAGTGCCGACCAATATGACTTTGTTAACCCCACGGGCCATAACGTTCTCCTAGGCTTCGCAAGCAGCCCCGGCCGGGTTGTTCACCAGGCGTTCGAGGGTGTCGCGATCCACTAATTCTTTGTCCAGTTTGATGTAAACAGCCGCTTCATCAGCAACTATCACTGCATCTGTTACCCCTACGAGGGCCTTGAGGCGCTCGACCAGACCCGCTTCGCGGATCGCCTCGGGCGACAACGGCAAGCGCAGGCTCGTCACGTAGGGAGGTTCGCGCATGGTAACAGCAAAGGCCAGCCAGATGGCAGCCAGACCCGCACATCCAAGGAACACAACCGACAGACCGCCATGCTGAAACAGCCAGCCGCCAAGTATCCCGCCGAGCGCCGAACCGAGGAACTGGCTGGTGGAATACACGCCCATGGCCGTGCCCTTCCCGCCTGCCGGTGAAACCTTGCTGATCAGCGACGGCAACGAAGCTTCCAGCAGATTGAACGCGGTGAAGAACACCACCGTGCCGATCACCAGAGCCCGCAAACTGTCACCGAACTGCCAGAAGAATAGCTCAGTGAGCATCAGCGTCAGGACGGCGCCGAGCAAAATTCGTTTCATTTTGCGTTTCTTCTCGCCGTAGATGATGAACGGGATCATGGCGAAGAAAGAAATCAGCAGTGCGGTCAGGTAAACCCACCAGTGCTGCTCCTTGGGCAGCCCGGCCTTTTCCACCAGCGCCAGCGGCAGGGCGACGAAGCTCGACATCAGCATCGCGTGCAACACAAAAATGCCCAGGTCCAGGCGCAGTAGATCGGGATGTTTGAGCGTCGGCATCAAGGCCTGACGCGCCACACCAGACTCTCGATGGCTCAATGGCCCGGTGGATTTCGGCACCATGAACATTACGATGACGATCCCGAACAGGGCCATGCCGCCCGTCGCGAGGAACAGTCCGGACAGGCCGAACGCGCGGGTCAGCAACGGCCCGACCACCATGGCCACGGCGAACGACAGACCGATGGTCATGCCGATCATGGCCATGGCTTTGGTGCGGTGTTGTTCGCGAGTCAGGTCGGAAAGCAACGCCATCACCGCAGCGGAAATTGCCCCGGCGCCCTGCAGGATGCGTCCGGCAATCACGCCCCAGATCGAATCGGCCTGAGCCGCCAGCACACTGCCAAGGGCGAAGACCACCAGCCCGAGGAAAATCACCGGCCGCCGGCCGATACGGTCGGAAATGATCCCGAACGGAATCTGGAAAATCGCCTGGGTCAGGCCGTAAGCGCCAATCGCCAGCCCGATCAGGGCCGGGGTCGCTCCCGCCAGGTCCATGCCGTAGGTCGCCAGTACCGGCAACACCATGAACATGCCAAGCATACGGAAGGCGAACACCAGGGCCAGACCGCTCGCTGCGCGGGTCTCGCTGCCACTCATGCGTTCGCTGTGGGGATCGTGCATGGAAAAACCTCGTGTGAACCGGCGGCGATTCTACCAGTCCCATCGAAAGACGGGGTATATCGCGACGCTATGACGCGTATAGATGAAACTCTCTTCATGCAAGGTAAAAAACCCTTCGTTTGATAGTGTGCATCCATCCAGTATTTGCCCGTATACTCCTACGTTTTCGACGCCCGCCGAGCGAGGCCACTTTGGACAAGATCCTGATACGTGGGGCCCGTACCCACAACCTGAAGAACATCGACCTGACCCTGCCACGGGACAAACTGATCGTCATCACCGGCCTGTCCGGATCCGGCAAGTCGTCCCTGGCCTTCGACACGCTGTACGCCGAAGGTCAGCGCCGCTATGTCGAATCCCTGTCGGCCTACGCCCGACAGTTCCTGTCGATGATGGAAAAACCCGACGTCGACACCATTGAAGGTTTGTCGCCGGCGATCTCCATCGAACAGAAGTCGACCTCGCACAATCCGCGTTCCACGGTCGGCACCATCACCGAAATCTACGACTACCTGCGTCTGCTGTATGCACGTGTCGGTACGCCGCGCTGCCCGGATCACGACATTCCGCTGGAAGCGCAGACCGTCAGCCAGATGGTCGATCTGGTGCTGGCACAACCGGAAGGCAGCAAGCTGATGTTGCTGGCGCCGGTTATTCGCGAACGCAAAGGTGAACACCTTTCGGTTTTTGAAGAGCTGCGTGCCCAAGGCTTCGTCCGCGCCCGGGTCAACGGCCGCATTTGCGAACTCGATGAACTGCCGAAACTGGATAAACAGAAGAAGCACTCGATCGATGTGATCGTCGACCGTTTCAAGGTCCGCGCCGACCTGCAGCAGCGTCTGGCCGAATCGTTCGAAACCGCACTGAAGCTGGCGGACGGCATTGCCTTGGTCGCGCCGATGGACGATGAGCCAGGTGAAGAGATGATCTTCTCCGCGCGCTTTGCCTGCCCGATCTGCGGCCATGCCATCAGCGAGCTTGAGCCGAAGCTGTTCTCCTTCAACAACCCGGCCGGTGCCTGCCCGACTTGTGATGGTCTGGGTGTGAAGCAGTTCTTCGACATCAAGCGTCTGGTCAATGGTGAACTGACTCTTGCCGAGGGCGCGATTCGCGGCTGGGACCGGCGCAACGTCTATTACTTCCAGATGCTCGGCTCACTGGCCTCGCACTACAAGTTCAGTCTTGAGAAGCCGTTCAACGAGCTGACCGCCGAACAGCAGAAACAGATCCTGCACGGCAGCGGCTCGCAGAATGTCGACTTCAAGTACCTCAATGACCGCGGCGACATCGTCAAACGTTCGCACCCGTTCGAAGGTATCGTGCCGAACCTTGAGCGTCGCTACCGCGAAACCGAATCGGCCAGCGTGCGCGAAGAGCTGGCCAAGTTTCTCAGCACCCAGGCTTGCCCGGATTGCCGCGGCACTCGTCTGCGCCGTGAAGCGCGGCACGTGTGGGTTGGCGAGAAAACCCTGCCGGCAGTGACCAACCTGCCGATTGGCGATGCCTGCGAATACTTCGGCGAGTTGAAGATGACAGGTCGGCGTGGCGAGATCGCCGACAAGATCCTCAAGGAGATCCGCGAGCGCCTGCAATTTCTGGTCAATGTCGGCCTCGACTATCTGTCGCTGGATCGCAGCGCCGACACCCTGTCCGGCGGCGAGGCGCAGCGCATTCGTCTGGCGAGCCAGATCGGCGCCGGTCTGGTCGGGGTGCTGTATATCCTCGACGAACCGTCCATCGGCCTGCATCAGCGCGATAACGACCGGTTGCTCGGCACCCTCAAGCACCTGCGCGACATCGGCAACACGGTGATCGTGGTCGAGCACGACGAAGACGCGATTCGTCTGGCCGACTATGTGGTGGATATCGGGCCGGGCGCCGGGGTGCACGGCGGGCAGATCGTGGCTGAAGGCACGCCGGCCGAAGTCATGGCGCACCCGGATTCCCTGACCGGTAAATACCTGTCGGGGCGGGTGAAGATCGAAGTGCCGGCCAAACGCACGCCGCGTAACAAGAAGCTGACGCTGTCGCTCAAGGGCGCGCGCGGCAACAACCTGCGCAACGTCGATCTGGAAATCCCGATCGGTCTGCTGACCTGCGTGACCGGCGTTTCCGGCTCCGGCAAGTCGACGCTGATCAACAACACGCTGTTCCCATTGAGCGCTACTGCACTCAATGGTGCGACCACGCTGGAAGCGGCCGCACATGACAGCATCAAGGGCCTGGAACATCTCGACAAAGTCGTCGATATCGACCAAAGCCCGATCGGCCGTACGCCGCGTTCCAACCCGGCGACCTACACCGGGCTGTTCACGCCGATCCGCGAACTGTTCGCCGGCGTGCCCGAGTCACGCTCCCGAGGTTACGGCCCGGGGCGCTTCTCGTTCAACGTCAAGGGCGGTCGCTGCGAGGCGTGCCAGGGCGACGGCCTGATCAAAGTGGAAATGCACTTCCTGCCGGACATTTACGTGCCGTGCGATGTGTGCAAGAGCAAGCGCTACAACCGCGAAACCCTTGAGATCAAATACAAGGGCAAGAGCATCCACGAAACCCTCGAGATGACCATCGAGGAAGCCCGGGAGTTCTTCGACGCGGTACCGGCGCTGGCGCGCAAGCTGCAGACGTTGATGGATGTGGGCCTGTCGTACATCAAGCTCGGGCAGTCGGCAACCACGCTGTCCGGTGGTGAAGCGCAGCGGGTCAAGCTGTCACGCGAGCTGTCCAAGCGCGACACCGGCAAAACTCTGTATATCCTCGATGAGCCGACCACCGGCCTGCACTTTGCGGATATCCAGCAATTGCTCGACGTGCTGCATCGCTTGCGCGACCACGGCAATACCGTGGTGGTGATCGAGCACAACCTTGACGTGATCAAGACCGCCGACTGGCTGGTGGATCTGGGGCCGGAGGGCGGCTCCAAGGGTGGTCAGATCATCGCCACCGGTACGCCGGAGGAAGTGGCCGAGATGAAGCAATCTCACACTGGTCATTACCTCAAGCCATTGCTGATTCGCGATCGGGCTTGATCTCCGGGCATGAAAAAGCCCCTGTCACTTCAACCGTGACAGGGGCTTTTTTGTATCTGGCAATCAGGTGTGAGATTGCAGGTAATTCTCGAGACCGATGAGCTTGATCAGGCCCAACTGCTTTTCCAGCCAGTAGGTGTGATCTTCTTCAGTGTCGTTGAGCTGAACACGCAGGATTTCGCGACTGACATAATCCTTGTGCTGCTCGCACAACTCAATGCCTTTGCACAGAGCGGCGCGGACTTTGTACTCGAGACGCAGATCTGCTTCGAGCATCTCCGGGACGGTGGTGCCGACGTCGAGATCGTCCGGGCGCATGCGCGGTGTGCCTTCGAGCATCAGGATCCGGCGCATCAGTGCGTCGGCGTGACCGGCCTCTTCTTCCATCTCGTGGTTGATTCGTTCGTAGAGCTTGGTGAAACCCCAGTCCTCATACATCCGCGAGTGAACAAAATATTGGTCACGCGCGGCCAGTTCGCCGGTCAGCAACGTGTTGAGGTAATCGATTACGTCTGGGTGGCCTTGCATCGCCCTACATCTCCCTGCTTGAAAGTCTGTAGTTTGAACCAAGCTGACCGGAAGGTCACCCCGTTTCGCGCAATAAAAGCGAAGATATTCTGAGAAAACCAGCCTAAATAACGCAAAAACCGCCCCAATGAGGGCGGTTCTGCTTCTCGTTTAGACTTCGTTAAGCTGTACGTCGAGCAGCTTTGCGATTGCTTCTCCATACGCCGGATCGGCCTTATAGAAATGCTGCAACTGACGATCAACCACATCAGGTGAAACACCGCTCATGGCGCCTGCGATATTGCTGACCAGCAAGGCTTTCTGCTCGTCGCTCATCAGACGGAACAGCGCACCGGCGTGGCTGTAGTAATCGGTGTCTTCGCGATGATCGTAACGGTCAGCAGCACCGCTCAATGCCAGTGCAGGCTCGGCGTAGTGCGGAGCTTGCTTCGGTGATTCAATGTAGCTGTTCGGTTCGTAGTTAGGTGCTGCACCACCATTGCTGCCGAAGGCCATCGAGCCGTCGCGCTGGTACGTATTCACCGGGCTGCGCGGCGCATTCACCGGTAATTGTTGGTGGTTTGTGCCCACCCGATAGCGATGTGCATCGGCGTAGGCGAACACGCGGCCTTGCAGCATGCGATCCGGCGACAGACCGACACCTGGCACCATGTTGCTCGGACCGAATGCGGCTTGCTCGACCTCGGCAAAGTAGTTCAGCGGGTTGCGGTTCAGCTCCAGTTCGCCGACTTCGATCAGCGGAAACTCCTTTTGCGACCAGGTCTTGGTCACGTCGAACGGGTTCTCGTAGTGCGCTGCAGCCTGAGCCTCGGTCATGATCTGAATGCATACGCGCCATTTCGGGAAATCGCCACGCTCGATGGCTTCGAACAGATCACGCTGAGCGTAATCCGGATCGGTACCCGCCAGGCGCGCAGCATCGGCTGGTGCCAGGTTCTTGACGCCCTGCTTGGTTTTGTAGTGCCACTTCACCCAGTGACGCTCACCTTTGGCATTGATCAGGCTGTAGGTGTGGCTGCCGAAGCCGTGCATATGGCGATAGCCGTCGGGAATGCCACGATCCGAGAACAGAATGGTCACTTGATGCAGTGCTTCCGGCGAATGCGACCAGAAGTCCCACATCATCTGGGCGCTTTTCAGGTTGCTCTGCGGCAGACGTTTCTGCGTGTGGATAAAGTCGGGAAACTTCAGTGGATCACGAATGAAGAAAACAGGGGTGTTGTTGCCAACGATGTCCCAGTTGCCCTCTTCGGTGTAGAACTTGAGGGCGAACCCACGTGGATCACGTTCAGTGTCAGCCGAGCCACGTTCGCCGCCTACAGTGGAGAAGCGCAAGAACGTTGGCGTTTGCTTGCCCACGGCCTCAAACAGTTTGGCGCTGGTGTATTCGGTGATATCACGGGTCACGGTGAACGTACCGTAAGCACCCGAGCCCTTGGCGTGCACGCGGCGCTCAGGAATGTTTTCACGGTTGAAATGGGCAAGCTTCTCGATCAGATGAAAATCGTCGAGCAGCAGCGGGCCACGGGGGCCGGCGGAGCGAGAATTCTGGTTATCGGCGACAGGTGCGCCACTGGCGGTCGTAAGCGTTTTGATCTGGCTCATACGGTCTTCTTCCTCTGTCAGTCTTGAAACTGCCGGCTAATCGGCTTGCTGGGAAGTATTGATCATCGATGAGACACCTACAAATTCATTAACTTGCAGTCATCGATAGATAATTACTAATTATGTTTCCCTGCACATAGTGGCAACACAACAATGTCAGAAGCTTGTACGAACAGCGCATTTCTTGCGGGCACAAAAAACCGGGCACTAGGCCCGGTTTTTCGTTTCAGACTGACGTCTTACTCGGCGGATACAGCTTCGCCAGCAGTAGCACGATCAACCAACTCGACGTACGCCATAGGCGCGTTGTCGCCAGCGCGGAAGCCGCACTTGAGGATGCGCAGGTAGCCACCCTCACGGGTAGCGTAACGCTTGCCCAGGTCGTTGAAGAGCTTACCAACGATAGCTTTCGAACGAGTACGGTCGAAAGCCAGACGGCGGTTAGCCAGGCTGTCTGTCTTGGCCAGAGTGATCAGCGGCTCGGCAACGCGGCGCAGTTCTTTGGCTTTTGGCAGAGTAGTCTTGATCAGCTCGTGCTCGAACAACGACACCGCCATGTTCTGGAACATGGCCTTGCGGTGCGAGCTGGTGCGGCTCAGGTGACGCCCACTTTTACGATGACGCATGGTTCATTCCTTACCAAACACTACGTTCGGTGATTACGACGATCAGGCAGTCGCCTTGTCGTCCTTCTTAAGACTTGCAGGCGGCCAGTTGTCGAGGCGCATGCCGAGGGACAGACCGCGGGAGGCCAGAACGTCCTTGATTTCAGTCAAGGATTTCTTGCCCAGGTTCGGAGTCTTCAACAGCTCTACTTCGGTACGCTGAATCAGGTCGCCGATGTAGTAGATGTTTTCCGCCTTAAGGCAGTTAGCCGAACGTACAGTCAGTTCCAGATCGTCAACCGGGCGAAGCAGGATCGGATCGATCTCGTCTTCCTGCTCGACAACCACTGGCTCACTGTCACCTTTGAGGTCGACGAACGCAGCCAACTGCTGTTGCAGGATGGTTGCAGCGCGGCGGATAGCCTCTTCAGGATCCAGAGTACCGTTGGTTTCCAGATCAATAACCAGCTTGTCCAGGTTGGTACGCTGCTCGACACGGGCGTTTTCCACCACGTATGCGATACGGCGAACCGGGCTGAACGAAGAGTCGAGCTGCAAGCGACCAATGCTGCGGCTTTCGTCTTCATCGCTCTGACGCGAGTCGGCTGGTTCATAACCACGACCACGAGCTACGGTGAGCTTCATGTTCAGGGCGCCGTTAGACGCCAGGTTAGCGATTACGTGATCGGGGTTAACGATCTCGACATCATGATCCAGCTGAATATCGGCAGCGGTAACCACCCCCGAACCCTTCTTCGACAAGGTCAGCGTAACTTCGTCACGACCGTGCAGCTTGATGGCCAGACCTTTAAGGTTCAACAGGATTTCAATTACGTCTTCCTGTACACCTTCGATGGCGCTGTACTCGTGGAGCACACCGTCAATCTCGGCCTCGACTACTGCGCAGCCGGGCATTGAGGACAACAGGATGCGGCGCAGCGCGTTGCCCAGGGTGTGGCCAAAACCACGCTCGAGAGGCTCGAGAGTGATCTTGGCGCGGGTTGGACTGACAACCTGCACATCAATGTGGCGGGGTGTCAGGAACTCATTTACCGAAATCTGCATGGATGCACCTATTTTCTAGCCCTTACTTGGAGTAGAGCTCGACAATCAGGCTTTCGTTGATGTCGGCGGACAGATCACTGCGAGCAGGAACGTTCTTGAAAACGCCCGACTTCTTCTCAGTGTCTACTTCTACCCATTCTACGCGGCCACGTTGGGCACACAGATCGAGAGCTTGGACAATGCGAAGTTGGTTTTTTGCTTTCTCGCGAACTGCGACCACGTCACCAGCACGAACCTGATACGACGGAACGTTTACGGTCTGACCGTTAACGCTGATCGACTTGTGCGATACCAGCTGACGGGATTCGGCACGAGTCGAACCAAAGCCCATACGGTATACAACGTTGTCCAGACGGCATTCGAGCAGTTGCAGCAGGTTTTCACCGGTTGCACCTTTCTTGCCAGCAGCTTCTTTGTAGTAGCCGCTGAACTGACGCTCGAGAACGCCGTAGATACGACGGACCTTCTGCTTTTCACGCAGTTGGGTGCCGTAGTCGGACTGGCGACCGCGGCGTTGGCCGTGGATACCAGGTGCTGCTTCAATGTTGCACTTCGATTCGATCGCGCGCACGCCGCTCTTCAGGAAGAGATCGGTGCCTTCGCGACGAGCGAGTTTGCATTTTGGACCAATGTAACGAGCCATTCTTTACAATCTCCTGGATTACACGCGGCGCTTCTTCGGCGGACGGCACCCGTTGTGCGGGATTGGCGTCACGTCGGTGATGCTGGCGATCTTGTAGCCACAGCCGTTCAAAGCGCGGACTGCGGATTCACGACCTGGACCTGGACCCTTGACGTTAACGTCGAGGTTTTTCAGGCCGTATTCCAGCGCAGCTTGACCAGCACGCTCAGCAGCTACTTGAGCAGCGAACGGGGTGGACTTGCGGGAACCGCGGAAACCCGAACCACCGGAGGTAGCCCAGGAAAGAGCGTTACCTTGACGGTCGGTAATGGTCACGATGGTGTTGTTAAAAGAAGCATGGATGTGGGCGATGCCATCAACCACTGTCTTTTTAACTTTTTTACGAGGACGAGCAGCAGGTTTTGCCATGATTAAATTCCTGTCGATTCGCTGGGGCGATTACTTGCGGATCGGCTTACGCGGACCTTTACGGGTACGCGCGTTGGTCTTGGTACGCTGACCGCGTACTGGAAGACCGCGACGATGACGCAGACCGCGATAGCAACCGAGGTCCATCAAGCGCTTGATTTTCATGTTGATTTCGCGACGCAGGTCACCTTCAGTGGTGAACTTCGCCACTTCGCCACGCAGCTGTTCAATTTGCTCGTCGCTCAGATCTTTGATCTTTGCTGCTGGGTTTACCCCAGTGTCTGCACAGATTTTCTGCGCAGTAGTGCGACCGACACCATAGATGTAGGTCAGCGAGATAACAGTATGCTTGTTATCTGGAATGTTAACGCCTGCAATACGGGCCATTCAGTGGGACTCCAATTGACAGCTACCTACGCCCCGGAAGCCAAGAAATAGGGCGCGAGATAATATCGCTGTAATAACAAATAATCAACCCGGCAGCGCACTAGCTGCCGGGCTTGAAGCACAATCACACTCAGCCTTGGCGCTGTTTGTGACGCGGTTCCGCGCTGCAAATTACTCGAACAACACCTTCGCGGCGAATAATCTTGCAGTTACGGCACAGCTTTTTCACCGATGCACGAACTTTCATCACCAACTCCTCGAACCTTATGGGTACTCAGCGCAACATGCCGCTGCCGTAACCCTTCAGGTTGGCTTTCTTCATCAGGGATTCGTACTGGTGCGAAACGAGGTGCGATTGTACTTGGGACATGAAGTCCATCACAACCACGACCACGATCAGCAACGAGGTCCCGCCAAGGTAGAACGGAACGTTTGCTGCAACCACCAGGAATTGGGGCAACAGGCACACGGCCGTCATGTAAAGAGCACCGAACATGGTCAAGCGAGTCAGAACGCCATCAATATAGCGTGCAGACTGCTCACCTGGACGGATGCCCGGAATAAAGGCACCGGACTTCTTCAGGTTTTCCGCTACGTCTTTCGGATTGAACATCAACGCCGTATAGAAGAAGCAGAAGAAAATAATCCCTGCACTAAACAGCAGAATATTCAACGGCTGACCAGGAGCGATCGACTGCGAGATGTCCTGCAACCAGCCCATACCTTCAGACTGACCAAACCAGGCACCCAACGAAGCCGGGAACAGCAAAATGCTGCTCGCGAAAATAGCCGGAATAACACCGGCCATGTTCACCTTCAGCGGCAAGTGGCTTGTCTGCGCAGCAAAAACCTTGCGGCCCTGCTGACGCTTGGCGTAGTGAACAGCGATACGACGCTGGCCACGCTCAATGAACACCACGAAACCGATAATCGCTACTGCCAGCAAACCGATGGCAACCAAGGCGAAGATATTGATATCACCCTGACGCGCAGACTCGAAAGACTGCCCGATTGCTCTCGGAAGACCGGCGACGATACCCGAAAAAATCAACATCGAGATACCGTTGCCTACACCACGCTCAGTAATCTGCTCACCCAGCCACATCATGAACATCGCACCAGCCACAAAAGTGGATACCGCGACGAAATGGAAGCCAAAGTCACCAGTGAACGCAACGCCCTGCCCCGCCAGACCAATGGACATGCCAATAGCCTGAACGAGAGCGAGGACGACGGTGCCGTAGCGGGTGTACTGGCTGATCTTGCGACGGCCAGCTTCACCTTCCTTCTTCAACTGCTCCAGCTGCGGGCTGACGGCGGTCATCAGTTGCATGATGATCGATGCCGAAATGTACGGCATGATCCCCAGTGCAAAGATGCTCATCCGTTCCAGCGCGCCGCCGGAGAACATGTTGAACAAGCTAAGAATGGTCCCCTCATTCTGTCGAAACAGGTCTGCGAGTCGGTCCGGGTTGATACCTGGAACCGGGATGTGTGCGCCTATTCGGTAGACGATAATCGCCAGGAACAGAAAACGCAGACGAGCCCAGAGTTCAGACATACCGCCTTTGCCGAGCGCAGAGAGAGCACCTTGCTTAGCCATTTATTCCTCGAACTTGCCGCCAGCTGCTTCGATAGCCGCACGCGCACCTTTGGTGGCGCCGATTCCCTTGCCGATAGTGACAGCGCGAGTCACTTCACCGGACAGCATGATTTTCACACGCTGTACGTTGACGTTGATCACGTTGGCATCTTTCAGGGACTGCACGGTGACGATGTCGCCTTCCACTTTGGCCAGCTCGGACAGACGCACTTCTGCGCGGTCCATGGCTTTCAGGGAAACGAAACCGAACTTCGGCAGGCGACGATGCAGCGGCTGTTGACCGCCTTCAAAGCCTGGAGCAATAGTGCCACCGGAGCGGGAGGTTTGACCTTTGTGGCCACGGCCACCAGTCTTACCCAAACCGCTACCGATACCACGGCCCGGACGATGCTTTTCGCGACGGGAACCCGGCGCTGGACTCAGATCATTGAGTTTCATCGATTAACCCTCGACACGCAGCATGTAGTAAGCCTTGTTGATCATCCCGCGATTCTCGGGAGTATCCTGGACTTCTACAGTGTGACCGATGCGACGCAGACCCAGACCCTTAACGCACAGTTTGTGGTTAGGGATGCGGCCGGTCATGCTTTTGATCAGCGTAACTTTAACGGTAGCCATGATCAGAAGATCTCCTTGACAGTCAGACCACGCTTGGCAGCGATGGACTCAGGAGATTGCATGGCTTTCAGACCTTTGAAAGTGGCGTGAACCACGTTTACCGGGTTAGTCGAGCCGTAGCACTTGGCCAGAACGTTCTGAACGCCAGCAACTTCGAGGACAGCACGCATAGCGCCGCCAGCGATGATACCGGTACCTTCAGAAGCAGGCTGCATGTACACCTTCGAAGCGCCGTGAGCGGACTTCATTGCGTACTGCAGGGTAGTGCCGTTCAGGTCAACTTGAATCATGTTGCGGCGAGCAGCTTCCATTGCCTTCTGGATCGCAGCAGGCACTTCACGCGACTTGCCACGGCCGAAGCCAACACGCCCTTTACCATCACCAACCACGGTCAACGCGGTGAAAGTGAAGATACGGCCGCCTTTAACGGTTTTGGCTACGCGGTTAACTTGAACCAGCTTCTCAATGTAGCCTTCGTCGCGCTTTTGGTCGTTATTTGACATAACTTAGAACTCCAGCCCAGCTTCACGAGCAGCATCAGCCAGCGCTTTAACGCGGCCATGGTACTTGAAGCCAGAGCGGTCGAAAGCCACTTGCGAGACGCCAGCGGCCTTAGCACGCGTAGCGACCAGCTGGCCAACCTTTGTGGCCGCGTCGATGTTGCCAGTGGCGCCATCACGCAGTTCTTTATCCAAAGTCGAGGCGCTTGCCAGGACTTTGTTGCCGTCGGCCGAGATGACCTGGGCGTAGATGTGCTGCGACGAGCGGAACACGCAGAGACGCACGACTTCGAGTTCGTGCATTTTCAGGCGTGCTTTGCGAGCGCGACGCAGTCGAGTAACTTTTTTGTCGGTCATTTGCTATGCCCTACTTCTTCTTGGCTTCTTTACGACGGACGACTTCGTCCGCGTAGCGCACACCTTTGCCTTTGTACGGCTCTGGTGGACGGAAGTCGCGGATCTCAGCGGCCACTTGACCTACCAGCTGTTTATCGATGCCCTTGATCAGGATATCGGTCTGGCTAGGAGTCTCAGCGGTGATGCCTTGCGGCAGTTCGTAATCCACTGGGTGCGAGAAGCCAAGAGCCAGGTTCAGCACCTGACCTTTTGCTTGCGCTTTGTAACCAACACCGACCAGCTGGAGCTTGCGCTCGAAGCCTTGGCTTACGCCTTGGACCATGTTGTTTACCAACGCACGCGTGGTACCGGCCATTGCGCGAGTCTGTTGATCGCCATTGCGAGCAGCGAAACGCAGCTCACCGGCTTCTTCAACGATCTCAACGGACGAATGGATGTTCAGTTCAAGAGTACCCTTGGCACCCTTCACCGAAAGCTGTTGGCCTGCGAATTTTACTTCGACACCGGCTGGCAGCTTAACGGGGTTCTTAGCGACGCGAGACATGCTTATCCCCCCTTAGAACACAGTGCAAAGAACTTCGCCGCCGACACCGGCAGCGCGCGCAGCACGATCCGTCATCACACCTTTGTTGGTGGAGACGATAGACACGCCAAGACCGCCACGAACCTTCGGCAGATCTTCAACGGACTTGTACTGACGCAGGCCTGGACGACTAACGCGCTTCACTTCCTCGATGACCGGACGGCCTTCGAAGTATTTCAGCGAGATGGACAGCGACGGCTTAGCGTCGGTGGTGATCTGAAAATCCGCGATGTAACCTTCGTCCTTCAGGACTTTTGCTACAGCCACCTTCAACGTGGAAGACGGCATGCTTACGACAGACTTTTCAGCCATCTGGGCATTACGGATTCGAGTTAGCATGTCCGCTAACGGGTCCTGCATACTCATGGGCTAGACGCTCCTAATACAGAAAAATTAGCCTTGCGGCTACTACATGTCGCCGAGAAACTCCGGGCATGAAAAACACGGGCTCAGGCGAGCCGGTCATTCTAGACACACCCCAGAAATGAATCAAGCCCCAAAAGGGGCTTGATTCAGATTCAAGGCCACCGATGGTCAGGTTCTTGCGAACCCGACCATCAAGGCTTTGACAGCGATTACCAGCTGGCTTTAACCAGACCTGGAACGTCACCACGCATTGCCGCTTCACGCAGTTTGTTACGGCCCAGGCCGAACTTGCGGTAAACGCCGTGCGGACGACCAGTCAGGCGGCAACGGTTACGCATGCGCGAAGCGCTTGCGTCACGTGGTTGCTTCTGCAGAGCTACGGTAGCTTCCCAACGCGCTTCTGGACTTGCGTTCAGATCAACGATGATAGCTTTCAGCGCTGCACGCTTGGTGGCGTACTTGGCAACAGTGAGCTGACGCTTCAGCTCACGGTTTTTCATGCTCTTCTTGGCCATTTTCCTACTCCAATCAGTTGCGGAACGGGAATTTGAAAGCACGCAGCAGAGCGCGGCCTTCATCATCGTTCTTGGCAGTGGTGGTCAGGGTAATGTCCAGACCGCGGAGAGCATCGATCTTGTCGTAGTCGATTTCCGGGAAAATGATCTGCTCTTTCACGCCCATGCTGTAGTTGCCACGACCATCGAAGGACTTGGCATTCAGGCCGCGGAAGTCGCGAACCCGAGGCAGGGAGATCGACAGCAGACGATCCAGGAACTCGTACATACGCTCACGGCGCAGAGTCACTTTGACGCCGATCGGCCATCCTTCACGGACTTTAAAGCCAGCGATGGATTTACGAGCGTAGGTCACAACGACTTTTTGGCCGGTGATCTTTTCCAGGTCAGCAACAGCGTGCTCGATGACTTTTTTGTCGCCGATCGCTTCGCCCAGACCCATGTTCAGGGTGATTTTGGTAACGCGCGGAACTTCCATCACGTTCGAAAGCTTAAGTTCTTCCTTAAGTTTCGGAGCGATTTCCTTCCGGTAAATCTCTTTTAGTCGTGCCATGGTCTTCTACCTAGCAGTGTTCAAGCATCAACCGCTTTTTGGGTCGACTTGAAGACACGAATTTTCTTACCGTCTTCTACTTTGAAACCAACGCGGTCAGCCTTGTTGGTTTCGCCGTTGAAGATGGCGACGTTGGAAGCGTGCAGTGGCGCTTCTTTCTCGACGATACCGCCCTGTACGCCCGACATCGGGTTAGGCTTGGTATGACGCTTGACCAGGTTCAGACCACCAACAACCAGACGGTTGTCAGCAAGAACCTTCAGCACCTTACCGCGCTTACCTTTGTCTTTGCCGGCGATCACGATGATCTCGTCGTCACGACGAATCTTTTGCATGTCGGATCTCCTTACAGCACTTCTGGGGCGAGCGAGACGATCTTCATGAACTTCTCAGTACGAAGTTCACGGGTCACTGGCCCAAAGATACGGGTGCCGATCGGCTCTTGCTTGTTGTTCAGAAGAACAGCAGCGTTGCCATCAAAGCGGATAATGGAGCCATCAGCACGACGTACGCCGTGACGAGTGCGGACTACAACAGCAGTCATCACTTGGCCTTTTTTCACTTTACCGCGAGGAATTGCTTCCTTGACGGTAACTTTGATGATGTCACCGATACCAGCGTAACGACGATGGGAGCCACCCAGCACCTTGATGCACATAACGCGGCGAGCGCCGCTGTTATCGGCCACATCGAGCATGGATTGAGTCTGAATCATATAATTTCTCCGACCCCTAGCCCTTAGACTTCCACAGCGCGTTCGAGAACATCAACCAGCGCCCAAGACTTGGTCTTGGCCATCGGACGAGTTTCACGAATAGTGACTTTGTCGCCGATGTGGCACTGATTGGTTTCGTCGTGCGCGTGCAGCTTAGTCGAACGCTTAACGTATTTACCGTAGATCGGGTGCTTAACGCGACGCTCGATCAGAACGGTGATGGTTTTGTCCATCTTGTCGCTGACAACACGGCCAGTCAGCGTACGGACAGTTTTTTCGGCTTCAGCCATGATCACTTACCTGCCTGCTGGTTGAGCACAGTCTTCACGCGAGCGATGTCACGCTTAACTTGCGAGAGCAGATGAGACTGCCCCAACTGGCCAGTTGCTTTCTGCATACGCAGATTGAACTGGTCGCGCAGCAAGCCGAGCAGTTGCTCGTTCAGCTGCTGTGCGGATTTTTCACGAAGTTCATTCGCTTTCATCACATCACCGTCCGTTTAACAAAGGAGGTGGCGAGCGGCAGCTTTGCAGCAGCCAGGGCGAAAGCCTCACGCGCCAGCTCTTCAGAAACACCCTCGATTTCATACAGGACTTTGCCTGGCTGAATCTGGGCAACCCAGTACTCCACGTTACCCTTACCTTTACCCATACGAACCTCGAGAGGTTTCTTGGAGATCGGCTTGTCCGGGAATACACGGATCCAGATCTTGCCACCACGTTTTACGTGACGGGTCAGAGCACGACGCGCTGACTCGATCTGACGAGCGGTGAGACGACCACGAGCAACAGACTTCAGCGCGAACTCGCCGAAGCTGACTTTGCTACCGCGCAGTGCCAGACCACGGTTGTGGCCGGTCATCTGCTTGCGGAACTTCGTACGCTTTGGTTGCAACATTTGGCGTACCCCTTACTTAGCAGCTTTTTTACGAGGCGCTGGTGCTTGTGGTTTCAGCTCTTCTTGGCGACCACCAATTACTTCGCCTTTGAAGATCCAAACCTTTACACCGATCACACCGTAGGTGGTGTGAGCTTCGTAGTTGGCATAGTCGATGTCGGCACGCAGGGTGTGCAGTGGCACACGACCTTCGCGATACCATTCAGTACGTGCGATTTCAGCACCGCCGAGACGACCGCTCACTTGGATTTTGATGCCTTTGGCACCAATGCGCATGGCGTTCTGTACTGCGCGCTTCATAGCGCGACGGAACATTACACGACGCTCCAGCTGCTGAGCTACGCTCTGCGCAACCAGCATACCGTCGAGCTCCGGCTTGCGGATCTCTTCGATATTGATGTGCACAGGCACACCCATTTGCTTGGTCAGGTCCTGACGCAGTTTCTCAACATCTTCACCTTTCTTCCCGATAACGATACCTGGACGAGCGGTGTGGATGGTGATGCGTGCAGTTTGGGCCGGACGATGGATATCGATACGGCTTACGGACGCGCTTTTTAGTTTGTCTTGGAGATACTCACGCACTTTCAGATCTGCGAACAAGTAGTCCGCATAAGTCCGACCGTCTGCGTACCAGACGGAGGTGTGCTCCTTGACGATTCCCAGGCGAATGCCAATGGGATGTACTTTCTGACCCATCTCTTCGACTCCGTTACTTGTCAGCAACCTTGACAGTGATATGGCAAGACCGCTTGACGATGCGATCAGCACGGCCTTTGGCACGTGGCATGATGCGCTTCAGCGAACGCCCTTCGTTGACGAAAACGGTGCTGACCTTCAGGTCATCAACGTCTGCGCCTTCGTTATGCTCGGCGTTGGCTACGGCCGACTCCAGCACTTTCTTCATGATCTCGGCGGCTTTCTTACTGCTGAAAGCCAACAGGTTGAGCGCTTCGCCCACCTTCTTCCCGCGGATCTGGTCGGCGACCAAGCGGGCTTTCTGGGCGGAGATTCGAGCGCCCGACAACTTAGCGGCTACTTCCATTTCCTTACCCCTTAACGCTTGGCTTTCTTGTCAGCCACGTGCCCACGATAAGTGCGGGTACCGGCGAACTCGCCCAGTTTATGGCCAACCATGTCTTCGTTCACGAGAACTGGGACGTGCTGACGGCCGTTGTGTACTGCGATGGTCAGACCGACCATTTGTGGCAGGATCATCGAACGACGCGACCAAGTCTTAATTGGTTTGCGATCGTTCTTTTCCGCCGCCACTTCGATCTTCTTCAGTAGGTGAAGATCAATAAAAGGACCTTTTTTCAGAGAACGTGGCACTGTCGTATCCCTCTATTTACTTGCGACGACGGACGATCATTTTGTCGGTACGCTTATTACCACGAGTCTTCGCGCCCTTAGTCGGGAAGCCCCATGGCGATACCGGATGACGACCACCAGAGGTACGACCTTCACCACCACCATGTGGGTGGTCAACCGGGTTCATGGCAACACCACGAACGGTTGGGCGAACGCCACGCCAGCGTTTGGCACCAGCTTTACCCAGCGAACGCAGGCTGTGCTCGGAGTTCGAGACTTCGCCCAGGGTCGCACGGCATTCAGCCAAGACTTTACGCATTTCACCGGAACGCAGACGCAGGGTAACGTACACGCCTTCACGAGCGATCAGCTGAGCCGAAGCACCAGCGGAACGAGCGATCTGCGCGCCTTTACCTGGCTTCAGTTCGATGCCGTGTACGGTAGAACCGACTGGAATGTTGCGCAGTTGCAGAGCGTTGCCTGGCTTGATTGGAGCCAGAGCGCCTGCGATCAGTTGGTCGCCAGCACTCACGCCTTTAGGGGCGATGATGTAGCGACGCTCGCCGTCTGCGTAGCAGAGCAGTGCGATGTGAGCAGTACGGTTTGGATCGTATTCGATACGCTCGACAGTGGCGACGATGCCATCTTTGTCGTTGCGACGGAAATCGACCATACGGTAATGCTGCTTATGACCACCACCGATGTGACGAGTGGTAATACGGCCATTGTTGTTACGACCACCAGTCTTCGATTTTTTCTCGAGCAGCGGTGCGTGAGGAGCGCCTTTATGCAGCTCCTGGTTGACCACCTTGACCACAAAACGGCGGCCAGGGGAAGTCGGTTTGCATTTAACGATTGCCATGATGCACCCCTTCCTTACTCAGCACTGCTGCTGAAATCGAGATCTTGGCCTGGCTGAAGGGAGATAACTGCCTTCTTCCAGTCATTACGCTTGCCCAGACCGCGAGCAGTGCGCTTGCTCTTACCCAGAACGTTCAGGGTAGTGACGCGCTCTACTTTCACGCTGAACAGGCTTTCGACGGCCTTCTTGATTTCCAGCTTGGTTGCATCAGTAGCAACCTTGAAAACGAACTGGCCTTTCTTGTCTGCCAGAACCGTAGCCTTCTCGGAAACGTGCGGGCCAAGCAGAACTTTAAATACGCGTTCCTGGTTCATCCCAGCAGCTCCTCGAATTTCTTCACGGCCGACACGGTGATCAACACCTTGTCGTATGCGATCAGACTAACTGGATCGGAACCTTGCACGTCACGTACATCTACGTGTGGCAGGTTACGAGCAGCCAGGTACAGGTTCTGATCAACAGCGTCCGACACGATGAGAACATCGGTCAGGCTCATGTTGTTCAGCTTGCCCAGCAGATCTTTGGTTTTCGGAGTTTCAACAGCGAAATCCTGAACCACGACCAGACGATCAGTACGCACCAGCTCAGCAAGGATGGAACGCATTGCTGCGCGATACATCTTCTTGTTCAGCTTCTGGGAGTGATCCTGTGGACGAGCTGCGAAAGTGGTACCGCCGCCACGCCAGATTGGGCTACGGATAGTACCGGCACGAGCACGGCCAGTACCTTTCTGACGCCATGGGCGCTTACCGCCACCACGAACGTCGGAACGGGTCTTTTGCTGCTTGCTACCTTGACGGCCGCCGGCCATGTAGGCCACGACTGCTTGGTGAACCAGCGTCTCGTTGAACTCGCCGCCAAATGTCAGTTCGGAAACTTCGATCGCTTGAGCGTCATTTACATTTAATTGCATGTCAGCTTCCCCTTAACCGCGAGCCTTGGCTGCTGGACGTACAACCAGGTTGCCGCCAGTAGCGCCAGGAACAGCGCCCTTGACCAACAACAGATTGCGTTCAGCGTCCACGCGCACTACTTCCAGGGACTGCACGGTCACGCGCTCAGCGCCCATATGACCGGACATTTTTTTGCCCTTGAATACACGACCAGGAGTCTGGCACTGGCCGATAGAGCCTGGGACGCGGTGGGATACGGAGTTACCGTGGGTGTTATCTTGCCCGCGGAAATTCCAACGCTTGATCGTACCCTGGAAGCCTTTACCCTTGGACTGACCGGTTACATCAACCAGTTGACCAGCGGCGAAGATTTCAGCGTTGATCAGATCGCCAGCCTGGTACTCGCCTTCTTCAAGACGGAATTCCATGGTGGTACGACCAGCGGCAACGTTCGCTTTAGCGAAGTGACCAGCTTGAGCTGCTGTTACACGCGAAGCACGACGCTCGCCGACAGTGACTTGCACTGCACGATAGCCATCGGTCTCTTCAGTTTTGAACTGGGTGACGCGATTCGGCTCGATCTCAATGACCGTGACCGGAATGGAGACACCTTCTTCGGTGAAAATACGGGTCATACCGCATTTACGACCGACTACACCAATAGTCATGTTGTAAACCTCATGAGTGTACGGGGCTTTCACCCGCTATGGCCGCCCATTTCAGAGCGTTACACGACCAAGACCGAGTCTTAGCCGAGGCTGATCTGCACTTCCACACCGGCCGCAAGATCAAGCTTCATAAGAGCATCAACGGTTTTATCCGTTGGCTGGACGATGTCCAGAACGCGCTTATGAGTGCGGATTTCGTACTGGTCACGCGCGTCTTTGTTGACGTGCGGGGAAACCAGAACGGTGAACCGCTCTTTACGGGTAGGCAGTGGAATTGGACCACGCACTTGAGCACCAGTACGTTTCGCGGTTTCCACGATTTCCTGGGTTGATTGGTCGATCAGGCGATGGTCGAAAGCCTTCAACCTGATACGGATTTGCTGATTTTGCATTGGATTTCAGACTCCGGCTGCTATTCCCACCGGGCGCAATACGCCCGTTAAAAGGAGGCGCAATTCTATAGACGCCCCAGATAGGTGTCAACCCAATAAAAAAGCCCCCGCTGAGCGGGGGCTTTTTCAATTCATCAAGCAGACTCTATAAAAGAGAATTACTCGATGATTTTGGCTACGACGCCAGCGCCGACGGTACGACCGCCTTCACGGATAGCGAAACGCAGACCATCTTCCATCGCGATGGTTTTGATCAGGGTAACAGTCATCTGAATGTTGTCACCTGGCATTACCATTTCAATGCCTTCTGGCAGTTCGCAATTACCAGTCACGTCAGTAGTACGGAAGTAGAACTGTGGACGGTAGCCTTTGAAGAACGGAGTGTGACGACCGCCTTCTTCCTTGCTCAGAACGTAAACTTCTGCGGTGAACTTGGTGTGCGGCTTAACCGAACCCGGCTTAACCAGAACCTGACCACGCTCAACGTCGTCACGCTTGGTACCACGCAGCAGAACGCCGCAGTTCTCGCCAGCACGACCTTCGTCGAGCAGCTTGCGGAACATCTCAACACCGGTGCAGGTTGTGGTAGTGGTGTCACGCAGACCAACGATTTCCAGTGCATCTTGAACGCGAACGATACCGCGCTCGATACGACCAGTCACAACAGTACCGCGACCCGAGATCGAGAATACGTCTTCGATTGGCATCAGGAATGGCTTGTCGATCATACGAACTGGTTCTGGGATGTAGCTGTCCAGAGTTTCAACCAGTTTCTTGACGGCAGTGGTGCCCATCTCGTTGTCGTCTTTGCCTTCCAGCGCCATACGAGCCGAACCGATGATGATTGGAGTGTCATCGCCCGGGAAGTCGTAGGTGGACAGCAGGTCGCGAACTTCCATCTCAACCAGTTCCAGCAGCTCAGCGTCGTCTACCAGGTCAGCCTTGTTCAGGAAAACCACGATGTACGGAACGCCTACCTGACGGGACAGCAGGATGTGCTCACGGGTTTGTGGCATCGGACCATCAGCAGCCGAGCAAACCAGGATCGCGCCGTCCATCTGGGCAGCACCGGTGATCATGTTCTTCACGTAGTCAGCGTGACCTGGGCAGTCAACGTGAGCGTAGTGACGAATAGTCGAGTTGTACTCAACGTGAGCGGTGTTGATGGTGATACCGCGAGCTTTTTCTTCTGGAGCGCTGTCGATCTTGTCGAATTCAACTACGGCCGAACCGAAAACTTCGGAGCAGACGCGAGTCAGAGCAGCGGTCAGAGTGGTTTTACCGTGGTCAACGTGACCGATGGTGCCAACGTTGACGTGCGGTAGGGAACGATCAAATTTTTCTTTAGCCACGACAATTAACTCCTAGCCTAAAGGGGCTGAATCAGCCTTGTTTTTTGGTTACGGATTCGACGATGTGCGACGGAGCCGTATCGTATTTTTTGAATTCCATAGAGTAGCTTGCGCGACCCTGAGACATGGAACGAACGTCGGTCGCATAACCGAACATCTCACCCAGTGGAACCTCGGCACGGATAACCTTGCCGGACACTGTGTCTTCCATACCCTGGATCATGCCGCGACGACGGTTAAGGTCGCCCATTACATCACCCATATAGTCTTCAGGCGTAACAACCTCTACCGCCATGATCGGCTCGAGCAACTCACCACCACCCTTCTGGGCCAGTTGCTTGGTCGCCATGGAAGCAGCCACTTTAAACGCCATCTCGTTGGAGTCGACGTCGTGGTAAGAACCATCGAACACGGTTGCCTTCAGGCCGATCAGCGGATAGCCGGCAACAACGCCGTTCTTCATCTGCTCTTCGATACCCTTCTGGATAGCCGGGATGTATTCCTTAGGAACCACACCACCTACAACTTCGTTCACGAATTGCAGACCTTCCTGACCTTCATCAGCAGGAGCAAAACGGATCCAGCAGTGACCGAACTGGCCGCGACCACCGGACTGACGAACGAACTTGCCTTCGATTTCACAATTCTTCGTGATGCGCTCACGATACGAAACCTGAGGCTTGCCGATGTTGGCTTCGACGTTGAACTCACGGCGCATCCGGTCAACCAGGATGTCCAGGTGCAGCTCGCCCATGCCGGAGATGATCGTTTGACCAGTCTCTTCATCAGTTTTAACACGGAAAGACGGGTCTTCCTGAGCCAGCTTGCCCAGTGCGATACCCATTTTTTCCTGGTCATCCTTGGTCTTAGGCTCTACGGCAACCGAAATAACCGGCTCCGGGAAGTCCATGCGAACCAGGATGATTGGCTTGTCAGCGTTGCAGAGGGTTTCACCAGTGGTGACGTCCTTCATGCCGATCAGGGCCGCGATGTCGCCAGCGCGCACTTCCTTGATCTCTTCACGGGCGTTTGCGTGCATTTGCACCATACGACCCACGCGCTCTTTCTTGCCTTTAACCGAGTTGATCACGCCGTCGCCGGAGTTCAACACGCCCGAGTAAACACGGACGAAGGTCAAGGTACCCACGAATGGGTCGGTAGCGATTTTGAACGCCAGTGCCGCGAACGGCTCGTCGTCACTTGCGTGACGCTCCATTTCCTCTTCCTCGTTATCAGGGTTCGAGCCCTTGATAGCTGGAATGTCGGTTGGAGCAGGCAGGAAGTCGATAACGGCGTCGAGAACCAGGGGAACGCCCTTGTTCTTGAACGACGAACCGCACACTGCCAGAACGATTTCGCCAGCGATAGTGCGCTGACGCAGAGCGGCCTTGATCTCTTCGATCGACAGCTCTTCGCCTTCCAGGTACTTGTTCATCAGCTCTTCACTGGCTTCGGCCGCAGCCTCAACCATGTTGCTGCGCCACTCAGTAGCCAGCTCGAGCATGTCCGCAGGGATTTCCTTGCGAACAGGAACCATACCCTTGTCAGAGTCGTTCCAGTAAACAGCCTGCATGTTGATCAGGTCGATCTGGCCCTGGAAGTTGTCTTCCGAACCGATAGCCAGCTGAATCGGCACCGGAGTGTGACCCAGACGCTGTTTGATCTGACCGATCACGCGCAGGAAGTTGGCACCAGCACGGTCCATCTTGTTTACGTAAACAAGACGTGGAACGCCGTATTTGTTGGCTTGACGCCATACGGTTTCCGACTGCGGCTCAACACCCGAAGTACCGCAGAATACAACCACAGCGCCGTCGAGTACGCGCAGGGAACGTTCAACTTCAATGGTGAAGTCTACGTGGCCCGGGGTATCGATGACGTTGAAACGGTGCTCGTGCGGGTACTGCTTCTCGGAACCTTTCCAGAAGGCGGTAATGGCAGCAGAAGTAATGGTAATACCACGCTCCTGCTCCTGAACCATCCAGTCTGTGGTCGCGGCGCCGTCATGCACCTCGCCCATTTTGTGACTTTTGCCAGTGTAAAAAAGGACGCGCTCGGTGGTGGTGGTTTTCCCAGCATCCACGTGAGCGACGATACCGATGTTACGGTAGCGACTAATCGGAGTAGTACGAGCCATAAAGCCCTCGCAAAATTAGTGAAGCTAAAATTAGAAGCGGTAGTGCGAGAAAGCTTTGTTGGCTTCGGCCATACGGTGCACGTCTTCACGCTTCTTAACAGCAGCACCTTTACCTTCAGCAGCATCCAGCAGTTCGCCAGCCAAGCGCAGAGCCATAGACTTCTCGCCACGCTTACGGGCGAAGTCTACCAACCAGCGCATTGCCAGAGCGTTACGGCGGGAAGGACGAACCTCGACCGGAACCTGGTAAGTAGCACCACCAACGCGGCGCGACTTCACTTCGACCAGCGGAGCGATGGCGTCGAGTGCTTTTTCGAAGAGTTCCAGGGGATCGGTGCCGGCCTTACGAGCCTTCACGGTTTCCAGGGCACCATAAACGATACGCTCGGCAACGGCTTTCTTGCCGCTTTCCATAACGTGGTTCATGAATTTGGCGAGGATCTGGCTTCCGTATTTCGGATCGTCCAGAATCTCACGCTTTGCTGCTACGCGACGTCTTGGCATGATAAGCCCTCAAGCGGTCTTCAGGTTAGTTCGGGACAGATCCAGTGGATGCAAGCCCGACCTTACTCTTATCGACTCAATAAAATGAAAATCTGCAAAACGACCGATTACTTCGGACGCTTGGTACCGTACTTCGAACGACCCTGGTTACGGCCTTTAACGCCGGAAGTATCCAAGGAGCCGCGAACGGTGTGGTAACGAACACCTGGCAAGTCTTTTACACGACCGCCGCGGATCAGTACCACGCTGTGCTCTTGCAGGTTGTGGCCTTCACCACCGATGTACGAGGAAACCTCGAAACCGTTGGTCAGACGCACACGGCATACTTTACGCAGTGCCGAGTTAGGTTTTTTCGGCGTAGTGGTGTACACACGGGTGCACACGCCACGACGTTGCGGGCAGTTCTGCAGCGCAGGTACGTCGGATTTCTCGACGATACGCTTACGCGGCTGACGTACCAGCTGGTTGATAGTTGCCATCTACTAGCTCCACTGTTGTCTTGCGACGCTATTGTCTTGCAAGAAAAGCAAAATGACAGGAACGGATTCCCGCCAAATTTAGGGGATCAAGAGTCTAAAGAGGATCTTGTCCCCAGTCAAGGCAAGGCCCCGACCTCCCCGCCCGTCGAACCTTGACAATTTGTCTCGATTCGACGAACGGAGCGATCAGGGCCTCAGCTTAGTTACCGCAGAACTCAGTTACCGCTCGAGTTCAGCGCTTCGGTCAGTGCAGCTTCCACTTCACTGGCGCTTACGCGCAACGGCTTGTCTGCATCACGACGACGCTTGCGCTCGCTGTGGTACGCCAGACCGGTACCGGCCGGGATCAGACGACCCACAACCACGTTTTCTTTCAGGCCGCGCAGGTAGTCGCGCTTGCCGGTGACTGCCGCTTCGGTCAGTACGCGAGTGGTTTCCTGGAAGGAAGCCGCCGAGATGAACGATTCGGTGGACAACGACGCCTTGGTGATACCCAGCAGAACGCGAGTGAACTTGGAGACAAACTTGTCTTCCGCGCTCAGACGCTCGTTCTCTACCAGTACGTGAGTCAGTTCCATCTGGTCGCCCTTGATGAAACTGGAATCGCCGGACTCGGAGATCTCAACTTTACGCAGCATCTGACGCAGGATGGTCTCGATGTGCTTGTCGTTGATCTTCACGCCTTGCAGACGGTAAACGTCCTGGATCTCGTTCACGATGTACTTGGCCAGCGCGCTCACACCCAGCAGACGCAGAATGTCGTGCGGATCGCTCGGACCGTCGGAGATAACTTCGCCGCGGTTTACCTGTTCGCCTTCGAACACGTTCAGGTGACGCCACTTCGGAATCAGCTCTTCGTACGGATCGCTACCGTCGTTCGGGGTAATGACCAGACGGCGCTTGCCTTTGGTCTCTTTACCGAACGCGATGGTGCCGCTCACTTCAGCCAGAATCGACGCTTCCTTCGGACGACGAGCTTCGAACAGGTCGGCAACACGCGGCAGACCACCGGTGATGTCGCGAGTTTTCGAAGTTTCTTGCGGGATACGAGCGATAACGTCACCGATCGCGATCTTCGCACCGTCCGCAACACCGACCAGGGCGTTGGCTGGCAAGAAGTACTGAGCGATAACGTCAGTGCCTGGCAGCAACAGATCCTTGCCGTTGTCGTCGACCATCTTCACTGCTGGACGGATTTCTTTGCCCGCAGCTGGACGATCTTTCGCGTCGAGTACTTCAATGTTGGTCATACCGGTCAATTCGTCAGTCTGACGCTTGATCGTGATGCCTTCTTCCATGCCCACGTAGGTCACGGTACCTTTCATTTCGGTAACGATCGGGTGAGTGTGCGGATCCCACTTGGCCACGATTGCGCCAGCGTCGACCTTGTCACCTTCTTTAACCGAAATCACAGCACCGTACGGCAGCTTGTAACGCTCACGCTCACGACCGAAGTCATCAGCGATTGCCAGCTCACCGGAACGGGACACGGCAACCAGGTGGCCATCCACTCGCTCAACGTGTTTCAGGTTGTGCAGACGGACAGTACCGCCATTCTTCACCTGAACGCTGTCGGCTGCGGAAGTACGGCTTGCCGCACCACCGATGTGGAACGTACGCATCGTCAGCTGGGTACCCGGCTCACCGATGGACTGGGCAGCAATAACGCCGACCGCTTCACCGATGTTCACCTGGTGACCACGAGCCAGATCACGACCGTAGCACTTGGCGCAAATGCCATAGCGGGTTTCGCAGCTGATCGGCGAACGCACGATCACTTCGTCGATGCTGTTCAGCTCGATGAACTCGACCCACTTCTCGTCTACCAGGGTACCGGCAGGAACGATAACGTCCTCGGTGCCTGGCTTGAATACGTCACGGGCAATAACACGACCCAATACGCGCTCACCCAACGGCTCTACAACGTCACCGCCTTCAATGTGCGGAGTCATCAACAGACCGTGTTCGGTGCCGCAATCGATCTCGGTTACAACCAGATCCTGCGCCACGTCTACCAGACGACGAGTCAGGTAACCGGAGTTCGCAGTTTTCAACGCGGTATCCGCCAGACCTTTACGAGCACCGTGAGTCGAGATGAAGTACTGAAGTACGCTCAGACCTTCACGGAAGTTCGCAGTAATCGGCGTTTCAATGATGGAACCGTCCGGCTTGGCCATCAGACCACGCATACCGGCCAGCTGACGAATCTGTGCTGCGGAACCCCGCGCACCCGAGTCGGCCATCATGTACATCGAGTTGAAGGACTCTTGGTCGACTTCATCGCCATGACGGTCGATGACTTTCTCTTTCGAGAGGTTGGCCATCATCGCCTTGGAAACTTCGTCGTTCGCCTTCGACCAAAGGTCGATCACTTTGTTGTACTTCTCGCCCTGGGTTACCAGGCCGGAGGCGTACTGGCTCTCGATCTCTTTCACTTCGTCGGTGGCTGCACCGATGATGCGGGCTTTTTCGTCCGGGATAACAAAGTCGTTAACGCCGATGGAAACGCCGGAGATGGTCGAGTAAGCGAAACCGGTGTACATCAACTGGTCAGCGAAGATCACGGTCTCTTTCAGACCAACCACGCGGTAGCACTGGTTGATCAGCTTGGAGATCGCCTTTTTCTTCATCGGCAGGTTGACGACATCGTACGACAGACCTTTTGGCACAACCTGGAACAGCAGCGCACGGCCGACAGTGGTGTCGACGATACGAGTGTTGCTCACGCTGTTGCCGTCACGGTCGTTGACGGTTTCGTTGATACGAACCTTGACCTTGGCGTGCAGTGCGGCTTCGCCGGCACGGAACACACGGTCAACTTCCTGCAGATCCGCGAACACACGACCTTCGCCCTTGGCGTTGATCGCTTCACGAGTCATGTAGTACAGACCCAATACAACGTCCTGCGACGGAACGATGATTGGCTCACCGTTGGCTGGCGACAGAATGTTGTTGGTCGACATCATCAACGCACGCGCTTCGAGCTGGGCTTCCAGCGTCAGCGGTACGTGCACGGCCATTTGGTCGCCGTCGAAGTCGGCGTTGTACGCGGCGCAGACCAGCGGGTGCAGCTGGATAGCCTTACCTTCGATCAGTACCGGTTCAAACGCCTGGATACCCAGACGGTGAAGGGTCGGTGCACGGTTGAGAAGAACCGGGTGTTCGCGAATCACTTCAGCGAGAACGTCCCAAACCTCTGGCAGTTCGCGCTCGACCATTTTCTTGGCCGCTTTGATGGTGGTCGCGAGACCACGCATTTCCAGCTTGCCGAAAATGAACGGTTTGAACAGCTCGAGAGCCATCTTCTTCGGCAGACCGCACTGGTGCAGACGCAGGGTCGGACCTACGGTAATTACCGAACGACCGGAGTAGTCAACACGCTTACCGAGCAAGTTCTGACGGAAGCGACCCTGCTTACCCTTGATCATGTCAGCCAGGGATTTCAGAGGACGCTTGTTCGAACCGGTGATAGCGCGGCCACGACGACCGTTGTCGAGCAGTGCATCGACAGCTTCCTGCAACATACGCTTTTCGTTGCGCACGATGATGTCCGGAGCGGACAGATCCAGCAGGCGCTTCAAACGGTTGTTACGGTTGATCACTCGACGATACAGATCGTTGAGGTCGGAAGTCGCGAAGCGACCGCCATCCAGCGGGACCAGTGGACGCAGATCTGGCGGCAGAACCGGCAGAACGGTCAGTACCATCCACTCTGGCAGGTTGCCGGAACCCTGGAAGGCTTCCATCAACTTCAGACGCTTGGACAGCTTCTTGATCTTGGTTTCCGAGTTGGTTTGCGGAATCTCTTCGCGCAGACGACCAATCTCGTGCTCCAGGTCGATAGCGTGCAGCAGTTCACGGACAGCTTCAGCACCCATGCGGGCGTCGAAGTCGTCACCGAACTCTTCCAGCGCTTCGAAGTACTGCTCGTCGTTCAGCAGCTGACCTTTTTCAAGGGTGGTCATGCCTGGATCGATAACGACGTAGCTCTCGAAGTAGAGAACGCGTTCGATATCACGCAGGGTCATGTCCATCAGCAGGCCGATACGGGACGGCAGCGATTTCAGGAACCAGATGTGGGCAACCGGCGAAGCCAGTTCGATGTGCGCCATGCGCTCACGACGAACCTTGGCCAGTGCAACTTCAACGCCGCACTTCTCACAGATCACACCACGGTGCTTCAAGCGCTTGTACTTACCGCACAGGCACTCGTAATCCTTTACCGGGCCAAAGATCTTGGCGCAGAAAAGACCGTCACGCTCAGGTTTGAACGTACGGTAGTTGATGGTTTCCGGCTTTTTAACTTCGCCGAACGACCACGAACGGATCATCTCAGGCGAGGCCAATCCGATACGGATGGCGTCGAACTCTTCGACTTGACCCTGGTTTTTCAGCAAATTCAGTAGGTCTTTCAAGGCCTTTCCTCCTGGCGGAGCAGAGAGCGGGCAGTCCTGCCCCGCTCTCGATCGCGTCACGTGTTATTCGGTTTCCAGATCGATATCGATGCCGAGGGAACGAATTTCCTTGATCAACACGTTGAAGGACTCGGGCATGCCCGGCTCCATACGGTGATCGCCATCCACGATGTTTTTGTACATCTTGGTACGGCCGTTCACATCGTCCGACTTCACTGTGAGCATTTCTTGCAGAGTGTAAGCGGCACCGTATGCTTCCAGTGCCCAGACCTCCATCTCCCCGAAACGCTGACCACCGAACTGCGCCTTACCACCCAGCGGCTGCTGGGTAACCAGGCTGTACGAACCGGTAGAACGCGCGTGCATCTTGTCGTCTACCAAGTGGTTCAGCTTCAGCATGTACATGTAGCCAACGGTAACTGGACGCTCGAACTTGTTGCCGGTACGGCCGTCAGTCAGCTGCATCTGGCCGCTTTCCGGCAGGTCTGCCAGTTTCAGCATGGCCTTGATTTCGCTTTCCTTGGCGCCGTCGAACACTGGAGTGGCCATTGGAACGCCGCCACGCAGGTTTTTCGCCAGATCCAGGATTTCCTGATCGGAGAAGCTATCCAGATCTTCGTTACGACCGCCGATCTGGTTGTAGATCTCGTCCAGGAAGGTACGCAGTTCAGCGACTTTACGCTGCTCTTCGACCATCCGGTTGATCTTCTCGCCCAGACCTTTGGCCGCGAGGCCCAGGTGGGTTTCAAGGATCTGACCAACGTTCATACGCGAAGGTACGCCCAACGGGTTGAGGACGACGTCGACCGGGGTGCCATTGGCATCGTGCGGCATGTCTTCAACCGGCATGATCACGGAGACCACACCTTTGTTACCGTGACGACCGGCCATCTTGTCGCCCGGCTGGATGCGACGACGGATTGCCAGGTAAACCTTGACGATTTTCAGCACGCCTGGAGCCAGGTCATCGCCCTGCTGCAGTTTGCGCTTCTTGTCTTCGAACTTGTCGTCCAGCAGACGGCGGCGATCAACGATGTAGGCCTGAGCCTTCTCGAGCTGCTCGTTCAGAGCATCTTCAGCCATGCGCAGTTTGAACCACTGACCATGCTCAAGACCGTCGAGAACTTCGTCGGTGATGTCCTGACCTTTCTTCAGACCGGCGCCGCCTTCAGCCTTGTGGCCTACCAGAGCGGAGCGCAGACGTTCGAAGGTCGCGCCTTCTACGATACGGAACTCTTCGTTCAAATCCTTGCGGATCTCGTCCAGCTGGGACTTCTCGATCGACAGTGCACGAGCATCACGCTCAACGCCGTCGCGGGTGAAGACCTGTACGTCGATGACAGTACCTTTGGTACCGGTAGGTACACGCAGGGAGGTGTCTTTAACGTCGCTGGCTTTTTCACCGAAGATCGCACGCAGCAGTTTTTCTTCCGGAGTCAGTTGGGTCTCGCCTTTCGGAGTGACTTTACCGACCAGGATGTCGCCTGCGCCTACTTCAGCACCTACGTAAACGATACCGGCTTCGTCCAGCTTGTTCAGTGCAGCCTCACCCACGTTCGGGATGTCCGCAGTGATTTCCTCTGGGCCAAGCTTGGTGTCACGAGCCACACAGGTCAGTTCCTGAATGTGAATCGTGGTGAAGCGGTCTTCCTGAACCACACGCTCGGACAGGCAGATGGAGTCTTCGAAGTTGAAGCCGTTCCATGCCATGAACGCGATGCGCATGTTCTGACCCAGTGCCAGTTCACCCATGTCGGTGGACGGGCCGTCGGCCATGATGTCGCTACGCTGAACACGATCACCCTTGCTCACCAGCGGACGCTGGTTGATGCAGGTGTTCTGGTTCGAGCGGGTGTATTTGGTCAGGTTGTAGATGTCGACACCAGCTTCGCCAGTTTCAACTTCGTCATCAGCAACACGAACCACGATACGGCTGGCATCAACAGAGTCGATCACGCCGCCACGACGAGCCACGACGCAAACGCCGGAGTCGCGAGCCACGTTACGCTCCATGCCGGTACCTACCAGCGGCTTGTCAGCACGCAGGGTTGGTACAGCTTGACGCTGCATGTTCGAACCCATCAACGCACGGTTGGCGTCGTCGTGCTCGAGGAACGGAATCAGCGACGCTGCAACCGAAACTACCTGCTTCGGCGAAACGTCCATCAGGGTGACGTCTTCCGGCGCCTTGACGGTGAATTCGTTCAGGTGACGTACGGCTACCAGCTCGTCGATCAGGACTTTCTGGTCGTTCATGGTCGCCGAAGCCTGCGCGATCACGTGATCGGCTTCTTCAATGGCGGACAGGAACACGATCTCGTCAGTGACCACACCCTCTTTCACCACGCGGTACGGGCTTTCCAGGAAGCCGTACTGGTTGGTGCGGGCATAAGCAGCCAAGGAGTTGATCAGACCGATGTTCGGACCTTCCGGCGTTTCAATCGGGCATACACGACCGTAGTGAGTCGGGTGTACGTCACGAACTTCAAAGCCTGCGCGCTCACGAGTCAGACCGCCAGGGCCGAGTGCAGAGACACGACGCTTGTGGGTGATCTCGGACAGCGGGTTGTTCTGGTCCATGAACTGCGAGAGCTGGCTGGAACCGAAGAACTCTTTCACCGCCGCAGCCACTGGCTTGGCGTTGATCAGGTCTTGCGGCATCAGGCCTTCGCTTTCAGCCATCGACAGACGCTCTTTGACCGCACGCTCAACACGTACCAGGCCAACGCGGAACTGGTTCTCGGCCATTTCGCCTACGCAGCGAACACGACGGTTACCCAGGTGGTCGATGTCATCGACGATGCCTTTACCGTTACGGATGTCGACCAGAGTCTTCAGTACCGCGACGATGTCTTCCTTGCACAGCACGCCCGAACCTTCGATCTCGGTACGACCGATACGACGGTTGAACTTCATCCGGCCGACCGCAGACAGGTCATAGCGCTCAGGGCTGAAGAACAGGTTGTTGAACAGGGTTTCGGCAGCGTCTTTGGTTGGCGGCTCGCCTGGACGCATCATGCGATAGATCTCGACCAGCGCTTCCAATTGGTTGCTGGTGGAGTCGATCTTCAGCGTGTCGGAGATGAACGGACCGCAGTCGATGTCGTTGGTGTACAGAGTTTCGATGCGAACAACGCCGGCCTTGGCGATTTTCGCCAGGACTTCGGTCGACAGCTCGGTGTTGCACTCTGCCAGGATTTCGCCGGTAGCCGGATGCACGATGACCTTGGCGGTGGTGCGACCCAGGACGTAGTCCAGAGGCACGTCCAGCTCTTTGATCCCGGCCTTTTCCAACTGGTTGATGTGGCGGGCAGTAATACGACGGCCCTGCTCGACAATAACCTTGCCTTTATCGTCCTGGATATCGAGGACAGCCACTTCACCGCGCAGACGCTGAGGCACCAGTTCCAGGCTCAGGCCTTCGCCTTTAACGTGGAATACGTTGGTGGTGTAGAAAGCGTCCAGCACTTCTTCGGTGGTGTAGCCGAGCGCGCGCAGCAGCACCGAGGCCGGCAGCTTGCGACGACGGTCGATACGCACGAACACGCAGTCTTTCGGGTCGAACTCGAAGTCCAGCCACGAACCGCGGTAAGGAATGATGCGCGCGGAGTACAGCAGTTTACCGGAACTGTGCGTCTTGCCGCGGTCGTGGTCAAAGAACACGCCCGGGGAACGGTGCAGCTGGGAAACGATAACACGCTCGGTACCGTTGATTACGAAGGTACCGTTCTCAGTCATCAATGGGATTTCGCCCATGTAGACTTCTTGCTCTTTGATGTCCTTGATCGCTTTGTTCGACGACTCTTTGTCGAAAATGATCAGGCGCACTTTTACCCGCAAAGGTACGGCGAAAGTTACACCGCGCAATACGCATTCTTTGACATCAAATGCCGGTTCGCCCAGGCGATAACCGACGTACTCCAGCGCAGCATTGCCGGAGTAGCTGATGATCGGGAAAACGGATTTGAAGGCCGCATGCAGGCCCACGTCGCGGAACTGATCTTTAGTCGCTCCCGCTTGCAAGAATTCACGATACGAATCCAGCTGGATGGCCAGGAGGTACGGCACATCCATGACGTCCGGCAACTTGCTAAAGTCCTTGCGGATACGTTTTTTCTCAGTATATGAGTAAGCCATCAGCGTTCCCCAGCTTGGTCACCTGCTTGTTTGGCCCCTCCCGACGGGAGCAGCCAGAAAATCGTGCAAACCCCATGGTTTGCGCCACCGCATCGGGTGGTTACAGCGCCTTTATCAGCACCGACCCAGTCGGCTACCAATAACGGAAAAAGGCCGGTGGCAAGAGCCACCAGCCATCAGCCTGTCGCTTGACGCTCGGGCTGGAGGAGCAAAGTCGATACTTATTTCAGCTCGACTTTAGCGCCTGCTTCTTCCAGCTTCTTCTTAGCGTCTTCAGCAGCTTCTTTCGAAACGCCTTCAGCTACAACCTGAGGAGCGCCGTCTACTTTCTCTTTGGCTTCTTTCAGGCCCAGACCGGTCAGTTCACGAACTGCCTTGATCACGTTAACCTTCTTCTCGCCAGCTTCCAGCAGAACAACGTTGAACTCGGTTTGCTCTTCAACAGCAGCAGCAGCTACAGCTGGGCCAGCCGAAGCAGCAGCAGCGGTAACACCGAAGGTTTCTTCCATCGCTTTGATCAGCTCAACGATTTCCACTACGGATTTCTGGCCGATTGCTTCGATGATTTGTTCGTTAGTCAGAGACATGACTCAATTCCTGAATTGGGGGACGGCCTACGCGACCATCGAAATAAACAAAAAACGCGAGAAGTTGACGAGCCTTAGGCTGCGGCAGCTTCTTTCTGGTCGCGAATTGCCGCCAGAGTACGAGCCAACTTGCTGGTAGCGCCTTGAATCACGCTCATCAGCTGAGAAATTGCTTCGTCACGGGTCGGCAGAGTTGCCAGTACGTCGATCTGATTAGCTGCGAGGAACTTGCCCTCGAACGCAGCTGCCTTGATCTCGAACTTGTCCTGACCCTTGGCAAACTCTTTGAAGATACGGGCAGCAGCGCCCGGATGTTCGTTCGAGAATGCAATCAGGGTCGGGCCGGTGAACACGTCGTTGAGAACACTGTATTCAGTGTCAGCAACAGCGCGCTTGAGCAGGGTGTTACGTACAACACGTACGTAAACGCCAGCTTCACGAGCCTCTTTACGGAGTCCGGTCATTGCGCCTACTGTTACGCCACGGGCATCAACCACGACAGCGGACAGAGCGACTTTGGCAGCCTCGTTGACTTCAGCGACGATGGCCTTCTTGTCTTCGAGATTAATTGCCACGGGTTTAACTCCTGCTTGTTACCGTTTCACTCGGTCGAAACCGAATGTCGTTTTGGTGTCTGATTCGGTAAGGAACCGGGAGCACCATCTGCGTAGGCTTGTGGTTTAAGGCTTGCGCCGCCTACGGTCTTGGATAGCCCCCGCCAGGCAGGGACCCCAATCTTTCAATTGGCGCGAATAATCGCACCAACCTTTGTCTTACGCGTCCAGCGAGCTCTGGTCGATAACCAGACCTGGGCCCATAGTGGTGCTCAGGGTAACGCGCTTGACGTAAATACCTTTCGAGGAAGCTGGTTTGATACGCTTCAGATCAGCGATCAGGGCTTCAACGTTTTCCTTCAGCTTGACGGCATCGAAGCCGATCTTGCCAACGGAGGTGTGGATGATGCCGTTTTTGTCGGTGCGATAACGAACCTGACCAGCCTTGGCGTTTTTAACCGCGGTAGCTACGTCTGGAGTTACGGTGCCGACTTTCGGGTTAGGCATCAGGCCACGTGGACCGAGGATCTGACCCAGTTGACCTACAACGCGCATGGCATCCGGGGATGCGATCACTACGTCGTAGTTCAGGTCGCCGCCTTTCATTTCGGCAGCCAGGTCGTCCATACCTACACGGTCAGCGCCGGCAGCCAGAGCGGCCTCAGCAGCTGGACCCTGGGTGAACACAGCAACGCGAACGGTCTTGCCAGTGCCGTGTGGCAGCACAGTAGCGCTACGAACAACCTGGTCGGATTTACGCGGGTCTACACCCAGGTTTACAGCAACGTCGAACGACTCGCTGAACTTGACAGTCGACAGCTCAGCCAGCAGAGCAGCAGCGTCTACAATGTTGTAGGCCTTGCCTGCTTCGATTTTGCCGGCGATAGCCTTTTGACGCTTGGTCAGCTTAGCCATTACACACCCTCCACGTTAAGGCCCATGCTACGAGCAGAACCGGCGATAGTACGCACGGCTGCATCCATATCAGCTGCAGTCAGATCCGCGTTTTTGGTTTTCGCGATTTCTTCCAGCTGAGCACGGGTAACAGTGCCAACCTTAACGGTGTTCGGACGAGCGGAACCGCTGGTCAGACCGGCCGCCTTCTTCAGCAGAACCGAAGCAGGGGTGGATTTGGTTTCGAAAGTGAAGCTACGGTCGCTGTAAACAGTGATGATCACTGGAGTCGGCAGACCTGCTTCAAGACCCTGAGTACGGGCGTTGAAAGCCTTGCAGAATTCCATGATGTTCACGCCGTGCTGACCCAGAGCAGGACCAACAGGTGGGCTTGGGTTAGCCTGAGCGGCCTTCACTTGCAGCTTGATGTAAGCGGTAATCTTCTTGGCCATGAGGCACTCCAATTACGGGTTCGAACGCCTCGAAAGGCTCCCCGGTTACTTGCGCGTTTATCCCAGTGACGACAAAACCCCACAGCCTAGGGCTGCGGGGTTGGGATGCTTGTTCAGCTAGACCTTTTCGACCTGACTGAACTCCAACTCTACCGGAGTAGAGCGACCGAAAATAAGCACTGCCACCTGGACACGGCTCTTTTCGTAGTTAACTTCTTCGACGGTGCCGTTAAAGTCAGCGAATGGACCGTCAGTAACGCGAACTACCTCACCCGGCTCAAACAGAGTCTTCGGCTTCGGCTTATCGCTACCATCAGCCACGCGACGCAGAATGGCTTCCGCCTCTTTGTCGGTGATTGGAGCAGGCTTGTCGGCGGTACCGCCAATGAATCCCATCACCCGAGGAGTATCCTTGACCAAGTGCCAAGTACCCTCATTCATATCCATCTGTACCAGCACATAGCCTGGGAAGAACTTGCGTTCGCTTTTGCGCTTCTGGCCATTACGCATTTCAACCACTTCTTCAGTGGGAACCAGAATTTCGCCGAAGCCATCTTCCATGCCAGCCAGCTTAACGCGCTCAATCAGCGAGCGCATGACATGCTTCTCGTAACCCGAGTAAGCATGCACAACGTACCAACGCTTAGCCACGGGACACCCTTAGCCGACAATCAAGGAAACAAGCCAACCGAGCAGGGAATCAACACCCCACAACAGCAACGCCATAACGATAACCACAGCAACAACGATCAACGTTGTCTGCGTGGTTTCCTGGCGAGTTGGCCATACGACTTTACGAATCTCGGTGCGCGCTTCCTTAACCAGTACAAAGAACGACTTGCCCTTTGCAGTCTGCAGGCCTACAAAGGCAGCTACAGCAGCAATTACGAGCAAAGCGAGTACACGGTACAGGATCGGCGAAGCAGCGTAATACTGATTGCCAACTACACCCACAACCACCAAAGCGGCTACCACAAGCCACTTGAGCAGATCGAAGCGAGAGCCTTGAGCTTCAGCCTTAGGAGTCATCTATGAAGATCCTGTGAAAAGAAAGCCAGACACACCGAGTGAATCTGGCAGGTCAGGAGGGAATCGAACCCCCAACCTACGGTTTTGGAGACCGTCGCTCTGCCAATTGAGCTACTGACCTAAAACAAAATCAGGCCGACCATTATGCCGGCCCGAAAAATACATTACAACCGCTTATTCGATGATTTTAGCTACGACGCCAGCGCCGACGGTACGACCGCCTTCACGGATAGCGAAACGCAGACCATCTTCCATCGCGATGGTTTTGATCAGGGTAACAG